>JAJZBR010000028.1 GCA_021798795.1 Pseudomonadota bacterium
CTTTGGGGAATCATGGTGTTCATCGCGGCCGAACCGGATTTTTTCGATCCGGGGCTCGTGGAACATCTCGAGAGCACCACCCGCAGTCTGAGTCTCGTGATCGAAGACCAGATCCGCGAGACCAAGCTCCTGCGCATGGAACGTTTCTACTCGGTTCTCGCGCAAATCAGCGAGTTCCTCGCAACGGATCCACCTGCGACTCCGCTCATCCAGAAGGCCTGTGATCTCGCCTGCGCCGCGGCCGATCTGCCCGTGGCCTATATCACGCTCATCGATCCCCACGACCAAAAAGTGCATATCGAGGCTTTCTCCGGCCCGGCCAGCGATCACATCCAGCAGGTCCCGATTACGATCGACCCGGGGCAACCCGAGGGATGCGGGATCACCGGAACCGTCTACCGGACACGTCAGCCACGGATCATCGATCTCAACGATCCCGATTCCGCTGGCTCGGTTTGGCTTTCCGAGCCGGAACGACGCACACTGGCCGCCATCGCCGGCTTTCCGCTTCTGGTCGGCGAACGCTGTCAGGGGGTCCTCGTGCTCGGAGCCTCGAGCGCAGGCTTCTTTGATGCGGAACTCTGCGAACTCCTCGAGCGGATTGTCGAGTGCCTCAGCATCGGCCTCGCCCGCAATCAGGAGAAACGGGAACGGATCCGTTTTGAGAATCTGTACCATGCGCTCGCGGGCGTCTATCGCCTGGTTGCCCGCAACCCAAAGCCCGAACTCCTCTACCGGGAACTCTGCGAGAACCTGAGCCAGCTCAACGAGATCGATGGCATCGGCATATTCCAGATCCCGGAACAAAAGGCAGGTGTCCCCTTAGACGAATCCCCCGCCATCGAAATCATCCGGGCGCCGGGTGCGGATCCCGCCCTGAACAACGACCTGCCTGATTTCTGCGACGAACTCGCCAAAATGGCAGCCCGCGCGCATGAACCCGTCTTCGTGGGTTCGGCGGGTGCCCCATCGCTTCCCGAGACGCTTGATGCCGCACTGAAACGCGTCAACCTCAAGGAGGCCGGTGCGTTTCCCGTTCTGCATCGCGGTCGTATCCCCGCAGTTCTCGTGATCACCAGCCGGGAGGCGGGATATTTCAAACCTGAAACGACGACGCGGCTATGCCTCCAGGTCTGCGAAGCCATGACCCTCGCTCTCACGGAATACGAGCGCGAGGAGGCACTCAAACTCATGGCCTTCACCGATTCCCTGACCCGGCTGCCCAACCGCAATCTCTTTTTCGACCGCCTGGACGGCGCCCTGAAACAGGCCGAACGCACCCAGGCGATCGTCGGTGTCGGGATCCTGGACATCGATCATTTCAAAGAGATCAATGACCGTTTCGGGCACGATGCCGGAGACGTGATTCTCGCGACCACGGCTGGGCGGCTCGAGGCCATCCTCAACCGCGAAAGTACGGCTGCGCGTCTCGCGGGGGATGAGTTTGGCCTGATCCTGAGCGGACTCAACACAGAAACCGAAATCACGGGTGTCCTCGAACATCTGCGCACGGATCTCGCCCAACCGATCCGCTACCGCGATTACCTCCTGCCGGTCACGGTGAGTCTCGGGGTGACCCTCTATCCGCAGGATCCGGTCTCCGCACGGATCCTTTTGCGTCATGCCGACCTCGCCCTCTATCGTGCCAAGGCACGCGGACGCAACGCCTGGGCGTTTTTCGAAGAAAATTTCGAACACCTGCTCGAATCGCGAATCGAGCTTCACAACCGCCTGAAAACAGCCCTCCAAAGCGGAGCCATCCAAACCCACTTGCAACCGATCGTCGACCTCACGACCGGACGGATCGTGGGCGCCGAGGCGTTTGCGCGCTGGGTGGACGATCCGGAGCAGCGCCTGGATAGCGCCGAGTGGCTCGCGACGATCGAAGATGATCCGCCTCTCCTCCTCGAAACCGGACGCCGCCTGTTCCGGGCGCTCGGGCGTGAGCTTCTGCAACTCGACTCCGAGAACATCACGATCCCCTTGAGCCTCAACGTCAACCTGCGTTATCTCCTGTCGCCGCACTTCGCGGAAGATATCCGGAACTGGATCCAGGACTATGGCGCCTACGCGAACCGTCTCGTCTTTGAACTCAAGCCGAGCACGCTTTTGTCGGACTGGAACCGGCTGCCGGATATCCTCGAGGACATCCGGATGCGCGGCGTGTCGATCGCACTCGACAACTTCGGCACCTGGCCCGTCTCGCTCCGGAATCTCCAACATCTGCACAGCCGGGGGATCAAGATTGACCGGAGTTTCCTGATCAACCTCCTGACAGACCCGCGCGCAGCCAGTCTCACGGGCGGCGCGTTGCGCAGCGGCGAAGTGGGCGGGTACGACGTCACCGGGGTCGGGATCGAAACGCCCGAGATCGTGGAGATGTATCTGGCTCTCGGCGGACGCCTGGCACAGGGTTTCGCCCTGGCCCCTGCCATGCCGCACGACACTTTTATCCAATGGATGCGGACCTGGAAACCGCAGGCGGCCTGCGAGACCTTCCCTGCGCGCTCGAGTCATGCCGAGTCCCTGCCCCTCCTTTTGTCCAAGGTCCACCACCGCTGGTGCCAGCGCGTGATCGAGCAGTCCGCGCGAATCCCAGCTGCCAAACAGAAAACCCTCTTCTCGAGTCTCCGCCACTACTCCTGCCCACTCATCCCGGGGAATCGGATCCCCTTCGACGAGGAACTGTCCGCGCAGCACGATGCGCTCCACGCGCTACTCGAGCGGATCATCGATTCATTCATGCAGGGCAATCCGGATGCCGGGCTGCACAAGGCGTTTGCCACAAGCGTCGAGGCATTCGAACGCCAGGTGCAAGAGCGGCTCGAGCGGCTGCGCACCCTGCACTCGTGACGATGGGGAGATCCATCCGGCCCTCCACCAAGGCACCTTCCCCTAGAGCCAGTGCCGGTCGGCAAAGCTCACCCAATGGGTCCCCCCGATCACGAAATGGTCGAGCACCCGGATATCGACCAGCGCGAGCGCCTCCCGCAATCGATCCGTGAGCGCCCGATCCGCCTGGGAGGGCTCGGGAAGACCGGAGGGGTGATTGTGCGCGAAGAGCACGGCGGCTGCGTTATGCCGGAGACCCTGCCGGACCACCTCGCGCGGATGCACCACGCACTGATCGATCGTGCCGGTGAAGAGGATTTCGGCTGCGAGAACCCGGTGGTGATGGTCAAGATAGGCGACCGCAAAGACTTCCTGGGCAAGGTGTGCAAGCTTCATCCGGAAGTACTCCGCACTCCGGGCTGGCGAATCGAGCGCGTTACCTGCGCGCTTGAAGCGACGCTCCAGTATCCGCAACGCCTGATCCAGGAGCCACTCCTCCGAACGGGTAGCGACTCCGGGCGCTTCCGCTCGGATCATGCCCTCCGTGGGTTCGGGGAAAACCAGGTCGAGCTGCCCCGATCCAGAGTATCTCGACCCCTCTGAGTGGATCGCCGTGAATGCAGGCATCGGTTTGGGCAAGGTCGGAGTGATCGCTGAGGCAGAAGCGAGACTAGCGCGAGACGCAGATCGCCGGGGGTTCGAAATGAACGCTTGCCGACCGGTTTCCCAAAACGGTTGCGCTCCCTACCTCAAATCGGCGTGGGCCCCGAAGCTTCCTGCAAAAAGGTCGCAAGACCGCTAAAATTGAAGTCTCTCACTGTCCGCGAGCCCACCCGCCTTCATGCGCAACGGAACCCCGCCTGCCGCCCCGCCCCCATCCTTCCTCACGAAACTAGCCGCCGCTTTCGCCAAAAGTCCGCCCACTCCGGGACTTCCATCCGACATCAGAAACTTTCTCGCGCTCTATCTCCAGAATCTCTCTCCCATCGATCTCGAGGTCTTCACCCCGGATGACTGGCATACCCTGATCAGCCAGCATTTTGAGCTCGGCCAGATCCGCATGCCACAGGAAACCGCCATCCGGATCATCAATCTGCCAGCCCGCAAGGCCGCGCGCCAGGCCTATACCGTTGCGCTCGCGGTCAACGACGACATGCCGTTTTTGGTCGACTCCATGACCTTGGCCGCCCGGCAGGAGAGCATCGCGCTCCATCTCACCGTGCATCCCGTGATGCGCGCCGACCGCGACGGGCAGGGCGCGCTCCGGATGCTCCAACCCCGGGTCGCCCCCGACACGCACCCACGAGAATCCTGGATCCTCATGGTCTTCGACCGGGTCCATGGCCCCGAACGGTTGCGCAAGCTCGAACAAGGCATCCGGCACAACCTCGAGGATGTGGCCCGGGTACACGAAGACGCCTGGCGTCTGTCCCAGAAGATCGAGGAACTCGGCAACGCACTCGCCCCTCCCGAAACGGCCCGTATCCCCGAGCGGGAAATCCTCGAGGTACGGGACTTTCTCGCCTGGCTCGCCCGGGACTGGTTCACGCCCTTGGGGTACCGGCGCTACCATCTCGCCCAGGGCGGCTCCGACCTTGAACTCGTGGAGGATCCGGGCAGCGGTCTTGGCATCCTCCGGCGCCCCTTGGGCACCCCTCCGCCCCCAGTCAAGCACCTGCCGGAACGGGTCCACGAGAAAGCCCTTGCACCCGAACTCCTCATCATCACGAAGACCAATACCCATTCGACCGTTCACCGCCCGGGACCCCTCGACTATATCGGAGTCAGACGTTTCGATGACCGGGGACGGGTGATCGGCGAGGACCGGATCTTGGGCCTGTTCAACCCCCTCGTGTTCAAATGTCCGCCCCAGGAGATTCCAGTCGTACGCCTCAAGCGGGAAGCCATCCTCGACCGCTCCGGGCTCGCGCCTGAATCACACGCTGGCCGGAGATTGCGCGTCATCTTCGATACGCTCCCGCTCGGCGAGCTGCTCGAAGCCTCAATCGACCAGCTCGAGACCTTGTCCCTTGGCGTTCTGAGACTTCAGGAACGCCATCTGACCCGCCTGTTCGTCCGGCCCGATGTGTTCGGCCGCTATCTGAGCTGTCTCGTGTACCTGCCGCGCGAGAACTACACGTTTCGTGCGCGCGAGAAAATCGAGACCCTGCTTCGGGAGGGTCTGGGCGGACAGGAAGTCGAATCCGACATCTGGATTTCAGACTCGGCGCTCGCGAGGCTCCATGTCACGGTCCAGACCGAGATGCCGAGCCCGCCACCCAAGCGCATGGCCGCGCTTGAGGAGGCGATCCAGCAGGCGGCACGCAGCTGGGGCGAAAATCTCAAGCTTGCCTTAACCGACCGGCTGGGTGAAGAACGGGGGCTCGCCCGCTTCGAGCGCTTCCGCGAGAGCTTCCCCGCGATCTATCAGGATGACGTCAAACCCCAAGCCGCCGTCTACGACCTGCTCGAGATCGAAGCGATCCGGCCCGAGCAGCCGCTCCGGCTCTCCCTCTACCGGCCCAAGCATACCTCGACCAAGACCCTGAGACTCAAGATCTTCCGCCTCGATCAGCCACTTGCCATATCCGACACACTGCCCATCCTCGAAAACACGGGCTTCCGCGTACTCACCGAACATCCCTATGAAGTCAACGTGAGCGGAATCGGGCGGATCTGGATTCATGATTTCGAACTGGAACCCTCCGCAACCGGTGCGCAGGAACCCACGCTGCGCAAGGAGGCCATCGAGGAGCTGTTTCTTGCCGTCTGGGACGGATTTGCAGAAAACGACGCATTCAACCGTCTCGTCCTCGAGGCGGATCTCGTCTGGCGGGAAGTCGCTCTCCTCCGGAGCATCTGCAAGTATCTCGTACAGGCCGGCATCCCGTTCACGCCTGCGAACATGGCCCGCGCCCTGTCCGGACAACCATCCATCGCCCTCCTCCTGGTGCGCTGGTTCAAGAGCCGTTTTGATCCCGATCACCCCACAGAAGAGCGGATCAGCCAAAGCACAACGATCGAAGAAGCGCTCAATCAGGCGCTGGAGCAGGTCGAATCGAGCGATGCCGACCGGATACTCCGGGCGTACCGGGGGGTGATCTCTGCCATGCTCCGGACAAACTTCTTCCAACGACCGCTCCGCGACAGCCAGGGATACCGTTTCCTGAGCTACAAGCTCGATTCGAGCCGGATTCCGGATCTGCCCCTGCCCCACCCCCTCTACGAGATTTTTGTCTACGCACCCCAGGTCGAGGGGATCCACCTCCGCGGGGGCCGGGTGGCGCGCGGCGGCATCCGCTGGTCGGATCGCAGCGAGGATTTCCGTACCGAGGTTTTGGGGCTCATGAAGGCCCAGATGGTCAAAAACACGGTCATCGTCCCGGTCGGCGCGAAAGGCGGGTTTTACGTCAAACAACCCCCACGGGAAGGCAGTCGCGACGAGGCCTTCGAAGAAGGCAAACGCTGCTACCGGACCTTCATCCAGGGCCTTCTGACTTTGACCGATAACATCGTCGCGGGGAAAACGATCCCGCCGAAGCGCACCGTCCGCTACGACGAGGACGACCCGTATCTGGTCGTCGCGGCCGACAAGGGCACCGCCACGTTTTCGGACCTTGCAAACGAAATCGCGGATGATTTCCACTTCTGGCTTGCTGATGCCTTTGCCTCCGGCGGATCGGTGGGTTATGACCACAAGAAGATGGGCATCACCGCACGCGGAGCCTGGGAATCCGTCCGTCGTCACTTTCATGAACTCGGCATCGATCCCGACCGGGAAACCATCACCGTGGCCGGCATCGGCGACCTGTCCGGAGACGTATTCGGAAACGGCATGCTCCTGTCGCGGCACCTCAAGCTCATCTGTGCCTTCAACCACCAGCATATCTTCATCGATCCCAATCCGGACCCCGCAACGAGCTTCGAGGAGCGACGCCGCCTGTTCGATCTGCCGCGCTCGAGTTGGGCCGACTACCGCATCGACTTGCTGTCCAAAGGCGGCGCCATCTACCCGCGTTCCGCGAAGCAGATCCATCTCAGCGCAGAGGCCCGGGGCGCGCTCGCCATCGAGGCGGCCACCCTCACACCGACGGAACTGATCCGTGCCATGCTCGCCGCACCCGTTGATCTCCTCTGGAATGGCGGCATCGGCACCTACGTCAAGGCAACCTCCGAATCGTCGTCCGATGTGGGAGACCGCAGCAATGACACGCTCCGCCTGAACGGTCGCGACGTGCGCGCCAAGGTCGTCGCCGAAGGCGGGAATCTCGGATTCACGCAGCTTGGGCGAGTGGAATACGCCTTGAACGGAGGTCACATCAATACCGATTTCATCGACAACTCGGCCGGCGTCGATACTTCGGATCACGAAGTGAACATCAAAATCCTGCTCAGTGTCGCATCCGAAGAGCGCCACGCAATCGTCCGGCACCGTGAACGTCTCCTGCGCGAGATGACCGAAGACATCGCCCGCCATGTTCTCGATCACAACTACGAGCAGGCGCGCGCGTTGTCCATGCTCGAGTTTGGCGCGCCCCAGAGGCTTGAAGAACACATTCACCTGATCCGCGAACTCGAGCGCCGCCGGGTCCTCAACCGGCGCCTCGAAGGTCTGCCCAATGCCGAGCTTTTGGCCCAGCGGCGCGCCGCCCAGCGCGGGCTCACGCGCCCCGAACTCTCGATCCTCCTGGCCTACGGGAAAATCGCCCTGTCCCAGGATCTCCAGGGCAGCGAGGTTGCCCAGGATCCGTTCCTCTACCAGGAGATCGAACGTTACTTTCCCAAGGCGCTTCTCAAACGCTATGCCCCGTTCATGCGGCGACATCCGCTCGGACCGGAAATCATCCGCACGGAGATCACGAATCGCATCGTCAACCACATGGGGCCCACATTCGTGATCCGCATCGGAGAGGAGACCGGTGCCTCAACCGCGAATATCGTCCGGGCCTTCAGCGTCGCCTACGCCGTGACGCGAGGCGGCGCATTGTGCCGGGATTTGCGCGAGCTGCCCGCGACGGCACCTCCCTCACTCACACTCACCCCGCTCATCCTGAGCGGAAGCCTGATCCGCCATCTGACCCGCTGGCTTCTTCATCACGACCGGCATCGCCTCGAGGTGGGCGATCGCATCGCGTATTTCGAATCCGGCGTCCAGACGTACGAAAACGATCTCGCCGACATGCTTCCTGAAACCATCCAGAAAGACTATTTCGACCGGAGCAATGCACGCATTGCCGAAGGTGCGTCACCAGCATTGGCCTCACGCATCGCCGCGATTCCCCTCCTCTATCCGGTCTTCGATCTGGTCGACATGGCACAGACCCTGGATCAGCCGCTCGCACGAGTGGCCGGGTTCCACTTCGAACTGAGTCTGGCCCTCGAGCTCGACTGGCTCCACACCGCAATCGAAACGCTTACAGTGAACGGATCCTGGCAGGCCATTGCACGCATCAGCCTCCGTGAAGAGCTCTATCGGCAGCAGCGGCGGCTGGTCGTGAAACTCATCCGCATGGCCGGCCGGGGCGATTTCGCATCCGTCTACACAAACTGGTCAGGGGTCGAAGGTGAGGCACTCACCCATTTCAGCAAGCTCAGAAAGGAGATGCGCAACAATCCGAACCCGGACTACGCCATGCTCTCCATCGCGATCCAGGAACTGAGGAAGCTTGAGGTACCCGACGCCTAGTGCCGCTCCGCGCGCTGGAGTGTGCGCCGGAACTCCTGTATCCGGGCAGCAATCTCGTAACGTGTTGATTTTCTGTCCTGACTCGCCTGACCACCCGCATTCGACGCCGCAACCCATACCCATCGCTTCTTCCATCGGCGAAACCACAGCCACCACTCGACCTTGGAAGCCCGAACATTGACAAAGATCAAACGGATCCTGGCCAATGGGATATATAATTCCCAGTTTCGAGTATCCTTGGTGAGCGTGAGGGGGAAAGGCGGGCCTTCTCTACGCATGACGAAAGGCTGGGACCGCACGGCCAACCCAATCCACCTTCGACCTGCCCGGCTACAGGCGATCCACCAATCCGGGATCCGATCCCAAGGTTCAAACACATGATCCAGACCGCTTTTTCGCGCGACGAACTGATCGCGCATGCCCGCGGCGAGTTGTTCCCGAATCATGTCGGCCGACTCCCCCTGCCGAATATGCTCATGTTCGACCGGATCACCCATATCCAGTCCGACGGGGGTGACTTCGGGCGGGGAGTCGTGATCGCCGAAATGGATGTCCGGCCAGATTTATGGTTTTTCGGCTGCCATTTCGTCGATGACCCGGTCATGCCTGGCTGTCTCGGCCTCGATGCACTCTGGCAACTCACCGGTTTCTTCCTGACTTGGCTGGGTGAACCGGGCTCCGGGCGCGCGCTTGGTGTGGACAAGGTCCGGTTCAGCGGACAGATTCTTCCAACCTCCCATCTCGTGCGCTACGTTGTTCACGTCAAGCGAATCATCCACAGCAAACTCACCCTGATCGTGAGTAACGGCAGTGTGTCGATCGATGACCGGGAGATTTATACCGCAGAGGCTTTGCGGGTGGCTTTGTTCACCTCAACCACCGGTTTCTGAGCCACTCCATGAAACGCGTGGTCGTGACCGGATTGGGGATTGTCTCCTGTCTCGGTAACTGCAAATCCGATGTCGCCGCATCTCTCGCAGCGGGCCGATCGGGGATCACGTTTATCAAAGAGTATGAGCGTCTCGGATTCCGGAGCCGGATCGCGGGCATTCCCCCAATCGACCTCGATGCCACCATCGACCGAAAGCAGAAACGGTTCATGGGAGATGCCGCGGCCTACTGCTTTCTCGCCATGCGCGACGCCATCGTCGATGCCGGACTCACGCCTGGCGAAGTCTCCGATCAACGAGTGGGGATCCTTGCCGGATCGGGCGGCGGATCCGTGGCCCATACCATCGAAACCGCAGATGAGCTCCGCAGCAAGGGTATCCGCCGGGTCGGACCCTACCGGGTGGCCCGCACCATGTGCTCAACGGTTTCCGCCAATCTCGCAACCCAGTTTCAGATCCAGGGCATCAACTACTCCATCTCTTCCGCTTGTGCCACATCAGCCCACTGCATTGGATCAGCCATGCAGCTCATCCAGTACGGACTCCAGGATCGTATCTTCGCCGGAGGTGGCGAGGAGATCCACTGGGGTATGACCGCCATGTTCGACGCCATGGGGGCCTTGTCCTCCGCCTCGAACGACCAGCCTCAAAAGGCGTCACGCCCGTTCGATGCCCGCCGGGATGGTTTTGTCATTGCGGGAGGGGGAGGGATTCTGGTTCTCGAAGCACTCGAACTCGCACAAAAACGCGGGGCCCGTATTTATGCCGAACTGGTGGGATATGGGGCCACATCCGACGGCCAAGACATGGTCACACCCTCCGGAGAAGGTGCCGAGCGCTGCATGCGCATGGCGCTTGGCGCGAGCGGAGGCCCTGTGGATTATCTCAATGCCCACGGCACATCGACTCCGGCTGGAGACGCAATGGAGCTTCGGGCGATTCGTAACGTCTTTACGTCGGATCTGCCGATGATTTCATCAACCAAATCCCTGTCCGGGCACTCCCTGGGAGCGGCCGGGGTTCACGAAGCCATCTACAGTCTTCTCATGCTCGAGGGCGACTTCATCGCGCCATCAGTCAATATCGAAACCCTTTGCCCGGAAGCGGAGGGACTGCCGATCATTCGTCAGCGCCGGGGGATCCGCATCAACCGGGTGATGTCGAATAGTTTCGGTTTCGGAGGCACCAACGCGACGCTCGTCTTTCAACGATATCCGCTCTGACCGCACCGCTCACACCGCTCTCACACCGCTCTCACACCCACGCATGCGCATGACCCGGAATCGACGGAATCGACCTCGTCAGGTGGTGCCAGAGTACGGCTATCGGATAAAAATACGGGAATGCGATAGCAGCGTTCGCCCGCCCCTGCACAAGACTGCGAGCATCACCAGCTGTCCCCGCGGGGAAAAGTGTACTGCTTTTCCGTAAAGAGCCGAACACAAGTATCCACAGCCGCCTCGTCGAGTTGGGTCCCCGCCTGGGCCGTGATTTCTGCCAGCACAACATCGATCACGAGGCCTTCCCGATAGGGGCGATGCGATGCCATGGCATCGACGATATCCGCCACGGCGATAATGCGCGATTCAAGGATGATCGACCGACCCTTGATGCCCAGTGGATAACCCGAGCCATCGATCCGCTCGTGATGCTGAAGGGAAACCGTCGCGATAGGCCATGGTACATCCAGGTTGCGCAGAATCTCCTCTCCGAGCGCGGAGTGGGTTTTCACGATTTCGAACTCGTATGGGGTCAACTTTCCGGGTTTGGCCAGTATTTCGAAGGGGACGGCTATTTTGCCGAGGTCGTGCACGATTCCACAGATGCGCAAGCCCCTGCAGCGCTCTTCGTCGAGTCCCATATCCCTGCCAATCGCAGCAGCCAGATGTCCGACACGGTTCTCATGCCGACCGAGATATGGATCACGCATATTGCTCATGAAGGATAGAGCCTGGACTGCGGGAAGCATGATGTGCTCTGGATTGGACATGGCTGGGTTCTGAACGATGCAGGTGGCTCGATAATAACCCATGAAAGCTCGATTGCCCATCCTTCCAGAAGGAAAACTGTCTGGCGATTACCCACTGATCATAGAAATCCCGCATGCGGCTACTGCGCATCCCCAACGTCCCGGACCGGGGTCCGGACGGTATACCCAGCAGTCCGCACAGATTCACCCACTGGCCCGGATCGTTCTGGCTTTCGCGTATTTCGGCGACGCGAATGCTGCCGGAGTCGAAGGTGAGTCCGTCGGGTTCGATTGTCCTGTCGCAAAGTCGTTGAAAAGTTTCTGGCAGTCCCTCGTTGGACGCCTCGCCAAAACCGAGCAAATCCAGATCGCGTGCTGGCCGATGCCCTGACTCCATCCACACAGCGAACAGCATGGCACCCTTGGGAATGAATTTCCCCGCGTAGACGGAACGCGCCAAGCGATACAACAACCGCATTCTGGACCGCATGAAGCGCGGGGAAACTGAAAGATATGCGGGTGGCGCACCAGGATCGGCTGGTGTGTTTCGGGTACGACTTCCTTGCGCACTCCACCACCGGCTTGTTGCAAGGCAAACACGTTGGTGATGAGTTTTACCGCGCAAACGGGGACGTTTTTCAAGCTGACCCAGATGCTGCATTGAATGTGCTGGCAAAACTCGGAGACCCGGAGATAAACCGGTTCATTCCCTATCAAAAATCCGACGGATTTTCTGGTGCGCTCTCCGGCAGAACGGACAGTCAATAGGCACAAGTTGCAGATGATATCTGTCTATCAACCGTGTACGGTTAAATCCTCTATACAGGTTTATAGAAAACAGGCTGCGATATTCCTCTAGCGCCCGATGCGTCGATGCGCCAGTGCGGGCAGGCGTTCCCGCACGCTCCGCACCTCATCCGCTTGATAAGGAGCGAGCAACACACCCGGTCCGTCCTCAAGCTGCTCGGCGACGATGACCCCCCAGGGATCGATGATGCGGCTTCGTCCATAGGTTCGCCGTCCGTTTTCGTGCTGTCCGCTTTGCGCGGCGGCCAGGACATAACACTGGTTTTCGATCGCCCGCGCACGCAGGAGGGGATCCCAGTGATCGGCTCCGGTCGGCACCGTGAATGCTGAAGGCACGGCGAGGACGGTGGCGCCCTGATCGACGAGGTAGCGGTAGAGTTCGGGAAACCGGAGGTCATAGCAGACGGAAAGCCCCACCCGCAAAGTGGCCACCTCGACCACCTCCGGATGCTCCCCGGGCTCGACTCCCTGAGATTCCCGGTAACGCTCTTGCGCGCCGAGATCGACGTCGAAAAGGTGCATTTTGTCATAGCGCCCGATGCATCTTCCGGCTGCATCATAGACCAGAGAGGCCGCACGTACCCGTCCGCCCGCTGCGCGGATCGGGATCGTGCCCGCAATGAGCGCGAGACCGTACTCACGCGCAACCCGGGTCAGAAAATCCTGGATCAAACCCTCCCCCAGAACCTCCGCGTGAGCCAGGCGGTCCGCGTCCGTCCGCGCCATGAGTGCGAAGTTCTCGGGCAGGAGGGCAAAGGTGGCTCCGTTCCGGCTGGCTTTGGCGATCAGCGCTTCCGCCTGGGCCAGGTTTGCGGAGATCCCTTCCCCGCTTGTCATCTGGATCACGGCCTGGGTGATGGTCACGGGCGCCGTTCGAGCTCGAGCCAGAGGATGTTCCGCTTTGAAGAAAGATGTGGACGCAGCACAAGATGCCTGCGCGGAACCCCTAACGCAACCAGCCAGTTGGCGAGTTCGGAGGCCCAGACCCGGCCCTCCGCCCCAACGGGATAGAGCAGGACGAGGCTTTGCCGGGGATGACCCATCCAGGCCCGCACAGCCCGACTCACGCCCGGATCCCGGATCAGGTGCCGGGCCGTCTGGACACCGACCCACTCGCTCCGCTTGAGCGCGAACCGGGTGACCGGGGCATGCGCACCCCAGGCGGGGGATACCGAGCAGAGCACACAAACGGCTGCGAGGGCGATCCTTTGAAATCGATTGCTCATGGATGCGGCTTCACGAAACCGAGTGCACGGGCCTGCTCATCGCCGATGCGTTTGACGACGGGATGGCTCCAGGACCCGCTGATGTGGTAGTAGGCTTCGGTCATGTTTTCGATCAACCCCTGGAAGATACGTGAGACCGCGAGCATGATTCCGCCTCCCACCGGACCGCCGAAGATCATGCCCGCGATCGGCAGGGTGGAGCCCACGTGCGGAACGACCAGCGCCACTTGATCATAGCTCCGCTTGGCGAGATTTGCCTCACCCGTCATCCAGAGCGCGATCGAGGGCCCGAAGAGTTCGACATTGCGGGTCCGCGCCACGCCCCGGCTGAGTGCGAAATCACCGGTGAGCTGGTCATAGGCAAGTCCGCGGGAAAAAACGTCGCTGAAATCCAGCCCCAGCCGGCGCGGAAGTGCATTCAGGCTGAAGAGTGCGATGAAACGTCCGGCGCCGCCGGGCTTGAGCGAAAACACGCGGCCATTTTTGAACCGGAAACCGATCTGACCCCCAACACTCTCAGGATCGGGATGCCAGGGCAGCCCGTGCCAGTGGAGCGCGAGCGTCACATCCGCGTTGTGGGCAGTCATCGGCGGAGTGAGCGCGAGTTGTCGGAACGCCCGGCTGAGGTGCCCACTCGTGAGCCTAAGCGAGAGGACGACCCGCGAGTGGCCGGATGCCCGAGACCACCGGCCCGCCCCCGTGACGTCGAGATCAGGGGATTTCATCTTGAACCTGGGGATGAGGAGCGTGTGGGTTCCCGCATCGCGCAAGACCAAAGTCACCTGCCCGAGATGCATCTTGCCATAGTCGGTTCGCGCGCTCGTGAGATCGAGCGCGGGGATCTCGTCCGGATTGGGTGGCTGGGACCCTGGTTGGACGAGATGCACGAGAGGGGCGAGTTCGATGCGGGAGAAGTTGAGACGCATGGGCTCCGCATGAGCAGGGATGGGAAGGGTTCCCTCACCCGCAAGATTCGGGCCGGCGATCGAAAACACGGTGGCGCCGGGAGTCGAATGGGCGTTCACGGTGACCTCGGGAAGATTTTGTCCCCAACCCGTGAGGTGATCCACCAAAAGCGCACGGATCCGCCACGGCAGGCTCCCGCCCGCAAGCCCCCGACCGAGCGCCCACCAGCCTGCAAGATCGACGATTCCGATCTGGCCGCTCGCGGAGAGGCCGCTCGCGGAGAGGCCGCGCGCAGGAGGAGGGATTAAGCTCGTTCCAAAAACGATCCGCATACCCTGTAACCGTAGACGCCCGCGCCGCGCTTGGCCGGCCAGACGGACGCTGAAGAGACTCCCCCAAGAGCCATGTGCGGCAAAGGTCTCCTTTGAAGGATCGATATGCCCGGCCCAATCAATCCCGATCGGGATTGCCGGGACTTTTCCCATGGGCGCGGGCAGATGGAGTGAGGTGCCAACGAGATCCGAGCGCAGCGTGAAACCGACCGGTCCCCCGAGATGGCGGGGCGCATAGTCGATTACGCCACGCCACATCGAGTGGCCGTGGATGCGCTGAGCGAGAGTGGGAGGCAGATAGGGAGCGAGGAGACGCGAGGCCAGAGCCCCCACGAGCTGAATGTTTGTTTTTGCGTCCTCCATCCAGGCATTGACCGTGATCCGGTGGCCCGCAAGCATTCCGGTCACAAGTGGCGCCTTGAGCGCGAGATTATCGAAATCAACGACGCCTTCGAGATGCGTGACCGGGGGCAGCGCGGCAAAGCGCAAACGCACACCGAGCAGGTGGGCCGTCCCCTGGATCCGTACCCGGGTGAGCGCCTTGACCGGGAGACTAATCCGGACCCGGGCCGTAAGCGGCCCGCTGATGGCGAGATTCGTGAAGAGCCCGCCCCAGCGCCGCGAGAGCGGAGTCGAATCGAGATATCCGAGCAACTGTGTACCCGACCCATGGAACCGGCCCACGATCGAGAGCACCCCCTTCCCGAGATCGGGAATCGTGAGCAGATCGCCCGCGAGGGGAAGCCCCGCCTGGTCTCCGGAGCCGATATGGACAAAAAGCCCGGCATCGACAAACGCCCCCGCTGCTTTTTGGATCACAAGATCCGGCCAACCGGGAGCAATATGCAACTCGGCCGGGCCGAGCGCGAAACGAACACGGAACAACCCCCCTCCCCTCGTGAACGGAAAGCGGGCGGGAGGCCCGCGGAAGACGAAATCGGCCCGGGTAATCACTCCCGAGACAAACGCCTGACGGAACCAGTGGACGAGGCGGGGGTGAAAGATACCCAAGGGCAGATCGCGGGCGGCTTCCCGCACATCGATGTTGTGCCCTGAAGCGCTCAACGCGAGGATGGGTTCGCCATGGGGACGGCTGCGCGTGAGGGTGATGGCGCCAACTGCGAGATTGAGACCGTGCGAGACGATCCGGCTCGGGGTACCCGTAAGCGTGAAGGTGCCCTGTTTCGAACGCTCGTGCAGTACCGACCCGCCGAAATGGAACCGGATCGGATGATCGAAAAGCCAGGGTGCGGTGAAGCTCGACTGACTCGGGAGCAGGGTGAGAGTGAGCGCGCGGGAGGCGAACGTGAAACGCCCCTTCAGGCCTCGCAGGCCCGGAATCGGACGCAGCGGGCGCCAGCCTACACCCCGGAACCGTCCCCGGGCGGTCTCTGGCCGGATTCCCGCCCCTCCGATGGTACAGACGAGATCGAGATTCGAAACCGTTCCCTTGGGATCCAGGCGGCTTACCTCACCGGCCCATCGGGCAAACCCTCGAACCCTGCGATCCCATGTCCAGAGGGGTTCGAATGCTCCGAGGATGAGGTGGCTGGATGCGATCTCGAAAGCGGTAGGCCTCTCGATCGGCCCCCTCCAGCCGATGGTCAGTGTCTGACTCACGGCTGGCTTTCCGGGGCGTTCGAGGACGAAGGGCGCGAGTGTGAGCGTGCGCTTGGGAAGGTTCATGACGAAATGGAAATCGGCCCGGGAATAGCCGACTTGGGGAGAGCCTTTGGGTGAGCGGGTGAAGAGAGATTGAAGGCTCACCTCACCATCTGCCACATCGATCATGCGGCCGACCCCATCGATCTCAGCATCGAGGCCAGCCCGGACTCCCCGACTGATCGCGAGCGAGCGGGGCAGGAGTCCCAGTGCGTGAATCCTGACCGGGGATACGATGACCCGGGCCTGCCAGCGCCACTTCGCAGGCGACCGACGCGGCCCCCGGGCGCGCGCTGCGAGCGTCAAAGCCCCCCGGAGTCCAGGATGGATCTTCGCCTCGGCCTGTAAACGATAGCGGTTATCGTCGGCGCGGAGCACCAGCCGTTCGAGTGTGAGGACAACCGATCCACCCGCGCGGGCGGGCCGCTTCAACGTCACGACCGCCTGCCTGAGCTCGAAACGCAGATCGCCCGTCAAGGTCGCAAGCAGCGCCGCGAGCGTCGGTGTGGCGTGCGTACTTCTCATCCAGTGGGGCAGTCTCAACTGACCCTTCGCATTTTCCGAGAAAGCGAGATGAAGCCCGCTGATCACAATCCCGCTCGGCATGATCCGCTGTTTCTCGAGCAGCACGGGCAGGGAAAGACGCACATCCACCGTGTGCGCATGTGCCAGAACACGTCTTGGACCCAGGGATTCAAGTGCGACGGAGTGGAGCACGAGCTCGGGCCCGAGTCCGTGCCAACGGGCCGACATCGTTCCGATCTTCATGGGAAAGCCGATGTGGCCCGACACCCAGTGTTCGACTGCAACCCGGTATCCGGGGACCATGCGCGTCGCGAGCCTGAAAAGCCCCACCCCCGTCGCAAGCAAGAGGATGAGCGCCGCAGCGAGTCCGAGACCCCAGCCGAGCCATCGTCTTGCGGGACGGTCAGCCACAGGCGTCATGGCAGGATCCCGGACGGTTGTCCCGCCCGGCGATCGGATCGGTTGGGGCGCGGTTCCCGCGCCGTCTGGTCACAATGCCCATCGTATCCAACATCGGTTGACCGCCCGCATCGGGATGTCCGGCCCACCGTGATTTGCACGGGACCGGATCTGATTGTCGCACAGGATCGGGCACGGGCGCCCATGGGATCTCTCTCAGGCACGGTGGTAGGGATGATGATTGAGGAGGGTCCAGGCCCGGTAGAGCTGCTCGATCCAGATGAGACGAACAAACGCGTGGGGAAAAGTGAGGGGGGAAAGCGACCAGACCCATTCCGCCTCTGCCCGGGCATCGGGGGCGAGTCCGTCTGCACCCCCGATCAGAAAAGCGACAGCCCGGCCCGATGCCTGCCAGGAGGCGAGCCGGCCGGCCCATGCCTCCGTCGTCACGAGTTCACCTTCCGGGTCGAGAAGGACGATCGCGGCACCCTGGGGAGAAGCATCCAGAAGTCTTTGGGTCTCGGCCTCCCGGATCCGGCCGCCGAGGCGTTCGGCGGCTTTAGCTTGCCGGACCTCGCGTACGACAGGCTTGAAGGCGTGCGGGAGGCGACGGTGGTATTCTTCGAAACCCTCGCGCACCCAGCGCGAGGCGGTTCCCACAGCGAGCAATGAAAGGTTCACGAGCAACATCCTCCCCTGCCCCACCGCAGGTCCTGAAGCAGAGGCCAGAATAACGGGATCGTGATCTCCTGTGAAGGTGGACCGAGAGGCCCGTCCGACTCCCGCTCCGGCCAGCGGACATAACCGAAGGCGTCGCGCTCGACTCCTGCACAAAGTGGCGGGTGAGCGGGGTGGCATCGACCTCGCTGCGCTCGAGTTGGCCGGTAAAGTGCTTCCCCTGCGCACGGGTGATCTGAAAGGCGCGGCGGGTGTCGTTCTTGAGTTTGAGGCGCTTGGGCGTCTGATAGCCGGCTTCGGTTTCACAGCGATACCACTTGCAGACCGAAGGCCTCGGCGGCACGACATTGGCGGGCGTCGGCCGAGATGAATACTTGGGCGGTGCAGGCCAAGGCAGCACCCAGGTGGATGGCATCCATGCCGCGCAGCCTGTGATTTTCCAAAGCCTGGACGGCGTGCTGGATGACCTGGGGTGTGGTATCGCAGATCAGCGCATCGGCGATGTCGAGCATCAGGGCACGCTTGATCATCTGGTATTGCGCGCCGGTCAAGCGGTCTTCGCGCCGCAGTCGGCAGAAGACCGAGATCAGTTCGGGGATCGCGATGACCGAGAGCGCCAGTTCGCTGGCCTGCGCACACCACGCGAGGACATCCGTAGTGCCGGTTTCGTCGATGTAGCGTTTGGCAAAGGCCGACGAGTCGAAATAAACGCGCATCAGTCTCCGCGCTCGTCGAGGATGAGCCGGCTGATCTCCTTGCCGCCGATGGTGAGCGGGCGTGCCGGATGCTGCTTCCAGGAGGGCGGTTGCGCGGGGATCGGGTGAATTTCGGCAATAGGCTTGCCATTGCGCAACACGCGCACGGTCTGCCCGGCCTCGACCAGATCGAACCAGTCCTTCGCGTGCTTGCGTAGCTCGGTGAAGGTGGTTTCAGGCATGAATGTGTTCCGGTTAGATCATGTACATAAAAGTGTACATCACGTGGCATCCGGCAACAACACGTAGACGAATATCACGTCTACCGGCAGACAGACGCTGACGCTGTACTGGCGCGGGCCTCGCGCACCGCCTCGCGCTCGCGGCGGTGGCGGGAAATGGGTCATCCGGTCTATCCGTCCGCCTCCTGATCGCCGCCGACGGAGGTGGAAACAACGGATATCGCCTCCGCCTGTGGCCCCGGGTGCGAGCAAGTGGAACGAGATCGAGCACCACATGTTCTGTCACATCACGGCCAACTGGAGAGGATGTCCCCTGGTGAGCCGGGAAATGGCGGTGAACCGGATGGCCGGGACCACCCGGGAGAGCCTGAACATCGAGGTGAGTCTCGACGAGAACACTTACGAAGCCGGGATCAGGGTGACCGACGAAGAACTGGCCTCGCTATCGATCGAGCGAGACGCCTTTCATGGGGAGTGGGGTATCGAATAAACCTCCCGGAACCAATATCGTAATTGTTCGACTTATTTTTGCAAGAGACCTAAGCACACGCGGGCTGGATCAAGCATCAGTTACTCACTCCCTGTATGCGGCGTCTCGAGTTCTGCGCTCCAGCCCCAGAGTTTCTCAAGCTGGTAGAACCGGCGCTGTTCCGGCAGCATGAGATGCACGACGATATCGCCGAGATCGACCAGGATCCACCCACCTGTTTTTTCCCCTTCGCTCCCGATGAGCCGGTACCCGGATCCCGCAGCCGTCTCACGCACCCGTTCGGCGAGGGTCCGGAGCTGACGATCGGAAGTCCCGCTGGCGAGGAGGAGGTAGTCGGTCAGGGTCGTGAGCTTGCGGACATCGAGCCTCAGGATCTCCGTGCCCCGGTGATCGCGGAGCGTCGCCTCGATGCGGGCGAGCAGTCGCTCAGGCCGGATGGGTTTTCGTGTTCGCGGCATAGACGTGTCGATCCAGAAGTTCGGCGCGGATGGATTCCGGAACGAGATAGTCGATCCTAAGCCCCCGAGCGATCCTTGAACGGATCTCGCTCGCCGAGATGGCGAGCGGCGTGACCGGCAGGGCCAAAACCCCTCCCGTCTCCCCCGGTCTGAGCTCGCGCGGGTTCGCGGTCTGGGTGCGGGCCAGCCAGGAAGGGCCGGACAGGGGGGAGGGAAGATCAAATCCCGGTCGGGTGATGACGACCCAGTGGGCGAGATGCCCCAAGGTCTCCGCTTCATGCCAGTTACCGAGCCCCGCAAAGGCATCAGCACCGAGAATCCAGTAGAGCGAGGCATGCGGGATCTCGTGACGGATGTCGATCAGGGTCTCGTTCGTGAAACTCTCTCCGCCGCGGCGGAGCTCCCGGTCATCCACAGCAAAGCCCGCTACGTCAGAGCTCGCCTGTTCGAGCCAGTGTTTCCGGATCGGCCCCGGCGCTACGGGAGGCGGCTTGCCTGGAGAACGGGATGCGGGAATGAAACGCAGTTCATCCAGTCCGAGTGACTCGAAGACATCGAGGGCGGCCCTGAGGTGCCCGATATGGACCGGGTCGAAACTGCCCCCGAAGAGTCCAATCGCCCTCATGCCGCCCGTCTGCCGGGCCATTCCAATCCCGCCATGCGGAGCGCAAGCAGGAGAATGGCTTCCCAGGGCCGTCCGGGCCTTTGCCCCTTGATCACGAGATCCGTAGCCTCGAGTGCGAGAAGCTTTTCATACCAGAAGCGGGTGCCGCGTCGGCGCGCCTTTTCGTAAAGGTGGAGCTTCCTCGGCTGAACCGGGCTTTGCGATCGACGGAGAACCTGATGGAGTTCATGGGCAAGTGTTCCCAGAACCAGCGGCGGTTCGACGCCATCGCGTTCGAGTTCGCGGGTGATCGCAAATACCCGGCTGGGATCCCCCGAGATCGCGGCCTCAGCCAGTTCAAAAGGTCCGTGACGGGAGGCGGATCCGAGAAAGAGAGCCACCGCAGTCGCCTCGAGCGGGCCGGGATCGGCCCCGAGACGAATAATTTCAATGGCGCCCTGAAGCGCCAGGAGATTGCCCTCCGTGCAATGCACAAAAAGCTCGCGCGCCTCGGGGGTGAGCGCAAGATGCGCCGCGCGGAGACGCCGGTCCACTTCTGCATCCCACTGCAGAGCGCCTGGCGGCCAGCACTCGACCACGCCGCCCGCGGAGACGAAATGCCGGTAGAGCGCACTTTCCCGAAGCGGGCGCTCAAGCCCACCCACCGTGACCACGATCCAGGTTTCGGGTTCGGGTTTGCTCAGCCGGTCGTTCAGCCAGCTCACCAGTCCGCCCGGCCAGCTCGGAGTCATCACATGCAGGATGAAGAGCCGGCGCGGGTTGAACAGGGACGGATTGTCGAGCGCTTCGAAAAGTCCGGGGTCGAGGGTGCGTTCGATCCAAAATACGTTGCGCTCGATTGGACCCAGGGCCAGGATCCGCTCCTCAATCTGATGCAGTGCCTCCCGTACGAGCACGGGCTCGGCCCCGGCGATGAGCCAGACGGATCGGGGCAGGAGGCGGGGGGCCCGCGCAAGATCGACCGGTGTAAGTTTCATGTGCCCGGATCCAGGCCATCTGAACGGAGGGCGGGGGCATCCGCTCTACTCTTCCGGACCGGCCCCCCGGCGGGTTCGGGGAGCCCCCCCCGGGCTGCGGGTGAGGCGAGACGGTAAAGAATGAGGCGGGCGGCCTTCCTTTCGAGTGTGCGGGTCAGATTGAAGGATTCGGAGGTCATGGCGAGCGGGGCCAGCGGTTCGTAGAAATAGGTCTGCCTGAGGCGGATGGCAATCGGCCCGAGGAGCGTGTTGGCGCCCCGTTCGAGCCTGAAATGCACGTGGTAGCTTATGAGGTATTCGGCAGGTTCGCCTTGTCCGTTGACCGCGAGTACCCGCGAGAGGATCTCGGATCCGAAAATCACGAGACTCGCCCCATGCGGGTCGGCCGGATGCACGACCCGGATCCCCTCGCGTGCGAGCTCTTGGCGGAGCAGTCTCGCGAGCCGCCCGTTCGGATTCGGCGTCACGAGCGCCGTGGTTTTCATCCAGGGCGGGAAGTTGAACCTGGGCATGAGGCTGAACCCGCAGGCAGCAAGACCCGAAAGGACGAGCCCGATCAGTGCGAGGTGTCCGATCCGGCCGGGGATCCCCCGCCGAGTTGTCCTCATCCGGACCTCCGCTCCCCGCCCACGACCACATTCACGACGCGCCCGGGCACCAGCACCCAGCGTTCCACCTGGGACGGGTCGATGAAGCGGCTGAGCGCCGGGTCGGCCAAAACCCGCGCGCGGATCGAGCGCTCGTCTTCGTCAGCCCGCACCCAGAGCGATCCGCGTCGCCGTCCATTCACCTGGATCACGAGTTCGATCTCCTCCCGCTCGAGCGCCCGGGGATCGGCGACCGGCCAGGGCCTCAAGGCGAGGAGACCTTGACCGCCCAACGACTCCCAGAGCGATTCGGTGACGTGTGGAACAATCGGATGCAGAAGATGAACGAGGGTGGTCAACGCCTCCTTTACGAGTACGCGATCTGCGTGGTTTTGGGGCTTGAACCGGGCCAAGGCGTTCGTGAACGCCATGACCTTGGCGATCGCGGTATTGAAGGTCTGCCGGATCCCGACATCGGTGTCGACTTGGGAGATGGTCTCGTGGAGCTGGCGCCAGAGCGCCACGCCTGCCTGCGAAAGCGCGGCGGGATCGAGCACGCCCGTCTCGCATTCGGCTCCCCGTTCGTGAACCTGCCGCCAGAGCCGCCTGATGAAACGCAGCGCACCCTCGACGCCCTGCTCCGACCATTCGAGCGACTGCTCCGGTGGGGCGGCAAACATCATGAACAGACGCGCGGTATCCGCGCCGTAGTGTTCGATGATCGCCTCGGGATCGACCACGTTGCCCTTCGACTTCGACATCTTGGCTCCGTCCTTGAGCACCATCCCCTGGCTCAGCAGGCGCATGAACGGCTCATCCGAATCCAGCCAGCCCAGATCCCGGAGGAGCTTATGGAAAAACCGAGCATAAAGCAGGTGGAGCACCGCGTGCTCGATGCCGCCGATGTACTGACTGACCGGCAGCCAGTGGCGGGCACGTTCGTCGAGGATCGCCTCCGCACAGTCGTAGGAGGCGAAGCGGGCGTAGTACCAGGACGACTCGAAGAAGGTATCGAAGGTATCGGTTTCGCGGAGCGCGGGGCGGCCGCAGTGCGGGCAGGTCGTCTTGCGAAACGAGTCGAGCGTGATGAGCGGGGATTGCACCCCGTTTAAGCGGACCGTCTCCGGGAGCACGACCGGCAGGTCCTCCGCGCGGACCGGTACGATCCCGCAATCCGGACAGTGGACCATCGGGATCGGGCAGCCCCAGTAGCGCTGGCGCGAAACACCCCAGTCGCGGAGCCGGTAGGAGACCACCGCGCGGGCCCGGTCGCCCAGCAGTTCGAGCACCCGCTCGCGCGCCTCCGGACTCGAAAGACCCGAAAGCGGACCCGAGTCGACCACGATCCCCTCCTCCGTGCGCAAAGTCTCCGATCCATCCGAGGACTCCCCCAGAGCCCCCCGGATCACCGGCCGGATCGGCAACCCGTAGCGCTTCGCAAACTCGTGATCGCGCAGGTCGTGGGCCGGTACCGCCATGATCGCACCCGTGCCGTAGGTCATGACGACGAAGCTTGCGACCCAGATTGGGAGCGCCTCTCCCGTGAGCGGGTGACGGACGCAGAGGCCGGTCGGGACCCCCTTTTTTTCCTGCGTCTCGAGCGCTGCCTCGCGCGTCTCGCGCTGGCGCATGGACTCGACGAAGGTCTGGATTTCGAGGTCGCGCTCCATAAGATCCCGGACGATCGGGTGTTCCGGTGCGAGCGCGAGATAGGTGACTCCGTAGAGGGTGTCCGCACGGGTGGTGAAAACCCGGATGGTCCCCCCTCCATCGAGCCTCTCAAAATCGATTTCGATCCCGCTTGAGCGGCCGATCCAGTTGCGCTGCATGCGCTTCACTTCCTCCGGCCAGCCCGTGAGACCATCGAGACCGGACAGGAGCTCCTCGGCATAGGCCGTGATCCGGACGAACCACTGCTCGATCTCGCGCCGCTCGACCGGTGCGCCCGAGCGCCAGCCGCGCCCGTCGATCACCTGCTCGTTCGCGAGCACCGTCTGGTCGACGGGATCCCAGTTGACCCAGGCCCGCTCCCGGTAGGCGAGCCCCTTCCGGTAGAGCTCGGTAAAAAGCCACTGCTCGAAGCGGTAATAATCAGGCCGGCAGGTCACGATCTCGCGGCGCCAGTCGTAGCCGAAGCCGAGACGGTCGAGCTGGAGCTTCATGGCCGCAATGTTGGTCTCGGTCCAGTCTCTGGGCGAGGTCTGGTTCTGGATCGCGGCGTTCTCGGCAGGCAGCCCGAAAGCGTCGAAGCCCATCGGCTGGAGGACGGACTCGCCCCGCATGCGATGATAGCGGGCGATGACATCGCCGATCGTGTAGTTGCGCACGTGCCCCATGTGGAGACGCCCGCTCGGGTAGGGGAACATGGACAAGACGTAATAGGACGGACGTGGATCCGATTCGTGGGCCTCGAAGATCCGCGCCTCGCGCCAGCGCGTCTGCGCCCAGGACTCGATCTTCCCGGGGTCGTAGCAATCGGAGAGGCGGTCTTCGGTGATCATGCTTCGGTATGAGAGAATAACCGAAAGACTTCGATGACGCTCTATGACCGGCCCCGGCGCCGCTTGGGAT
>JAJZBR010000029.1 GCA_021798795.1 Pseudomonadota bacterium
GGGAATGGCCTGTGCTCGTCCGTCAGCCATCCGGCCCGGCCTCAAGGGATGCCGGGCGTGTCACATGGCTGACATAAAAACGACACGGAACCGACATCCTGTGCTCCTACGATAGCCCCTGTCAGTCACACGAGAGTCCTTCGTGAGGAACAAGGCTGTGGCGGTCAGTATCCAGGCCGGGGTTCAACCCCACGCGATCATCATCGGTTCCGTTGCAGGCATCGACCCGGGACTGCGCATTGAAATCGAGCAGGTCACGGGATCCATTCGACAGACCACGAGCCCCGACAGTCTCACGATGGCGGATTGGGAACATGCCGATTGCCTCGTGATCCTGAACGAGGCCGCTTTGACCCCGGACGCCATGCGTCAACTGCTTGTGTCCTGGTCACCTCATCAGGAATGGAGTGGCCTGTTCATAAAATCCGGAAAAACCTGGCCGATAAAACTATGGAACCAGATCACCGAAATCCTGTTGTCCCAGCCCCGCGGCGCGCTTCCCAGCCGGCGCCTCGGGTTGGCCGAGACGCAACCGATCCGCACACGGCTCAGGGCCGGTCCGTTTGCCTTGGATTCTGGCAATCACATCGTCACGATCGCAGGCGAGGAGATCGTATTGCGACCCATGGAGTACTTATTGCTCTCCCATTTTCTCGAGTACCCGAATCGTCTGCATCACCGGCAAGAACTCGTGGATGTTCTCTGGGGCGACGGAACCGCCATCGATCCCAGAACCGTTGATGTGCATGTCGCTCGTTTGCGCAAGGCCTTGAGCGAGAAAGGGCAGGCAGGCGCCATCGAAACCGTTTTCCGATTTGGTTACCGGTTCCGGCCCGACCGGAGTGCCCAACCCCGAAAGCTTTCACACACCTGATTCGATTTCCCTGAGGAATATGCCCATGAATGCAGTCGTCAGCTCCGAAGTCCTCGACCCCGCGCGTGAAGGCATGCCCGCTTTTCGCCCGGGTCTCGTTCCGCTCGTGCATATCGCATCCGTCGAACGACCGCTGCCCGCGTCCACCTGGTTTGGAGAGGATCGGCTGAAGGCGTCGTTTTGGCGTTCGACCGGGGTGGCCATCTTCCTTGAAATGCTTTTGCTCGCGGGCCTGTTTGGCTGGATTCTGATCGGCCATCTGGCGCCCGCGCATACGCAGCAAGCGGTCACGGCCGTGACACTGGTCGCGCCACCGAAACCCCCACGCCCGATCGTGCGCCAGCCGGAGCCACCCATGCCGTTGAGCCAGGCTGCTCCCGTTCCGATTCTGCCCCGCATCGCTCCGCTTCCGCCGATTGCGGGCGGACTTCCGGTCCCGCGCGCGCTGTTTTTGCCCCAGCCTCCTCCCGATCCGGTGCAACCCCGGAGCGCGGGACGCGTGAATCCGCTGTCGCTTTACTCGGCGATTCTGCGCGAACAGGTGCGGGCCGCGCTCGTCGTGCCTGCGATCGCCCGCCAAATGGGTCTCAGTGGCAAAACCCTGGTGATCTTCCGGCTTGAGCCGGATGGACGGATGATCTGGGCCCGCATTGCCCGATCCAGCGGATCGGACATTCTGGACCAGGCCGCACTCGATGCACTCCATCAGGCCGACTTTCCTCCTTTCGTGCCGAGAATGAATCACGTCGACACTACGTTTGAACTCTGGGTGCACCTCAACGTGAGCCGGAGTTGACCGCTTATAACGACCCGCACATTTCGATCCGTAACCACAGGGGAAAATATATGTTGCAGTTCCATCCCAAAAAGACAATGGGGCGATCCGTCCGTGCACGCGATCGTATCGCATTCATGAACCGTGCCAGACGCGGCGGCATTCCGGCTGTTTTGTTTCTCGTCCTCGCCCTACCGTCGGTTTGGGCACAGGGGTCGGATACCGGAACGGTTGTCAACGCGGGTGCCATACGCAAGGCCGCTTCTCGGGAGGCCGTCAAACCCTATTCCCACCGCGCCCAGCTCAGGAAACCCGTCAGCGTGAAGGTGATCGGACGTCCGGAAATCCGCGCGGCGGGGCCTGCGGCCGGTGCGGCACAGGCGCTCGTATTCGCCCCGGGCGTTGCGATCGGTGGGTATGGCAACGGAGGCGCGACCAAGTATTCGCTCAGTATCAACGGTATCAAGCAAGGGTGGGGGGGGCCTTCCGGAGGCACGATCGACAATGGATCCATTGCGGTGAGCTTCGATGGCGTTCCCATGAACAATTTGGCTTCGGGATTATGGGAATCGCCCGAAGTGAACCAGCTCGAGATGATTCAAAACATCGCCGTGACCTACGGACCCGGTGAGCCGGTCGATCGCTGGTACGACAATGTGGGGGGTGCCATCGATTTCGTGCCGATCCAGCCCAACCGTTACCCGGGATTCAAGTTCTCCCTTTTCGCAGGTTCGCACGCGAGCCGGGGTTTCTACATCCAGGGGCAGAGTGGCCGCCTGGACGGGTGGGAAACCGTCTTGGCGGGCGGCGCGAGCAGCCAGGATAGTTTCCGAACGACACCGGACGGGTTTTCGAGCCCGGGACACGACTACGCCTGGTTTTTCAAAACCCGTCACCGCTATGCGGGGGGCAGTTTCAGCGTGGGCGCCTATACTGCCTATGGGCAGGCGTTCCGGCCCAACGTGGTGCCTGTGAATCCAATTGCAGGCGTCACCGTAAACGGCTTGACTGCAGCCGGCACGACCATTCCGGGACCGCTCTACAGCCAGGCGACGACCGGATTTTATGGCGCACTCCCGTACTCGGTCTGGAACAAGAACGATGCCAACCGGACCTATCTGATGTATATCCGGAACAACACGGCGCTGAGCGAGAATCTCGGGTTTCATGAAATGGTCTGGTACCGCTATGGGTCCCGCTTCCATTTTCATGATTACAACTTTGAACAGGATCAGGGAAACCGCTACGAATACAACAATCCGCACGGCTATGCGTACGGAGACAAGGCGTATTTCAGCCTGCTGTTACCTGCCAACACGGTTGATTTCGGAGCCTTCTGGATTTCGAGCAAGTACAACTCCAAAAACGCGTTCTATAATCCGCTCGACGGGGGCAGTAACGTGGCGCCGAACGGCTCCTATCGCAGCGATATCTGGAACCAAACCGATGTCGCGCTTTTCGGACAGGATGAAATCAGCCTGCCCGCCCACTTCACGGTCACGCCGGGTCTGCGCCTCATCCGCTACAACACCGACTACTACGTGAATGGTCCCGCCGATTTTCCGAATGCGACGGGAACCGATCAGGGCAAGCTGCCCAACGCCTCGACCGGGTACACCAAGCTCGAGCCTTCGATTTTCGCAAACTGGCGGCCGACACGGAACTGGGCGGTCTACGCCAACTACAGCACAGCCTACCGCCAGCCTTCCGATGGCGGTGGCGGCGGTCCCTATCAGCAGATTCTGGCTTCATCGCTCAAACTCGAGGAAGGGGACGAAACCCAGGTCGGCGCCAAGTACCGCTGGGTGCACAGTCCGATCGGAGCGCTGTTTGCCGGCATCAACTATTACCACCTGACCTACAGCAACCAGATCATTTCCATCTCGAGCGCGAATGGGCAGTTCTTGACGTCGGCATTCGGGAGTTCGCACTATGACGGCGTGAATCTCTTCGCCGATGACGATCCCATCTCCCATCTGCACCTGTTTGCCAACTTGTCATTCGAGCATGCGGCGTTCAGTCACTATACGGTGGGCGGCGTGGACTACAACGGTTTGCCGGTCTCGAATACGCCGACCCGCACCTTCAGCCTGGGGGGCGCCTGGATGTTCCCGGTGAATGCCCATCTCTCGCTCACGCCAAGGCTCTGGCTGACCTACAATGGCCCCGAGTATCTTTTCAACAACAGTACCGGTGCGCCAACCCGCAACACCCAGCCGGCCTATACCGTCTGGAATGCGGCGCTCGGAGTAGGCTTGCCCCGCATCCATCCGCTCCACAGTCTCAGGCTGAGCTTTGGGGTGTTGAATCTCTTTAACAAACACTACAACACGATCGAATACTACTCGAGCGGCGGGTACTTCGTGGTTCCACAAAGCGTGGGCGCACTTCTGGCGTACCCCGGTGCGCCGCGAACGGCGTACGTTTCCCTGACCGCGACGTTCTGACCGAAAGCCTCCAGGACTGTCGGGGGCCGGTGCAAACCGGCCCCTTTTTTTCGTCCGGCCGGTGGCGGCAGCCCATCGGTCCCCGTCCGGGGAACTCCAGCAATGTCCGTCGCTTGTTTCTCTTCCCGCAACGGCGGATCACGATCGGACCGATGGGTGTCGCGAGCGTGCCATGAAACTGTATCGGATCCATCACGCTACTGAAAAAATAGAAAGAGACCATACAGCAATCCCCGTCCTGCACGTGCGCGTGCGGGTACGGGTGGTTGATTGAACATCCTCACGATTCCTGGGAGGTATCCGCCATGTTGCGTTCACCCGTCGTCCATCGGACTGCCGGCCGATCCGTTCCTGCCGGCTTCGTTCTGATCCTTCTGATGGGATGTTTCCCATCCCCGGCATCTGCCGCGCACGGACCGGTCTATGCGGGATCCGTGAGCAAGAACGGCAAGCTAAGACGCAAGAAGAGCCTTCATGCCAAGACCAAAAAGTCCTCCTTCACGGTTTCGACGATTGGTGCGCCGACACTTCGCGCGGCCTCACCTGCGGTCAACGTACAGACCATTCTGGCCAAACTCCCGAGCATCAACGCCTATAGCGACGGACCCAACGGCATCCGGAGTCATATCACCCTGCGTGGGTTCGACGCATACCAGATCTCGGAAACATTTGATGGCATTCCGCTGAACGACCTCTTCAATGCGGCCGCTTCCAACTACGCCTCCGCGCGCAACGCGATCCCGCTCACGATCTCCGATCTCGGGAGCATATCGGTGTACCGGGGCATCAACAATCCGTCCGTGAACTCCCTCTATTCCCTGGGCGGGACGATCGCCTATGCCCCCCGGCAGCCGAGCCCGGTTTTCGGGGCGACCATCGGGCTTGGATTGGGCCGCTACGCCACGAGCCGGATCGAGGGCCGCATCAATACCGGTTCACTCGACGGATTCCGGACCTTGATCGACTTCACCCGTGACGAGAGCAACGGATGGCTGCAGGGCGTGCACAACCAGAACTACAATTTCTATCTGGCGACGGTCAAGCGCTTCAACGACGGGGCGTCCAAGTTTTTCACTTATATCGTCTCGAATGAGAACTCGGGTAAAACACCCCATACCGTTCCGGTTCCGCTCATCGACCAATATGGCTCGAGCTATCAATGGCCGGAAAACTGGGCATACTCCAATCAAAAGGATCATCACACGATCATCATCACGGGGCTCTCCACGGCGCTCGACAGCCGCATCGAGTTCACCTCAAAGGTCTACTACCTCGGCAATACCTATAGCCGTCTGTCGTATGCGAATCCGCTCGAAATCCCCGAGACCAATCCGAACCAGCCCTACTTCCTGCCCAATGAGCCGGAAACCTATGCCGGTTATAACCCGCCCATCAACTATTACAATCCCGTGGCCCTTTTCGGCTCATCGCTGAATGGATCCAAATACCACCTCTACCTCAACAACACTTCGAGCCTCGGGTTCATGCCCCAGGCCCGCATCGATCTTCCATACAACACCGTCACGGTAGGTGGCAACGTCGTCTACGGCACCCTGCATTCTGCGGAATACTGGTATGGCAGCCCGAATGTGCCGCAACAGACCCTTTACAACGACGCCTGGAACGAACGGGACCAGCGCGACTTTGAGGAGGGGTTCATCCAGGACGAGATCCACCTCTTGCATGATCGCCTGCATATCGAGCCGGGGCTCAAATACACCCAGATCGACACGACGGATGCGGACAATGCCGGTTATTTTTACAGTTTTGGCGGAACTGTGAGCAACAAGGAACACTATACGTCACCCACATTGGGGGTGAGCTGGCAGATCACAAAACCCTGGGTGATCTACGGCTCCATGGGCCGAACCTTCAAGGTTCCCGAAATCGGCGCCTACTACGGCAGTATCGGCATTGCCAACAATAATGGACAGGACGTGATCCCGCGTGTTTTGGTGCAACCCGAGTACGTCCAGGACTACGAACTTGGAACCCGCTACTATCTCCACGGATTTGAGGCTTCCCTATCGGCGTATCGGGAAGAGTTCGACAACAAGTTCAACTACTACACGCCCCAAGTCGGTCCCGATGCGGGTCTCACGATCGAATACAACGGCGGTACCGCCCAGTACCAGGGTGTCGAGTTTGCGGCCCGGCAATATTGGCGTCACTGGTATGCGTTTGCCAACTTTTCGGTCAATCAGGCGAGCTACGGGGCATTTGTCTCACCCTTCACGAAATCCGAGGCTCCGGCCGCACCGCTCGCCTACATTCCCCACCACATGGCGAACTTCGGCGTGGGCTACAAAACGGGCCCGTACAACCTCGACCTCTACGGGAAATACACTGGTCCGCAGTCTACGATCAACGCGACAACCGGCTTGACCTCGAACTACGTGCAATCCGGCTACACGCTCTTCAACCTGGCGGGCGAGTATCAGTTGGATCGCGCCTGGCGCTTCCGCCTGGATGTCTACAACCTCCTCGACAAGGCCTACTACAACTATGCCTTCGCGAACGCGACCTTCAACAACGTTCCCTTCGTCCAGACGCTTGTCGGCGAACCCCGGTTCTATTTCGTGGAGGTCGAGTACAGCTTCCACTGAGACCTGTCGCAGCCTCCCGGATCCGAAGCGGTTTTTCGCAGGTGCGGAGAGGATGGAGGCCGGAGCTTTGCTCCGGCCTCCTGTTCGTCGGATCGACCCTGAGCGGGTTCCGGGCGACTCGATCGGATAGAGAGGCATAATGGCCTCCACAGGTGAATTGACGGCGGATCCCCTGCCATTCGGTGCGGTGCTGACAGCGGGGGCAGCAGGAAATGGTTGAAGACCCGCTTTCCATTGTGCAGACCTTCAGTGGCTGGCTGCATGGCATGCGGAAATACAGGGAACGGTTGCGCGAAAACGACCCAGGATACTCAATAAAAAAGCCCAAGGATATTTTTACCGGGCCATCAATGAGTTGGCTAGCTGAAGGTGGTGGAGTGCGCGCATCGACACTGCCAGCCTGGCGATGGTCGAAATCACCGGAGGCAGGCCGATGCGCGGTCGCGTCCTGCCGGTGTAGGATAAAGCGCACGGGCAGGCGAGCGGGTGAGGATGGAATATGAGGGGAGCACTCCATGTCCACTGATCGGCTTCATCGGATCTTTATCCGAACGAGCGCCCAGGTGCGGATCCCGTATTTTGCTATCCCCCCTATTGAAAGCGGTGGGGGCAATGGCTCCTATGCATTTGAGCATCGCGCAGTTGGTGCTGGCAGTCTGGGATCCCATACGTTCGACGCCCATGTCCTGATGTTGCCGGTAGGACGGAATCCGGTGCGATTCTGGAGTCGCCTCAATGGTCGCCCTATCTCAGGCTTGATCGAACCCGGACGATTTCGATTCCTTGCTTATGGCGATACGCTCTCGACATCTTGGAACGCATCGCTGCAGGGATTGTTTTTAACGTTACCACAAGTCCTATTTGCGCAGGCATTCGGGGAAAGCGCTGACAGGCCAATCGAACTTGTTTCCAGGCTGATGCCGCATGAGGATCAGCTCTTGGTGCATCTGTTGCATGCAATTAAAGCGTACACGATGGGCCAACGTTTGGCCGGACGGCTGTTTGAGCAATCCTTGTTGACTACAGTCACTGTACATGTCTCCATGAGTTATGGCGCCGGTCGCCGGGATCTTTTACGTGGCCCGAGCTTGTCTCGCTGGAAGCATCAGAGGCTACAGGAATTTATCCGAGAGCACTTGAATTCAGATATCAACCTCCATGCTCTCGCAGCCGTGATGAACATGAGCGCTTACCACCTGGGGCGAGTGTTTCGTGCGACAACCGGCAGAACACTCTGGCAATATGTCCTGGAATGTCGGGCCAAAGAGGCGCACCGATTGATAGCTGCGCATCCAGCCCAGCCTCTGTCAAACATCGCCGATGCTTGCGGTTTTGAGTCTTACTCACAGTTTATTGCCATTTTCAAGAAGTTCTATGGTCAACTACCCAGTGAGTTCCGTCGGTCCATAACCTGAATCAGCCAGGCGATTGCCGTCACTCAAACGCCTGAGTGCCACGGTGAAAAGCATTTGGCTGGCACCCCGAATACTGTATTGTCAGAATACGAAGTGGGCCATTACGAGGATGATCATCACCTGCATCAACCCCTGCAGCCCAGCCAGCCTTAAGTTGATGCCGTTCAGACGAACGATACGTTCTCGGTTCGGTGCTGGTCGGTCCAGCTCTCGCCAAATGCGAAAACTGTTGGGTAGCAGTATCCCCAAGCCGATGAGTGTCATTACCAACACCATGGCCAGCGCAAAGATCACCCAGAGGCGGAAGGGACTCCCGTGAGCCAGGAACCCCAATTTGACCGCCAAGAACCAGCCAGCCGTACTGGCAGTCAGGGAGACCATCGGGAAGAACAGGAGCGTTCGCGGCACTAGGTAAGCGATCACTGCGGTACGCACCGATGGCTCCAGCCGCCGCAGGACGGGGCCGAGAATGAAGCCCATGAAGAGATCAGCCCCAGTCCATAGCGCTCCGCTGAGCACGTGGATCCAGTTGAGCAGGTACAGACTGTGGACCGCAAGGGCAGCGAACAGAGTGGCCGGGAAGGCGAGCGCCCACCAAGTCAGTTGACGGGCAAGCGGTGCTGGCTCTGTCATGTTCGCTGACGGTTGCTCAGGGGAACACGTTCGTAAGGCTGGCCTTGGGTTGCTGCGGCACGAAGATGATGTAAGGGGTTGTGGGCAGCTGACCGGGCCGCATATAAGCTGGCGCCGGCTTGCCCATGGGGCCCAGGCTACGGATGAAGACGTAGAGGGCCCTGACATCGCGGACGCTGAGCCGATGGACATTCACCCAAGGCATAGGTGGCCGCATAGGATATTGCGGGAGCGGGGTCTTGCCCTTGAACATGGCAACCCACTGCGCTTCAGACGCCTCTTGTACAAGCAGGCGCAAGTTGGCGGGGTAAGTGGTCCCCCATGGCCCCTCAAAGCCCACTGGGCTGCCAGTGAGCCAGCGGGTCAAGGGTGTCTTGCCGCCCGACGGATCCCATCCGGGCGTGTGGCAGTCGTTACAGCCGCCCGCCACCACAAGATATCTTCCGGCGTCTACCGCAGTCGATGCCCAGACGTGAGGTGATGATGTGCCAGCGACTGCGGCGGGGATCGTGAAGATCCAGAGTGCCGCCATTTTCCAGACATTACCTTTGAGCATGGTGCCCCCTTTCTTGCCAAACAAAAACTCGCTTACCACTTTATGGCAACGCTGCACGACATGGTTTCAGTTTAGGGCGCCCATCTTTAGATTCGTGGCATTTTGAAGTGGGTGGCTTTGTCAAGACAGTTTTTTGCCCCTTTATTAAGCTGAAGTTGCGTGCGCCGTGAAAACGTGCGCTCTCTCAGTGGGAGATAGACCCACCCGGCAGAGGGTCGCTTAAGCCGGTAGCCATTGGAGCGGTTGTGGAGGTAACGAAGCGACCGAAGCCTTCGAAGCAAGGGGTCACCCAAGGGTGACTCTGCGAACACGCGGGGGGCAACGGGTCGTTTACGTTGAGCAGGTCCCGAAAAGGGGGTTGCGGATGCCGACCCGGTCGTAACTCGGGGGAAGGCTGGTATGACTGGCGAAGCGAGCGATGAATGCAGCCGGTCAGTCCGCCGGGATAGTGACGGTGGCCCGCCGGGTCTCTGACCGGCACCTGCTGCATCTGATCAAGATGTGGCTGGATGCGCCAGTGGAAGAAGACAACGGCAAAGGCGGCAAGATCCGCGATTGGGGACGAACTCGACATGAGAGGAAGCATGAACAAAATAAACGCAACAGACGAAATATTCGAAGCGGACACCAAGCCTTGGCGCGGACTCGCACACCCACAACGACGCCCGTTTACACCCATTCTGGAAGGATGGCCCAGACCGCATCGGCCTTCTTTGCGGGGAATAGTTCCCCTATCACCGCACATCCTGCAGTGAATAACTTGCCAATGCGGAGAATGCAGTCCATAATCTCCGCATGAATAGCGGTGATTGCACATACATCTGGCAGGCCAGCGACTGTCCAAACTGGCGCTTTGACCTGGCGGCGCTGGCTGGTCCCATGGCCGAGGTCAGTCGCGCCCAGGGGCTCTTGATGGGGCGCCTGGCTGACGTTGGCATGGCCCTGCGCAATCAGGCGAGCCTCGCGGCGCTCACCGAGGATGTGGTCAAGAGCAGCGAGATCGAGGGTGAGCAGCTCAATGTCGAATCCGTTCGTTCGTCCATCGCCCGCAGGCTGGGCGTGGACATCGGTGCCCTGGCCCCGGTGGATCGGCATGTCGAAGGCGTGGTCGAGATGGTGCTCAATGCCACCGCCAACTGTCATGCACCCGTGTCGCGGGAGCGCTTGTTCGGTTGGCACGCAGCGCTGTTTCCAACCGGCTACTCCGGTCTATCCAAGATCAACGTCGCCGCTTGGCGTGACGACGCCCGCAGTCCGATGCAGGTCGTGTCTGGTCCCATCGGCCGCCAGCGGGTGCATTTTGAGGCACCGCCCGCCGACCGTCTTGAGGCCGAAACCAGCCGATTCCTCGACTGGGTGAATGGCGCGTCGAACGAACTGCCGCTACTCAAGGCCGGTCTCGGCCATCTGTGGTTCGTCACCTTACACCCGTTCGACGACGGCAACGGTCGCATCGCCCGGGCCCTCGGCGACCTGCTGCTGGCGCGCGCTGACGGCAGCCCGCAGCGTTTCTACAGCTTGTCGGCGCAGATCCAGCGGGAGCGCAAGACCTACTACGAGATCCTGGAGCGGGTCCAGAAGCGGTCGATGGACGTCACCGAGTGGCTGGCCTGGTTCCTCGATAGCCTGCACCGCGCTGTCGATCAAGCACAGCACACGCTCGACGCCGTGCTGACCAAGGCGCGTTTCTGGCAGCACTGGGCGACCACGCCATTGAACGAGCGTCAGGTGAAGCTGCTCAACCGGCTGCTCGACGGCTTCGAAGGCAAGCTCACCAGCAGCAAGTGGGCAGCCATTGCCAAGTGTTCGCCGGACACGGCGCTGCGCGACATCAACGATTTGCTGACGCGCGGCGTGCTGCGGAAAACCGAGGCGGGTGGACGCAGCACCCGCTATGAACTCAGCGATCTGCCCGAGTAGTTACGCCTCCAGTAAATGACTTGGCTTGCGGGCGGAACAGCGCCTTCACAGACTCCTGCCAACGCATTCGGCAGGAGACCAAGATGGACGTCGTTTACCTCAACCAAAAACAACTGGCCGCCCGCGCGCAGTGCCCCATCGAAATCCAGGTGGTCGAGCATGCGCTTCATGAGTCCCATGCCGCCCCAGGCGGTGATCTCCCGGTCCGTGAATGGCAGCTCGAATCCCATCACGACCCCTTGATGGAAACCGTGCGCCAACTGGCACGCCAAAATATACCCCTCACTCTCAAACCACTCAATCACTTGCCGTAATGGCTTCCATTAGAAATGGGGCGCTAATGGGAAATCTGGGCTGAATCGATTCTTCCTCATGGTTCCCTCGCTTGCCAGGGAGCTATCCTCTCAAGAATCACATGGTCCGAAACTCCCCCGGCAGGTCAAAGCCCTGAAGCCATGCCTTTACAGATTCAGCCAGCACGAGTGGCCGATGACGTCGGCCTCATCGGGGGGGGCGGGGGAGCGGGTCCGGAAGCCGGTGGTTCCCGAGCAGAAGGGCGAACCCGGTCTATCGTCTACAAATTCGCCTCGTGCCACCGCGAGACCGGCTCGATCTGTTCAGAGGCATCTGCCCGCGACCCGTCTCTATTACGTGCTACGTATTGCTGTAGTCGCTCAGAAAACCTCCGGAGAACCCGGAAGGAGAGATCATGGGAATCCTGGGGTCTTGGATCTGTGATCAATCCCTGAGTGACTCCGACACCGGGGATTTCTTAGTGTACCTCAGGAGTGGTGAATGTCGAAGCGGTCTGCCTGCATCACCTTATGCCAAGCCAACACGAAATCGCGAATAAATTTCTCCTTTGCGTCTGCGCTTCCGTAAACCTCGCAAACCGCACGGAGTTCGGAGTTAGAGCCGAAGATGAGGTCCACGCGGGTAGCGGTCCATTTGAGCGATCCGGTTTTTCGGTCACGTCCCTCGAACACGTCCGCAGAGTCGGAGACCGCCTTCCATTCCGTGTCCATGTCAAGCAGGTTCACGAAAAAATCATTGGTCAGTGATTCTGGTCGCTGAGTCAAGATCCCATGCTTGGTTGTGCCGTAGTTGGTGTTCAACACGCGCATCCCTCCGATCAGTACCGTCATTTCGCAAGGCGTCAGATTGAGCAGCTGCGCCTTGTCGACCAGTAGCGCCTCGGTCGATATATCCTGGAACCGTGCGCTTCGGTAATTACGGAAGCCGTCGGCAACGGGTTCGAGCACGGCGAAGGAATCCACATCGGTTTGTTGCTCTGAGGCGTCCATACGTCCCGGTGTAAAAGGAACCGCAATCTCACAACCGGCATTGCGGCTTGCCTGCTCGATTCCTGCAGAGCCTGCAAGAACGATCAGGTCGGCAAGCGAGATTTTTTTGCCATGAGCCGCTGATAAGTTGAACACCTGCTGGATGCTTTCCAGGGTCTTCAGGATTCGCCCCAGTTGCTTGGGTTGGTTGACTTCCCAGTCTTTCTGTGGCGCGAGGCGGATGCGGGCACCATTTGCACCGCCGCGCTTGTCTGATCCACGAAAGGTCGACGCCGCAGCCCAGGCGGTCGTTACCATCTCCGCTACGGCCAAGTTCGAAGCCAGGATCCTGGTCTTGAGTGCGGCGATATCATGTGTGTCGACGAGCGGGTGATTCACTGCCGGTACAGGATCCTGCCAGAGCAACGCTTCGGCTGGAACGTCAGGGCCAAGGTAGCGCGCGCGCGGGCCCATATCGCGATGGGTGAGCTTGAACCACGCGCGCGCAAAGGCATCAGCGAACTGGTCAGGGTGTTCGTAGAATCGACGCGAAATTTTTGCGTAGATCGGGTCGAATCGCAGGGAGAGATCCGTTGTCAGCATCGTCGGTCCATGCCGTCTGGACGGATCCGCGGCATCGGGAACCGTTCCGGCACCTGCACCATCTTTTGCAATCCATTGATACGCGCCTGCCGGGCTCTTGCTTAACTCCCATTCGTAGCCGAATAATGTCGCGAAGAAGCTGTTGTCCCACCGGGTCGGGGTGTTGGTCCAGGTGACTTCCGGCCCGCCGCCGATGGTATCACCACCCTTGCCTGATCGGAAGCTACTCTTCCAGCCCAGACCTTGTTCCGCGATGCTCGCGGCTTCCGGGGCAGGGCCTATGTAGCTGGCTGGCCCCGCACCATGGCTTTTACCGAAGGTATGGCCGCCCGCAATCAAGGCGACAGTCTCTTCATCGTTCATGGCCATGCGTGCGAATGTTTCCCGGATATCCACGGCGGCGGCAACCGGATCGGGTTTGCCGTTCGGGCCTTCGGGATTAACGTAAATCAATCCCATCTGGACTGCAGCCAGGGGGTTCTCCAAGTCTCGTATTCCAGAGTAACGCTTGTCGCCGAGCCAGGTCTCTTCAGATCCCCAGTAGATCGACTCATCCGGTTCCCATGTGTCCACACGGCCACCGCCGAAGCCGAAAGTCTTGAAACCCATCGATTCAAGCGCCACATTGCCGGCGAGGATGATCAGATCGGCCCAGGAGATCTTCCGGCCATACTTCTGCTTGATCGGCCAGAGTAAGCGGCGCGCCTTGTCCAGGTTGACATTGTCCGGCCAGCTGTTGATCGGGGCGAAGCGCTGTTGCCCCGCTCCGGCTCCGCCGCGACCATCGCCAACCCGGTAGGTACCGGCGCTATGCCAGGCCATCCGGATCAAAAATGGCCCATAGTGTCCAAAATCAGCGGGCCACCAGTCCTTTGATTCGACCATGAGTCGTGCGAGGTCTTTCTTCACGCCATCTAGGTCAAGGCTATTGAATTCAAAGGAATAATTAAAATCTTCGCCCATCGGGTCAGACTTCTGGGATTGCTGGCGCAGGATGTCCAGTCGCAAGCGACTGGGCCACCAATCGCGAACGGTCATGCCATTACCGGCTGTATGGTGCATCGGGCATTTTGGGTCTGGCATGGTTGTCTGATCTCCTGTCTTGATGCAATCGGTTATCTCGTTGCTACCCGCTGGCTAAACCTGGGGTGTACCCAATCTAGTCTCATCCGGTCAATAGGTAAAATCGTTTGTTCCTATAAGATCTATAGACATTTCCTATAAAATGGTCAAATGAACGGCTTGACCTTGCGCGTACTGAGCTATGTGGTAGCTGTGTCCGAGACCGGCAATTTCAGCCGTGCAGCGAGACAGTGTCATGTGTCACAACCCACCTTGAGTGGCCAGATCAAAAAACTCGAGTCTTATCTCGGCATCCCCGTATTTGAACGGCTGTCGCACAGCGTGCGGCTTACCCGGGCTGGAAAAGATCTCGTTCCATTGGCCCGGAAGATGCTAGATGCTGCCGCAACCATCCGTAAGCGCGCGCGTGAACACGACGAACCTCTGTCTGGGGCGTTTCACCTGGGCGTGATTCCGACACTCGGACCCTATCTCATTCCGCGTTTCGTGCCGGGCATTCAGAAATGTTATCCCAGGCTTCAGCTCGTCATACGGGAAGATCTCACCCAGAATCTGCTGAGAAGCCTGCATGAATACGAACTCGATGCGATACTGGTAGCGATGCCGGTCGGCAGCTCCGATGATTTGACCATCCTGCCACTGTTCGAGGAGCCATTCTGGTTGCTTTGCCCTCCGCAACATCCGCTCGCGAAATGCCGCAAGATAACGGAGAAAAACCTGAAGGAGACACCACTCCTGCTTCTGGCCGAAGGGCACTGTCTGCGCGAGCAGGCGCTTGCGGTCTGTCAGAAACGCCTTGAGCCGGACGCAGCACGCGCAGATTTTCAGGCATCGAGCTTAGAAACCTTGAAGCAGATGGTAATGACTGGGTTTGGCTGCACGCTTTTCCCAGCACTGGCGCTCGATTCGAACCAGGCGTCCCGTGAGCGTTTCGTTGCTCGCCGAATTGACCTCACAGGTGCCAAAAGACGAGTGGCGCTCATGTGGCGTGAAAGCCAACTCGAGGTGAAGGAAATGGAGCTTCTAGGCGGTTTCATCCAGCACTCGCTTCCGGCAGAAGAAATCTCAACCCTCTAGACTCAAGTTCCGTGCGCCGTGAAAACGTGCGCTCTCTCAGTGGGAGATAGACCCGCCCGGCAGAGGGTCGTTTAAGCCGGTAGCCATTGGAGCGGTTGTAGAGGTAACGAAGCGACCGAAGCCTTCGAAGTAAAGGGGTTACCCAAGGGTGACTCTGCGAACACGCGGGGGGCAACGGGTCGTGAACGTTGCGCAGGTCCCGAAAAAGAGATTGCGGATGCCGACCCTGTCGGAACTCGGGGGAAGGCTGGCAGGGCTGGCGAAGCGAGCGATGAATGCAGCCGGTCAGTCCGCCGGGATCATGACGGCGGCACGCGTGTATAGGGAGAGTGGTGCGATGTGGGAAGTCCTGGGGTGGCGGACGACGGCGTCCAACCGGGCTCCCGCGAGGGAGCGGCCGGGCCGCTCGAGGATGGCGGAGGGGCTCATACGACCGATGAAGCCGGGTCATGCCGGTTAAGGGAAGGGGCCCGAGTTCAAGGTCAACGCAAGACGTGGCGAGGGGCCCGGAGATTGGATCAATGATCCTCGAACCTTCAAACAGTGTTCAGAAGCGAAAGACGGCGTTACAGACCAAAGCGAAGGGATCGCCTGGCGATCGATTCGATTTGCTGTACGACAAGCGGTACCGCGGGCAAGGACCGTGGACGCGGGGTTCCGCAAGGATCCCCGATTTCCCCGCTCCGCGGCAATCTGTACCTGCGTCGGTTGGTTCTGGGGTGTGTGCGGGTCAGTCCTCTGTACGGATTTGTACAGGTTTATAGGAACAGGCATAATGGCCTCCAAGTGAATCGACGGCGGATCCTGCGCCATCCGGCACGGTTCTGACCGAGCAGGTGGGCATCCATGCGCGACATACGGGATTGGCTTGATGAATATGGGGTGAGCCACCGTGACCCCATGAACAAGTTGATTCACTGGATCTGTGTGCCCCTGATCATGATTTCCCTGATCGGGCTCCTTTGGGAGATTCCGGTGCCCGAAACATGGGCCTTGCGTTCACCCTTTTTCAACTGGGCCGTTTGCTTGGTGTTCGGCGTCCTTGTTTATGATTATTTTCTCTCCTGGCGCCTCGCAATCGGCATGACCCTTACTGCCGTAGGCATGGTCGGAATCGTCTATGGCGTGAGCCTTTGGCTCACACCAATGGGATGGTTTGCGGCAGGGGTATTCGTTCTGGCCTGGGTCGGGCAGTTTATCGGACACCGCATCGAGGGAAGGAAACCTTCTTTTCTCAAGGATATTCAATTTCTCTTGATCGGTCCGCTTTGGCTATTGGCGTTTGTATACGATCGGGTTGGGTTGCCGATCGACCGAGCCGTATCCCACTCCTGAGTTCGGATGGCTGAACCCGCCGCACCGGGGAATCGAGCGGCTGATCCACCACGTGGAATCTGGAGGGCTATCCGGTCGGTGGGTCGTCTTCTCGCGCTGCCGAACGCTGGGCCCGACGCCGGGCGCCTTCGTCGAGGAGACGCTTGCGCAGGCGGAGACTTTGGGGTGTGACCTCAACCAGTTCATCGTCATTGATGATTTCGAGTGCGCGCTCCAACGTAATCTGAAGCGGAGGAGTGAGGAGAATGTTCTCATCCCGTCCGGCCGAGCGGATATTGGTGAGTGCTTTGGCTTTGAGCGGATTCACGGTGAGATCGTTCTCCCGGGCATGGAGTCCCACGATTTGTCCCGCGTAGATCCGTTCACCGGGCGCGACAAAAAGGCGGCCGCGTTCCTGTAGGTTGAAGAGCGCAAACGGGACGGCTTCTCCGGTTCCGTTCGAGATCAGCGCTCCGCTCGCCCGTCGGGTCACCCGCAGCGCCTTTTCAGGGCCATACCCGTCGAAGATGCGGTGGAGGATTCCGGTGCCGCTTGTGGCCATGCGGAACTCGGTTTGGAATCCGATGAGCCCGCGGGCGGGGATGCGGTATCCGAGGCGCAGGCGTCCGCGTCCATCCGGCTGCAGATCCTCAAGGCTGCCTCCCCGCAGCCCGAGTGCCTCGAGGACGACGCCCTGGTGGTTTTCCGGAATATCCACGATCAGGATCTCGTAGGGCTCTTCCCGGCCTTCCGGGCTATCGCGGAAGATCGGACGCGGCCTTGAGACGGCGAGTTCGTAGCCTTCCCGGCGCATGGTCTCGATCAGGATCCCGAGATGGAGTTCGCCTCGTCCTGAGACCTCGAAGCGATCGGGGTCGGCCGTTTCCTGAACACGGAGGGCCACGTTGTGGCGAATCTCGCGCCAGAGGCGCGCCCGGATCTCCCGGCTCGTGACGAAGCGGCCTTCCTGGCCTGCAAAGGGAGAGCTATTCACTTCAAAGGACATGCTGATTGTGGGTTCGTCGACGGTGAGCGGGGGGAGCATGTCCGGCGCTTCAGGTGATGTGATCGTGTCCGAGATGTGCGGTTCTTCGAGTCCTGCAAAGGCAATGATATCGCCCGCATCCGCGGATTCCACTTCGGTCCGCTCGAGCCCGAGGAAGCCTAGAATCTGGATGATCCGGCCAGGGCTGCGATTGCCATCGCGATCGATCTGGATCACGTTCATGCCCCGCCTGAGGGTCCCGCGCGCGATCCGTCCAATGCCGATGGCCCCGACGTAGCTCGAATAATCGAGTGCAGCCACCTGGAGCTGGAGGGGCCCTTCAAGCGAGACGTCCGGTGGCGGACAGCTTTTGACCAGGGTTTCGAAAAGCGGCGTGAGGTCCGCCCCCGGCGCATCCACCGTTCGGCTCGCCCATCCGTTCAGCGCAGACGTGTAGAGGACCTGGAAGTCGAGCTGGGATTCGTGGGCACCCAGACGGTCGAAAAGATCGAAGACCTGATTCACGACCCAGCTCGGCCGGGCGCCAGGCCGGTCCATTTTGTTGATCACGACAATCGGATGGAGTCCGCGGGCGAGAGCCTTTTGGGTGACAAAACGGGTCTGCGGCATGGGACCATCCAGGGCGTCGACCAGGAGCAGGACCGAGTCCACCATGGCGAGCGCGCGTTCGACTTCGCCGCCAAAGTCGGCGTGGCCCGGCGTATCGACGATGTTGATCCGGTAGCCGTGCCAGAGGATGGCCGTATTTTTGGCGAGAATGGTGATGCCGCGTTCCCGCTCGAGCTCATTCGAGTCCATGGCCCGATCGGGCAGAACCGTCCTTGCGGCAAGCGTCTCCGATTGCCGGAGGAGCTGATCGACAAGCGTGGTTTTGCCATGATCGACGTGGGCGACAATGGCCACGTTCCGAAGAGATGGGGGCACGCGAAGTACCGGAGGGACAGGCGGGGCGCTAGTATACACGGCTTGAGGCCCGTTTCGGGCGATTCGGGATTCCGCGGGGGGTGACATGACCATATTTTGGGGAGCGCTAGCGGGCCTGCTCGGCCTCTTTGCCGGTGCGGGTGTCGCCCGTGCCTCGGGCAACGTCCGGATCCGGGTGCTGGAAGAGCAGAAAAAGGCACTTGAATCCGAGGGGGCACGGCTGGCCGAGGAGAACCACCGCTCGCGCGAATCCCAGATGGCGCTCAGCCAGGAGGTCGCGACCCTTCGTGAGCGGGTTGGGCAGATGAATGCCCAGGCCGGGGAAAAGCTCGCACTGCTCAAAGAGGCGCAGGAGCGGCTGTCCGATATCTTTCGTGCCCAGTCCGCGGAAGCGCTCACACTCAACAACCAGCGTTTCCTTGAACTCGCGCGGAAGGTTTTCGAGGGCTTTCAGGAAGAGGGTAAAAGCGATCTCACGCAACGAACCGAGGCGGTCCAGGGATGGGTCAAGCCGCTTGTCGAGTCGCTCGGGCGCTTCGAAGCGAGGGTCGACAGGCTCGAAAAGGAACGTGTGGAGGGGCAGGCCACACTTCTCGAACAGCTGCGCGCACTCGCCGAGGTACATATCCCGCAGCTGTCGAGCGAGACGCGGGAGCTGTCGCGCGCGCTGCACCAGCCGATCGCCCGCGGACATTGGGGGGAACTCCAGCTCAGGCGCCTAGTCGAGATGGCGGGCATGGTGGAATATTGTGACTTCGAGGAACAAAAAAGCGTCGAAACGGATGAAGGCCGCAAACGCCCCGACCTGATCGTCCGACTCCCGGGGGGCCAGCAGATCGTGATTGATGCCAAGGCACCGGTCGAGGCCTATTTTCAGTCACTCGATCTCACTGGAGCCGCCGCCGAGGATGCGCTCTTGGAGCATGCCCGAAAAATCCGTGGACATATCGATGCCCTGGCGCGCAAATCCTACTGGCACGACTTCCAGCCTTCCCCGGAGTTCGTGGTGCTGTTCCTGCCCGGGGAGATGCTTTTCAGCGCGGCGCTCAGAGTGGATTCCAATCTCATCGAGTATGCCTTCGAACGGCGGGTGGTCGTAGCCAATCCGACCACTCTGCTTTCGCTACTCAAGGTGCTGGCCTATGGGTGGCGCCAGGAAGCGATGGCCCGCAACGCGGAAGAAGTGGCCGCCTTGGCCCGGACGCTCTACGAGCGTGCCGCGGTCCTCGTGGATCACTGGCGCGGTGTCGGTGAGCGGTTGAACCAGGCCGTGCAGGCCTATAACGATTCGGTCGGATCCCTGGAACGCCGGTTTCTGGTGAGTCTGCGCCGGTTCGAGGATCTCGGCGTCGCACAATCCAGCCAGAGTCTGGATACGCCACCTGGGGTCGACACTTCAGCCCAGATTCCAAGTACCTTGCCACCCGGCGATTGATCCAGTTGACCCGAACGCCCGTCTGGTGTGGCGCTCACTGCTGAGCGGGCCCACATCCGGTACTCGGGGCGCTGGGGCGAGAGCGGTTGAGCGTCATTACTCATCAGTCAGTAATATAGGCAACAGTCGGATGTCGAGAGAACCATCGAATCCGTGTCGGCTGGCGCGCGCTCCCGGTGCGCTTGGCCTGGCTCCAGACCCGTTCATCGGGGTTGGGGGCATAACCGGGCAGGAAGTGCAGGGTCAACTGTCCGCGCCGCGAGTCGAGCAATCGCGCACGGCCCGCATCTTGTGCGCGGGCCGGTTGTCGAGGACCCGGTGCAGGGACTTGCGCCGCCGATGCATCAGGCTGCGAATGCAGGCCTTTCTGACCGCCACCCGCCCCGTGGACCTTCTTCGTTCGCCACCCTTATTCCTCCTCAAACCCCTGACTCGTGAATTTCAGTGTCCGGCTGTTCTCGGTCACGGTGCGCACCACATTGTCAGGCACGCCCTCCGGGATTTCCGCTTCGACTTCCAGCGTGACTCTGACGTTCGCATCGACCAGGCCCGCCAGATGGGCGATGACTTCATCGGCGATTCGACTCGCATCACGCCCGGCGCGGGCGGGATCCAGCGCGACCGTGCCGTGGAAGCGTTTTGGTTTCTGGGATTCCGGTGGCGCGGGCGGTGCTCCTGTTTTTCCCGGTTGAGGCGTGGGCGTACCGGTACTGTCGCCACCCCCGAGTACGACGGCAGTCGTTCCGGATCCTTCTCCTGGGGCGGTCTCTGCCTCAAGTTGCGCACGCGCGATGCCGGGTTTGACGAGCAATCCTGGGGCATCCCGATCCGGAATGGTCCCCTGCTGCCCGGCGCGCAGGCCGCGATAGCGCTTGGCCAGTTCGTCGTACGCTTCAGCATAAGCAAATCCGTCCTGCTCCCAGGCAAGCAAGGCAACGCCATTGCCGATGGCCTCAAGTAGCACATTCGGATCAGCGAGCCTCGGCAGATAGAGATAACGCGCAAAGTCATCGACCAGTTGCTTGACCGAGACATGGTCCCCGCACCACAGCGGTACACGGTCGAGTTCCATGCGCAGACGCGAGGCCGCAAAACTGGTAATCAGCAACTCGTCATTCTTGAGTTTCTTGCTCGCGCGAATGGCCAAGGCATCCCCGCCGGAAAGCCGGGTGGCCTCCCAGTGTATGGGGGCGCTGGCGTCTTTCTGTGTCGGGACCAGCAGCCATTGGTAGGTCTCGGGCAGTCGCGCGGTCACCGCACTCTCGGCTGTAGATTTTTGGGTTTCCGCCTGTTTCACCTGATGCAGTGAGAGGCTCAGCCTATCCTTTTCTTCGAGGACCGATTCCCAGGCCAGAAAGCGCCGCACGGCCTCGTCCAGATCCTGGAGTCGGGATTTGTCGACGGCGAGGAAAAAAAGTGTGTTGCGGTAAATACGCGGGGTGTTCCCCCGGGTTTCGAGGATCGCCTTGGCGGTAGGGCAACTTCGATGAGTTTTTTCTTGGAGGTCATGTCGAGTTGTCTGCTTTGAGATTCATCAGATCTTGCACCAGTTCATGTACCGTGCAACTGGGATTGCTGCTACCGGTGCGGCGATTGCTTGCTTCCAACTGGTGGCCATTTCTCACGGCGCTACTCACCTTCGCTTCAAACAACCTGAACAATCCTTCCGCGCCTTTCTTGTAACGCGGTTCCTGTCTGCACAACTCGTCGCACACTGCGTCACAGGCGGTGTTGTTGCCGACGGTGGTGTACGCGCGATCGGTGTAGCCGAGATGCAGTCGTAACCACACCTCGAAGCATGGATTGCTTGTAGCCAGATGCAATGAGGTCAAGCGCTGCTTCATTGCTGCCGCCAAGTCGAGCGCATTGGTATGGGGACGATCCAGATCGAAAACGCAATAAAGTCTTTGATAGGCATCGCTTGACCGTTGCGCGTCTTTCGCTAGCTTAATCCCAAAACGTACGACATCTATCGGATCCGTCCGTCGACTGGGAATAATCTCAATATTGGCGCTGGATAACCCTAAGAAAAACACAAGGCCATCGAAATAGTGTTTCTCGGTGATGCCTTCGCAAACGACCAGTACGCGGTCGTAGGGTTCACGGTGGCGGATCCTGCGGCGGAAGTCGGCAGCAGTGTATCCAGAGGTCGGTATGGGTTCGCGCGCCATCGAGCTTTAGAAATCCAGACTGCCGACAACAGGCAACGCACCGTAACGTCCCATCAAATAACCCCGTTCGAGCGAGGCCTCCTTGCGCGGACTGAATTCGACCAGGGAATACAAATGCGATGCCTCTTGACGGTTCTTTTCTATGAACCACACCTGGTCACGACGCAACAGATGTGGATCCAGCAGGCTCGTATCGTGCGTGGTGGCGATAAGCTGAGCGTTCTGTGGATTGATCCGGCTGTTGTTAAAGCGCCCGATCAAGTGTCGGCAAATCAGCGGATGCAGGCTACGATCGAGCTCATCTACCACGAGCACGCGGCGCTTTCTCATAACATCAAGCCACGGCCCGGCCAAGGCGAAAAGCTTTTGTGTTCCTGATGATTCTTCTGCCAGCGGGAGTTCGAGTTCGGAAAGTCCGTCCCGTGAACGATGACGAAAGCGAACCAGCATCGCTTCCTCTTCCATGGTTTTTGGCTCTTTCGCTCCACTCACAAAATCAAAAGCGATAGTCACCTTTTTTACGGGTTGCTTTTCTAAAGCAACGCCCGTAATCGAGATGTCGGCACCGCGGAAAAACGAAATGATGTCGGCTTTACCGCTATCCGTCGCGCACATTCCCAGCGTGTGTTCCAGATTGATGAGCGCATTGTCGGGAATAATGGCAAGCCGATTTTGGAACCAGCTGAAAACCGGCCGAAGCTGCTCATTATTGAACAGGACGGCGGTCGAGAGAAACAGGCCATTGGCACGCGTCTTATCGCGCAAATCCTCCTTGCGGCCAACAAACGATGCGCCCCAGTCCCATTGATACTTGCCGGTTCCGGGTTCGTATTCACGCTGGAAAATCGGTTTTGCGCGCCCCTTCGGCGCGGCGAAGAGCCATTCACGGGTAACTCGTTCGGATGTCAGACTGAAACCGTACTGGTATCGGATTTCCCCTTCCCCGCTTTCCTCCATAATATTCACTTCGAATCGTGTAGGCTGATCGCGTGCTTCCGTTCCGAACAGGAATGGTTGCACGTTCAGTTTCTGACCTTCCTGAATTTGCGTCGCGGAATTCAAAACCATGCCCTGCATGAATTGAAGTGCGCGCACGAGATTGGTCTTGCCCCCGGCGTTTGGGCCATATACGATGGCCGAACGCAGCAGTCGCGGTGCGACTGTCGAACCCGATGCAAAAAGGTGGGTGGTCTCGTGCTCCTTGCCTGTGGCGGCGACCATGCTAAGGGTCTGGGTTTCGTGAAAAGAGCGGTAGTTGGTGAGTCTGAAATCGATAAGCATAATGAGCGCCTCAATACCATTCTAATTATGATATTTGCAGTATATCAGCAATTTTCAATATTAGATATATGGTAGTTGTCATTTCGGCGCCGTTGCGCGCGCAATTAAGGCTTCCAAGCCGTAATTCACGCTGGTTACTCCAAAATCTGGTTCTCTGACAAAGGGTTGGCGTAGGTAGTGGACCCGTTGGGCCGCATCGTCGCTGAACTCGACGATCGCAAGAATGAAGTCATCCGGCTTGTTCAGCGAATAGAGAGTCTCGTTCTTCGTGACGGTGATTGTCTCCGCGCCGGTGACCCGGCCTTTCACCTCAACTTGATGAGCCTGTTCCGTCAGGCGGTCTTGAAAGCAAGCGCCCTGCACAGCGACGGTCGGGATATCCAGCACACCCTGAAGACCTTGCGCTATAAACTCTTTGCCCAAGC
>JAJZBR010000084.1 GCA_021798795.1 Pseudomonadota bacterium
CCGGTCGGTTATCGGCAGGGAGCAAGATACAGAGCGGTCGATCGCTCGTGGGACGGCGCGCCGAACACCCGCCTCCTGGAAACGAAGGACACCAAAGGTACATGGATCCGGACGATCGCCTGGAAATGGAGTGAATGAAACGTGGACGATGGCATGGGCAGAACCATACGCAACCGCTCCGCTGACGAAGCCTGGATGGGTGAAGCGCTTCTTTGGGCGCAGCGGGCGCGGAATCAGGGTGAGGTGCCGATCGGTGCGGTGCTCGTTCAAGGAGACCGGGTGCTGGCCGGCGCGGGCAATGGATCGATCGGTCAGGTTGATCCGACCGCACATGCCGAAATCGAAGTCTTGCGTGCAGGTGCCCGCGTGCTCGGGAACTACCGGCTTTGCGGGACCACTCTCTATGTCAGCCTCGAACCGTGCGTGATGTGTCTCGGGGCGATCATGCATGCACGGGTCGCGCGCCTGGTTTATGGCGCGCCGGATCCCCGTTTCGGAGCCATCGAGAGGTTGGCTCCCGGCCGGATCGGCTGGATCTTCAACCATGATCTCGCGATCGTGGGTGGCATCCGGTCTGAGGAGGCGAAGCAACTGCTCCAGGCCTTCTTTGCCGACCGCCGCGCGCGCGCCGAGGGGGCATCCGCTCCGGATTCCTGACGGGGGTGTACCGACGCCAGCCCACATGGGTTTGGCTACCCCTTTGCTTTGCGGTATGGTAGCCGTGTTGCACTTCATCCGGAGAGGTTGATGGCTACCCCAGCGAGTGGGAGTGATTGGGCCCGACGGTCCATCTGGCGACTGGTTCTGGCCTATCTCCTCTTGGGTTCGGTCTGGATGCTTCTTGCGGGCGTGCTCGTGCACACTGCATTCGACATCCATTTCCACGATATGGGCATGGTGAGTTTTGTCTCCCTGATGGCCATCTTCGTCGGACTTTCGGCGTTGATCATTGCGCAACAAGAAGCTCGTTTCCAGCGTGATCTCATCCGGCGGGAACGGATCAGGAGAATCCAGCAGGAGCAGGCATTGAAGTTCCGCCTCATGGCCGAACACTCGGTCGATCTCGTCAGCATGGCGTCGACCGAGGGGCTTCATGAATATGTGAGCCCCTCCCACCAGGCACTGCTCGGATATGAGCCGGAAGCTGTGATGAACCGGCATCCGGCCAGCCTCATCCACCCCTCCGACCTCGAACGGCTGGGGGATTGGCGGAGTTACCCGCTGAGCGAGTTTCGCCTGCATACCGCTGGCGGGGAGTGGAAATGGGTCCAGGGTTACCGTTACCTCATCCGGTGGGAGGGGCATGACTACAGCGTCGGGATCGCCCGCGACGTGACCGCGCTGCGATCGATGCAGCAGACGGTCGTCGACTATGCCGAGCGACTCAAGATTCTGTCGAGAAAGCTCCTTGAGACCCAGGAAAACGAAAGGCGCCATCTTGCGCGCGAACTCCACGACGAGGTCGGACAGACGCTCACGGCCGCGAAGCTCGGTTTGCATACCATGGCCGATCTCTTCCAGCTCAGCCGACGCGAGAAACTCTACGGCGAGCTCGTGGCCAGCCTGGATCGCATCCTGACCCAGATTCGCACGCTCTCGCTCAATCTGCATCCCTCCCTTCTAGATGACTTGGGGCTCGTTGCCGCGATTCGCGGCCTCGGTACCCGGATGGCGACTCTCTCGGGGCTCAAGCTCGCCCTATCCCTGCCCGAGTCCGATCCCCGCTTCCCGCCCCTGGTCGAGATCACACTCTACCGGGTGATCCAGGAAGCCCTGAACAACATTGCCCGGCATGCAGGAGCACTCCGGGTCGAGATTACGCTCACGATCGACTCTGGCCGGCTCAGGCTCCGGATTAAGGACGACGGGCGCGGGTTCGACCTCGAGGCCATGCGCCAACGGGTTCAGGCGGGATCCAGTCTGGGGCTCCTCGGCATGGAGGAGCGGGTTCAGCTCGCGGGCGGACAGTTCACCCTCGAGAGCGAATCCGGCAAGGGTACCGCGATCGAGGTCCAGTTTGCCCTGAACGATGCTCCGAAACCCCAGTCCGCGCGCCCCGCAGCAGAGGAAACCGTACCGACATGATAGAGTTATGTGGGTTCTTTCAGGAAATGGGTCATTCGGCCGGGGCTGAACCCGGTTTGCCCGGGATGGACGCTTTCGTGTCGGAAGCGCTAGAATGAGGTACGATTCTTGGGTTAAGCGCAAAGGACCAGATTGATGTCGCGTCTCAAGGTGCTCGTAGCCGATGACCATCCGCTTTTCGTCGAGTCGGTGGCGAGTCTGCTTGCCGCCCAGCCAGGGATCCAGGTGATCGGGCTTGCGCGTTCGGGCGAGGAAGCGCTCAGCCTTTGTGCATCGCTCAAACCGGACGTGGTCCTTCTTGATGTCGCCATGCCCGGCATCGGCGGACTGGGTGCTGCGGAAGAGCTGAAAAAGCGTCCGGGATCGCCCAAGGTGGTCCTGATCACCCTTTATGACGATCCGGAATACCGCGAACGCGCCCAAGAACTCGGCGTCGACGGATTCGTGAACAAGATCGAGTTTGCGGCCGTGATCGGCCCGATCCTGGGAGAGATGGCGGCATCGATCGCGACCTAGGGCGGTGACCGTCCGGGGCACAGCGGGAGATTGGGCGCGAGAGTCTTTCGGGGCGCGTTGAACAATCATTCGGGGACCTCAGAGTCCCCTTCGTTTTGTCTCCAAGTGGATACGAGGGATGTTGGATTTTTGGATCGAAGTCCTGAGCGGGCTCGGTGCCCTGAGCATTCTCCTCTTGGCGCTCGGAATCGCAAGCCTCTCGAGAGGACGGATCTGGCGCAAGCCCCGGCTCGGCCGATCACGCCACCGGAGAGGACGCAGACTCGAACGAAGCGTACTCCCCGCGCGTTTTCTTAAACGCATGCTGAGATCGTTGACGATGCGGCGCTCGAACCGCTGCCTTTGGATTGGATCTCATCCGATCGCGCGCGAACTCGAACCCTACCATCTCCTCCTCGCAGGCAGCCCCGGCTCGGGCAAGAGTGTCGCCATCCACTCCTGCCTCGAAACGCTGCGTGCGCGCGGTGACCGGGTTCTCGTCGCCGATTGCGGCGGAGAGAGTCTGGCCCGGTTTTACCGCCCCGGCGATGCCATCCTGAACCCCCTGGATGGACGATCCGTGGACTGGTCCCCGCTTGCCGAGATGCAGGAAGCCTGGGATGCCGAACGGCTCGCCCGGAGTCTCATTCCGGAACGGGATGGAGCGGATCGGGAGTGGCACCACTATGCCCAATCCCTGGTCGCGGGCGTGCTCGATGGGCTCTGGGCAAGAGGCTCCGCTCAAACCGGCGGATTCGTGGATGCCCTCACAAAAGCCTCAAACGCGGATCTGGCCCTGCTCGTTTCCGGGCATCCCTGTAAGAGCCTTTTCGAGGAGGGCGCGCAACGGATGCTGGCCTCGGTGCGCGGGATCATCGGTACCTACCTTGCTCCCTACCGGTTTCTCGATCAGGCGGTTGGCACAGAAGGCTTTTCGATTCGGCGATGGGTCGCGCGCGTGCCGAGTCCGGACTGGCTGTTTCTGACCTATCGGGATGACCAGGCGGCCGTGCTGAGACCGCTTCTCGCCGCCTGGCTCGATCTTGCAGTGGGAGCGATCCTCGCGAGCGAGCCCGATTCCACACGGCGAGTCTGGATCGTCCTGGACGAGCTCGGTGCACTCGGGACCGTCCCAGTTCTGGCAGACGCCTTGACGCGCGGGCGCAAGTACGGCCTCTCTTGCCTCGCAGGAGTCCAGACACTCCGCCAGCTCTACCGGCATTACGGCCGGGACGGTGCCCTGATTCTCCTGTCCTGTTTCGGCTCGATCCTTGTGCTCCGGACCCAGGAGGCCGAGACCGCCGAGCATCTCAGCCGCGAACTCGGCGAACGCGAGATCATCCAGCGGGAACTCGGCTTTGGCCGGGGCGGCACAAGCCATTCCGACCGCCGCCATCTCGAGCGGATCGCGCTGGCGAGCGAGATCCAGAACCTCGCGGACCGGCACGGTTATCTTGCGCTCGCACGCGGTTGCCCCATCGTGCCGGTGAAGCTCCCGGTACGGGATCGGGCCTATGTGGCTGCCCCATTTGTTCCGAACACATCTTCGGACGGGATCTCCGGGCAGGCGGGCGTTGCTGATGAGGTGCCCTGGTGAGATCGTATCCGGTTGGCAGGGGGCGATCCCTCAAACCGGGCAGGATCCGCCCATGCTGAGTCTTCGCGGCATACGCGATGCCGCGCACGTCGAGCATTATTTCAGGGTCGATGACCTCACGATCGAGGGGCGCCTCGCCAGTGGCTGGTGGGGACATTGGGCGGATGTTTTTCAGCT
>JAJZBR010000085.1 GCA_021798795.1 Pseudomonadota bacterium
GCGGCGGACCGCCTTCAGAAGGCCCGCCACAAGCTGTTCCACACCATTCGTGAACAGGATCTCAAATCCGGCTGAGAATGATCCCTGACGCTCACTCTTCAGACTCATTTAAGGATTGGAAAATACTACCCGGGGGGTCCATCGGGTGCTGGGCAACCGGTATCCCGAAACGAGCTGGATCAAATGATTGACCCCGCACAGGTTCGATTCCGCAATCCTCCGTTATGATCCAATCGACCAGTTCGGGAGGCGTGACATCAAAAACCGGATTCTCGATCCGGAGCCCTTGAGGAATGCGCCGCGAACCGGTGGCCTGCCAGACTTCCTCAGCACTCCGGTGTTCAATCGGAATCGGATGATCCGCATCCCAGCTCCAGTCGATCGTGGTAGTCGGAGCGACCACCATCACATGCGCACCACCAATCCGGGCGAGCTGGGACAACATATGCGTACCCATTTTGTTGGCAACCCGCCCATCGGGACCGATTCGATCTGCACCGACGATGAGCCAGTCGAAATCATGGCGGAGCAGTCTGTCACCGGCAACCGATTCGGTCACGAGCTCGGTGGCGACCCCGTCGCGTACGAGTTCATAGGCCGTAAGCCGCGCCCCTTGCAGCCAAGGCCGTGTCTCGGTGCAGGTCACACGGCATGCACGGCCTTCCCGGAAGGCCTGTCGAACCACAGCAAGGGCCGTCCCCTCACCAACCGTCGCGAGCCGACCCGTATTGCAGTGTGTGAGGATTCTGGACCCGGGGTCGAGATGCGCTGCACCTGCCTGTCCCATTCGAGCCGAGGCCTCGATTTCGAAACGCATCAGGCGGTGGGCGGCAGCCAGGAGTTCCCGTGCGATTTGATCCGGGTGCGTGCCGACCGCGATTTGCCGACTCCCTTCGACCAGCGCCCGGTTGAGATTAATCGCAGTGGGCCGTGACGATGCCAGCCGTTCCAAGGCCCGATCGAGCCCAGCCCGGAATGTCTTCTCATCGTGCGGAAGCGCACCTGCTTCCAGTGCCAAGCCGAAGGCTGCCGCAACACCGATCAAAGGCGCACCACGCAGCATCATGCATTCAATAGCCTGGGCAACATCGTCTGCACGATATAGATTCACGTAACGTTCCTCATCCGGGAGCAGACGTTGATCCAGTATCTTGAGCGTGCCCTCCTCGAAAATCAGGGGCGTGAGCACACTGGGGGTTGTATTCTGAATGGGTTTCATTGGGTGTTGACCGATTGCAAGGCCCAAAAGGCTCCATAATGTAACCCATTTATGCCGGAGAGCCGTCTCATGGCACCGACCGAGTTTCTGATCGAAGCACGCTGGATCATTCCCGTGGTGCCGGACGGTGTCGTCCTCGAACACCATGCCCTTCGGGTACGAGAGGGACGCATTCACGATCTGCTGCCCATTCGGGAAGCACGTGCGCGCTACGCGAACCTGGAGCGGATGGAGCTCGCTCATCACGCCCTGATTCCCGGCCTCATCAACGCACATACCCATGCCGCCATGGTTCTGTTCCGTGGTCTCGGTGCAGACCAGCCGCTTGCTCGCTGGCTTCAAGACTATATCTGGCCACTCGAGGCGGCGTTCGTCGACCGGGATTTCGTCCGTGACGGTTCGATGCTCGCTATTGCTGAAATGCTTCTTTCCGGGACGACCTGTTTCAACGACATGTATTTCTATCCGGATGCAACCATCGAAGCAGCAGCGGAAACTGGAATCCGCCTGGTCTCGGGAATCATCGTGCTCGATAGCCCGACACGCTTTGCGCAAACCCCTCAGGAGTATTTTCACAAAGGCTTCGCGATCCGTGACCAATACCGTAACCAAAAGCGGATTCGTTTTACACTTGCGCCTCATGCACCTTATACGGTTTCCGAGACCACTCTCCGGCAGGTGGCGCGATTCGCTGATGAACTCGACCTGCGTGTACACATTCATCTGCACGAAACCGAACAGGAAGTTCGCGATTTCATAAATCAGCACGGTTGCTCACCCATCGAGCACCTCGAACGGGTCGGGCTTTTGACCCCAAACCTGCTCGCTGTCCATATGACGGCACTCGAGGCCCCCGACATCGAACGCCTCTTTCGGGCGAGATGCCGGGTGATTCACTGTCCGGAATCCAATTTCAAGCTCGGAAGCGGATTTTGCCCCGTTGTTGTGCTGCGCGAAGCCGGTATCGATGTCGCGTTGGGTACAGACGGCGCCGCCAGCAATGACGACCTCGACATGCTCGGTGAAATGAAAAGCGCCGCCTTTCTGGCCAAGGGGCTCAGTCGAAACCCGAGCCGGCTGACTGCACGTGACGTCCTTCGCATGGCAACTCTGGAATCCGCACGTGCGCTCGGACTGAGTGATGAAATCGGCTCGCTCGAGCGTGGCAAGGCTGCCGATTGTGTAGCGATCGATCTTTCAACACCATCGACCCGACCCTGCTACGACCCGGTCGCACAAATTGTTTATGCTGCCGGACGCGAGCATGTAAGCCACGTTTGGATCGAGGGCCGACTTGAAGTTCGGGAAGGCAGACTGGAACGCACCTTTGAGCCCGAACTGTCCAAAACCGCGGAGGCTTGGCAGGAACGCATTGCTGAGCGACTCGGGACGGTTTTCCCGAGACCGAATGACTCTGGACCGACCTGATCCCCTCGGGTCGGTCGCCTCCGGTTGGACTAGACTCGCCGGCTGCCCATCTTGCCCTCCTCTCATCGGGAGACCATAATGACCCGAGTTGACATGAACACCTTTCCTGACCACACCCCCTCCGAACCCCAGATGACTTGGGCCAACGACTGGTGGGACTCTCAAGGAAGCTACGCCACGCTCCATGAGATCAATCCGGTTCGTCTTGCCTTCATTCAAAAACGTGTCAGTCTATCGGGTTGTCAAGCACTCGATATCGGCTGCGGCGGTGGAATCCTGACTGAATCGCTGGCTCGTGCGGGCGCGCAAGCCATGGGCATCGATACCTCCACGGAGGCCATTCGCTCCGCGAAAAATCACGCTCGCGAGAACGGGCTCGCCATCAGCTATCAAGTGGGTGACGCATCGACATTGATACCTGGCCTAAGACAGGGTTTCGATTGTGTGACCTGCCTTGAGCTACTCGAACACGTTTGCGACCCCCAATCAATCATCCAAAATGCCGCCGAACTGGCGAAGCCTGGTGGATCCGTCTTTTTTTCGACCATCAATCGGACTTTCCGGGCCTGGCTGCTCGCCATCATTGCGGCTGAACATGTGTTAAAACTGACTCCGCGAGGACTCCACCGTTTTGACTGTTTCCGGACACCTGAAGAGATCCAGGCGTGGGCCCAGCCCGTCGGATTGGAACGGAAAGACGGTCGGGGGCTACTCTATCTGCCGGGTCTGGGTACGGCATTCCTTACAGGCGATCTTTCAGTCAACTATATCCTCCATTTTGAAAAACGCTGATTGTCAATCAACTGTGCGCCTCTGGCTGTTCGACCTCGATGGCACACTGGTGGATACCCTACCAGACCTTTATGCAGCACTGGCCGAAGTCTGCCGCATGCATGACCGCCCTCCCCCGGGCCTGGAACAAACAAGATGGGTTGTCTCGCATGGGTTGCGCGCCATGCTTGAGCTCGTCTGGGGCCCGCTCTCGGATCCCGGCTCGTATGGGGACTTACGCCAGGAGTTCATTTCGTACTATCGTGCGCACCTATCGGATCACTCTCACCTCATGCCTGGCATGACAGAGGTTCTTGAAGAATTGAGTCGGCGCAATCAACCCTGGGGGGTGGTAACGAACAAACCCGCTTTTCTCAGTCACCCGCTGATCGATTCGCTGGCTCTCGCCACCCAGCCTGGCGTGATTGTATCAGGCGACACTTCAAGTCACGCCAAACCACATCCAGCTCCCATTCTCGATGCCCTGTCGCAGACCCGAGCGAAACCTCATGAAGCGGTATACATCGGTGACGCAGAAACCGATATGACGGCCGGACGGGCGGCGGGTGTCGCAGTTTTGGTCGCACTCTGGGGCTATCTTGCACCAACCGATCATCCCGAGTCCTGGCATGCCGATGGACTGCTGGAAAACCCATCCGCTCTCCTGACCTGGCCGGGCGACAGCACCTAGGCATATGCTCGGATCATCGCGACTGATCTGCTATTTTGCGCTATCCGGATTTGGCTGTTGTGAAGGGCTTAGGGCGTCCTTCCTCCCGAGGTAGCGCTTGACCGCTTCCTCGGCGCCGGGATCAATCACATGCGTTTCCATGCTCAACCTCCACATTCAAGTTCGGTTTCAGCTCCGCAATGCATGTCGCTTGAGGTAAGA
>JAJZBR010000086.1 GCA_021798795.1 Pseudomonadota bacterium
TCATGCAATCGGTGCACGTCTCAAGGCCGGCCGGATCACCCTCGACCTGGAGCAGGACGTCGCCTGCTGCTACGCACGCTCGGACAAATACTGGGCACGCGACCCTCAGGGCATCCGCTGGGAAAGTGTTCTGACCCATGGACCGGATGCGATCGGCGATTCACAAAAGGCCTGCCATCCCACCTGCTGTCCCTGATGGCTATCGCGATCACGCCCTTCGAGCCCGCGGATGAAGCCTGGCTCCGCTCGCTGCTCACCAAAGCCAAGCTCGCCACATCCGACCTCACCACCGAGATGCTCAGCAACTTCCTGGTCGCCCGGGAGGGCAAAACCCGAGTCGGGGTGGCCGGAATCGAGTGTCACGACACCTTGGGACTTCTGAGGTCAGTTGCCGTCGAAACCACGGGACGCGGCCAAGGAATCGGAAGCCGCCTCGTGGATGCCATTGAGGTACGGGCGCGCGAGCAGGGAATTGAAGTGCTGTACCTCCTCACCGAAACGGCACGGGATTTTTTTGGCCGACTCGGATATCGCCCGCTCGCAGGGCAGGATGCGCCGGCGACTATCCGGGCCACCCGCGAGTTCGACGAACTTTGTCCCAAAAGTTGCGCGTGTATGGCAAAATCACTTGGGATCCGCACCCATCATGTGCTTTTTCTCTGCACCGGCAACTCCGCCCGATCCATCCTGGCAGAGGCCATCCTGAATCATCTTGAAGCAGAGACTCGCCGCTTCCGGGCCTTCAGCGCCGGGAGCCATCCCCAACCTCACATCCACCCACTCACACTCGAGACCCTCCATGAGAACGGCTTACCCACCGAAGGGCTCCGCACCAAGCGTTTGGACGAGTTTACTAAGCTCGGTACACCCTGCATCGATTACGTGATCACCCTCTGTGACCAGGCCAGAGCGGAACCCTGTCCCCTCTGGCTCAATCAGCCGGCAGCCGCCCACTGGGGTCTGCCCGACCCCGCATCCGTGACGGGAACCGAAGCGACCCGGCGCCAGGCTTTCGGCGAGATCTTCCGGACACTGCACAGGAAAATCGGTCTCTTCGTGGCACTTCCGTTTGATGCACTCGACCCCTCTGTCCGCACTGTTCGCATTAGGGAAATCGGACAACTCTGATCGGGTGGGGATAGACGACATCGCGAATCTTGCCTCGCGATCGGGTAGCGTTTTCGTAGTCTGGATCGCTCAACTCACCCTTCCACCCGGCTACATGCTGACGCCTGGATCGGCAAGCTGGTGCATGTGCCGATCGATCTTCACTGCCAGACGGTGAGGTGACCCAGATCCGATTCATGGACCACTCCCTGGGGTGGCGATGAGTCCATCCGGTGATCCCAAAGCCTGGATTACGCCAGGGTTGGGGCGGATGCTGTGGGGTTCGCGCGTAGCGTCTGCCAGCGTATACTTTAGGCATGCGTGGACAGATGTTCTCTGCGCCGATCGGCGGCAAGATAGCTGATTTTCATGAAAAATGACAGCTCATCGGAAGCATGGGACCAGATCCTTTGCGACATGCGGGGTCTCTGCGAGCAGTTCCCTGATGGTATCGTCGTCATCGGCGGCGCGGCCATTTGGCTGCATACACAGCAGGCGATGGACAAACGCCTCCTGCAGGTCAGTCACGATGCCGATTTCTACATGTCCATACAAGATTTCGGTACGCTAAGGGATTATGAGGAGATCACTCCAAACAATCGATTAGGCAAGCATCAAATGGTTAAACATGGAGTCGATTTTGATATTTATGTGGAGAAAAAAAACAATCTGGCCGTCCCTTATGCTGAAGCGCAAAAAGATTCAGTGGTTCTGTCCGGAATACGATGCGCATCATTAGAACACCTTCTCGTGCTCAAGGTCCGCGCCTTTGAGGATCGCGAGCACTCCGCGAAAGGTCAGAAGGATGCCAAAGACATGGCGAAAATATTGATGCTCATGTCTGACAATCGCGCTCAGGCTACCCAGCCGTCATCTCTGCGGTTTTTGTTGCGGGAAGATATTCAGCGGGTCAAGAAAATACTTGCGGATCAGGAGGTTTTTTTGGATATTGCGCAGAATAATGCGCATACCGCCAAGCACCTGCGCGAACGCGCCAGAATGGGATTTCAATATGTTGAAACCGCCTATGAACATGGACATTCCAGCCCCGACGATCATCCGGGATCAGGTCGAAGTCCACGACGTAACAAGGGTCATGAGATCGGTTTCTGAGCTTTGCTTAGATGCCGGCGTTCGCCTGCGTGTCGAAGATGCGGAAGCGCATCGTCAACGCATTCTTTTGGACGCCGTGCTACCTACAGCGAAAGCATGGGACAAGGCGGACCGCCCTATCCTGGTGGTGAACCTGAAAGATGTTCATCAGGATGCTCCGTCGCTTCGTATTCTGGAGATACTCGCTTATGGGTTTTTCGATTATGTGGCGAGGGAATGTCTTTGTCACCAGGGTTATTTTGATCGTTCCTCCGCACTGATTAAAAATGCGGGCCGAAACTCGGCGCGGGTAAGCGATTGACTACGGGCATCCCTCTCGCTGGATCTCAGGCTACCCACACGAAATGACGAGGAACCGTCGAGTTTTAGACAGACACCCTTTAGGTATTAGACGGATTTCAGACCAAGCGCCGCAATGATTGATTCAGAAAGTGCAAACAACCACACCCCCATGATGCGCCAGTATCTCGCAGTCAAGGCCGCGCATCAGGGGCGTCTGGTCTTCTTCCGCATGGGCGATTTCTACGAACTTTTCTACGAGGATGCAAGGGAAGGTGCCCGACTCCTCAATATCGTCCTGACCGAGCGCGGAACCTCAGCTGGCGCTCCAATCCCCATGGCCGGAGTTCCCTTCCACGCACTTGAGAGCCATCTCGCCAAACTCATCGGGCAGGGCCGCTCCGCCGTGATCTGCGAACAGGTGACCGAACCGAATGGGCGGGGGCTCATCGAGCGCCGGGTGACTCGCATCGTGACCCCGGGAACGCTTGTCGAGACCCAGCTTCTGGATGAACGTCGAGACAACTGGCTTGTGGCACTCGCTGGTGAAGGAGAACGGATCGGCTTGGCTGCGCTCGATCCCTCGACCGGGACGTTTCAGGTAAGCGAGTGCGTGAGCATTGCGGATGTCCAGGCAGAACTCGGACGCCTGAGACCCGCCGAGGCCCTGCTACCCGAGGGTGCGCCTTTTATCCCCATTCTCCGCGCATCCCTTCCCGAGGCCCGGACCGAGCTGCCACCTTGGCATTTCGACTGGGCATCCGCGCAGAGCAAACTGCTCGAGCATTTCGGGTGCGTGGATCTCGCCCCTTTCGGCTGCGAATCTCTTCCGCTCGCGACGCGGGCGGCCGGCGCCCTCTTGGGTTACGTCCAGTCGACCCTCGGCTCTCACCTCCCCCAGATCCGCTCGCTCACGACCCGGCGTCCAGAAGACCATCTCTGGATCGACGCCGAAACCAGCCGCCACCTCGACCTTGAAGGTGATCCCGCCCGAGCGCGCGAATCCAGCCTATTGGGGCTTCTCGATACGACCGAAACTCCGATGGGTGCCCGGCTTTTGCGCGAATGGCTGCTACGCCCCCTGCGTGACGCTCAAAAAGCCGAGGCGCGCCAGCGTGCGATCGTCGAGCTCATGGGAAGCGGTCTCGAACCGAAAATCCGCACGACACTCTCGGTGGTCCGGGACATCGAGCGCCTCGGTGCCCGGCTTGCCCTAGAGTCCATCCGCCCGCGCGAGTTGATCGCTCTCGCCAAAAGCCTGAAACAGATCCCGACCTTGACCACCCTCTTGGCACCCCTTGATGAGCCCCTCTGGAAAGAAGTGCGGGGCCATCTCCACCCTCAGGAGTCCTGGGTGATGGGAATCGAGCGGGCGCTTGCGGATGATCCACCCCAGCAGGCGCGCGAGAGTGGGATCATCCGCGCGGGCTATGATCCGCTATTGGACGAGTTGCGCGGGATGGGCGGTGATACCGCAGCCGCCATTGCGCGTTTCGAGTCAGAAGAACGCCAGCGCACCGGGATTGCGGGTCTGCGGATCGGATTCCACCGCGTCCACGGCTACTATCTCGAACTCACCCGGAGCCAGGCAGCCCGTGCCCCTAAGCACTATGAGCGTCGCCAGACTCTGAAGGGCGCCGAACGATTCACGACACCGGAACTCCGGACTTTCGAGGATCGGGTGCTTTCAGCCGAGGCGCGTGCGCTCGCGCGCGAGCGCGAACTCTATGACACGCTCGTTGCGGAATGGGGACGTGAACTTTCAACCCTTCTGGAAACTGCCGCTGCCGTGGC
>JAJZBR010000087.1 GCA_021798795.1 Pseudomonadota bacterium
CAAGCGGTCCCGCAGGGGGCAGGACCACGATTCCCCGCTCCGATGGACCAAGGGGTGGATTCTTCGGTGATGGGCCACAGGAAGAGGCGGTGGTGCCCGAAAGCGATGGAGTCACCCGGACCAGACCCTGACACGAAACCGGGGTCGCCCACGCGTAAACCGGGAAAATCCACAATACAAGCGAGAGAATCAGACCATCAAATACGATCGTAGCGAATCGGTTCGTCATGTTCCTGAACTCCTGTCGGTCAATGAGAAATGGATGATTGTCGTTCCCGGATCTCCCGGTAGTTGCGGCGGGCCATGGCCTCGCCCTCCCGGATCTCGCTGGCGGTGATCGTCCCTTGGCTCTCCTTCCAGATTCTATAGGCCATCGCGGGCGAGCGGGTGAGCAGGTACGCGGTGTACAGCTCGGCAAAGGCTCGCGTCGGATTCTTGCGATGGCCATACCAGCCATAAAGATAGATCTTGCTCAAGCTGATCCAAGCTGACGCGAGGCCGGCACGGGCTGCGCGATAAGTGATCATTTGTGTCGTTCGTTCGGCCGCAGCTGGCGTGTCTTTCCCAAAAAGAACTGACGCGCCCGGCGAATACATAACCGCCCACATGGTCCGGGGATTGAGGCTCCAGGCTGCAATCCGGGCCCAGTGTTCGATCGTGGTTAGCTTCGGCTGGGGCTCCCCCAAACAAAAGTGATAGGTTTCGTTCAAGCGGGTGATCGCGGAAGCGAGATGCGAGGTAGGCAGCCGACGCATATCCTCGTGCGTGGCTTTCATCTGGGCAATTTTCTGTTTCAGTGCGGGCGGATTATCAGGAAGAGCGAGGCGGTGAGAAACACAATATTCGAATCCCTTGAACAGCATTGTCGCTGCCCGCGTATTGCCTTGGTTGGCGAGAGCCGCTTCAGTTTTATAGAGACTGGCCAGGGGTGGACCCGAGAAATCAGGCCGAAGACCTTCGGTTAGGAATCGATTCTCCAACTTAATACCCCAGTCCTTAATCTGCTGCGGGCTTGCAGACGGCGGCGGATCATGCAGAGGATTGTAGTAATGGAAGCCAGCAGAAGCACGCCTGGGGGCGAGCCCTAAATGCGTATTCGGCCAGATTCCGCCGGAGTGAGCTGCGGGTCTGGCAGTTGAAACGCGGGCTGCCGGCTGCGCCATCTGGTGCCGCGGGACGAGGAGGATGGCACCTATTCCTGCTGCTGTCAGCAACGCGACAATGAGGGTGATCACTCTGATACGGCGTGGCTTCGACATTGCCCTGTCCAAGAAATCACGGCTTGACCTATATAGCATTACTCTTGACGGGAGTCAAACGAGTGTATGAGGCCGGTACAGGCTCCTTTGAATTTCACCAGCCCGCCGGTTTGTGAATCCTCGTCCCCGGAATGGGATCGGGTAGCTGGCTTGTCCTCAGCATCCAGATGCGGATGGGTTTTATGAAGTCCGCATGCTGTTTGAGCTGGCGCGAAGTCTTGCGCCTGGCGCGCCGGGCGTTACCAAGCCGATGAGCTTGCGATTCTGTGCCTTCACGAGCCGAAGAGATTCCGCCAAATCCGAGTCGTTGGACACGCTCACGGCGCAGTCGTAGGCGTTCTGCCAAGCGTCGTTGAGGACGTGCAGAGAAAGGTTCACGTCCGAGCCTTTTTCTTCGTTCTTCCATACCTTGACACTGGGTGGCGGCGGATTGGCGTGCTCCATGGAAATCTGGTGGCGCAGGAAATGCCCATAGTACAACTCGACCATAGGGCCATGGGCCTGTAAGGCCGGCAGATAGGCATCTTGCCGGTCCTGGACGGTCGGATCGTTGAGCGAAGACTGAAGGCGGGCGGTGAAATACTTGATCTTTGCCAGCATGTTCTGCGGTCCCAGGACTTTCCGGAACAGCGCCACCAGGTCGAGCCATTTCCATGGTGTGCCCCGGACTACGCCGTAGTAGAAATTGAAGCCGTCAACATTTGAACCGCGCCCATGGCCCCCAAGATCCTCCCCTCCCAGAGAGCTCCCCTGGTGCTGGCCCTTGCGAAGCTCTTTCGGGCCGATACGAAGGAAGAAGCCCGGGAGATCCGGAACGAGATCTTCCAGACTTTCGAGAACAAAGCGCCCAAAGCCATGGATTGCCTCGAGGAAGGGTTCGAGGAGACCTTGACCATCCTGGCGCTCCCGAGAAAATACCGAACCCGGCTTCGATCCACCCACTCCCAGGAACGTTTGAACGAAGCGATCAGAAGACGAGAACGGGTCACCCGGATCTTCCCCAACGAAGACTCGGCCATTCGTTTGATCGGGGCGTTTCTGGCAGAGTTCCACGAGCAATGGAGCACGGGGAAGAAAGACTTCGACATGACCGAATACTGGGAATGGAAGATCCTGCAGAAACCCCTCAGCGTGTCTTCCCCCCTTTCGGTCGTCGCATGATTGATCAACTCCATTTTCCGGGGAGGGGATTTACAGCATATTCAGGACTTGACCGCAGAATACCCCATTTTTGATATCCTCCTGTCCAAGGTGTACTGATATAATTGAGGACATTCCACATCACCTGATTCCGGAGTTTTTGCTGCATGTCTTTCGATACGCTGACCGCCGGTCAAGACCCCCCCCGCGACCTTCACGTCGTCATTGAAATTCCGGCAGGCGCTCCGCCTGTCAAATACGAGTTCGACAAAGCCTCAGGCCTGCTGATGGTGGACCGGTTTCTCTCGACCTCGATGGTTTATCCTGCGAATTACGGATTTATTCCGAAGACTCTCGCCGAGGATGGCGATCCCGTCGATGCCTTGGTCATCACGCCCGTGCCACTCTGGCCGGCTGTCGTGATTCGCGCCCGCCCGCTCGGGCTATTGCGCATGACCGACGAACATGGCCCCGACGCCAAACTTGTCGCGGTTCCGGTCGATTCGGTTTCCCGTGAATACGTGAACGTGCACAAAGTCAACGATCTTCCCGCGTGCCTGCTCGATCGTATCGCGCATTTTTTTGCGCACTACAAGGATCATGAACCCGGGAAATGGGTACGGGTCGACCAATGGGAAGGAATCGAGGCGGCGGATCTCGAGCTAGCGGGCGGAATCGAACGCTACAACCACTCCTGATTGCGGTGGATCCAACCGGAGCGATCACGCGTCCGGATCAAAAGAAGTCAAATACGCGTCCGCGAGAGGAATCGGCGCTGACCACCTGCGTGCCATAGAGGCATGCAAGATTTTCAGGCGTGAGGGATTCCCGTGTACTGCCCAGCAGGAACCGCCCTTCCCCGAGGAGGAGCAAGACCCGGTCGGTGAACCGGAATGCGGCGGTTGGATCGTGCAAGGCCATGACCACCGCTTTCCCCTGTCGATGAGCCGCATCCGAAAAAAATTCAAGCATCAGACGCTGGTAACGCAGATCCAGTTGCGTTGTGGGCTCATCCAGTAAAAAAAGGTCCGGGTTCTGGGTCAGGATCAGCGCGATTGCGAGACGCCGGATTTCTCCTGCCGAAAGCGATTGGGCGGGACTGTCCCGACGTGCGCCGAGCCCCGTTGCCCGAAGCGCGTGGAGCGTGTGTCGGAGATCCGTGTAGTGAGGCCGGCCCAGAAGTCCGAGATGGGGGTGCCGCCCCAAAAGGACGGTTTCGAGAACGCTGAGCGGCAGACCGAGATCAGTTTCCTGAAGCAGAATAGCCATCCGGCGGGCGCGCTGACGCCTGGACCACCGATCAAGTGGCTGCCCGAAAAGGTGGATGGATGCCCCATCGTGTGGGAGCGGCTCTAGTCCCGCGAGTGTTTTGAGCAGGGTGCTTTTCCCGATGCCGTTGGGTCCGAGGATTCCCCATACCTCGCCAGCCGAAACTGTGAATGAAAGCTCTTGACAGATGTGCGTGGTTGGGGTTTCGAGGCTGAGTCCATCAATCGCGAGGACGGTCGGTCCTAGCGGGTCCATGAACGGTTTCCACGCGCAAGCAACACCAGGAACAGGGGGATACCGAGAAACGCCGTCAATACGCCGACCGGGAGTTCGCGGGGTGCTAGAAGGCTGCGGGCCAGTGCATCCGCCAGTACTAAAAGACTCCCACCCCATAAAGCTGCGAGCGGCAGCAGGCGGCGATGATCGGCGCCCACGGCAAATCTCACCATGTGGGGCACAATCAAACCCACGAAACCGATCATCCCCGCATCAGTCACTGCAATGGCTGTCACGAGGGATGCGACGAGATAGAGTCCGATGATGATCCGCCCGGTGTGTACACCAA
>JAJZBR010000088.1 GCA_021798795.1 Pseudomonadota bacterium
TACGTCCAGGAAGGCATGGCCGTGCGCCACGGGCAGATTCTGGCCCGGCTGGCTGCGCGCACCGCGCGCGCGAATGTGCTCCTCGCGAAGCGTCAGCTCCGGGCTGATCAGGCGCTCGTCGATTCTGCCAGGGCGCAACTCGCTCTCGACCGGAAAAACCGCTTCCGGATCGAAGCCATCTTCAGATTGGGACTTGAAAGCCATTCGGCTCTGGATGCCGCCCAGGCTGCAGTCGCGCTGGATAGGGCAAGCCTCATGCATGATCGCGCACAGGTCGCCGCAGCCCGCTCAGAGCTCGCTCTCGCCGGAATTATCCTGTATCACACGGTCATTCGGGCACCCTTCACCGGGATCGTGACCGCAAAGTATGCCCACCGGGGCGAGATGATCTCACCCGCCGCGGTCGGCGGATTCACCAAAACGGGGATCTGCGAGCTCGTCGACATGCGCTCCCTTGAGATGGACGTCGATGTCAACGAATCGTTCATCGACCGGGTTCACGCTGGCCAGCCCGCCCGGGTGGTTCTGAACGCCTACCCCGAGTGGAACATTCCCGCGCACGTCATCAGCGTCGTGCCCACCGCGAACAAGAACAAGGGGACCGTCAAGGTCCGGGTGGCCTTCCAGCATCTCGACCCGAGGATTCTGCCCGAGATGGCTGGTGAAGTTTATTTTTATTCCAAGCCTCAGCCTGTATCTCCCGCCGCCGCCCGGATGGAAACCGTCACTCTGCCCCGGCACGCCGTCTTCGGGAGACCCTCCCACCCCTATGTCTTTCTCGTCGAGGATGGGCGGACGGTTCAAACGAGTGTCCGGTTGGTCTCCCATAGTGGCTCAGGACCTCTCCGTGTCGCAGGGCTTCCGGGCGGTGCCCGGGTCGTGGTTAGATGGTCCGCGCACCTCTATAATGGCGAAGCGGTGAAGGCGCGGCATCACCAACCCTGAAACCCAAGCTACAGAAAACCATCCAGACCGGAGTACTCTCGTGTCCCAACCCAAACCCCAAACCGTAATGCCGGAGCCGGCCGTCGGCCTGGATGCAGTCAGCAAGTGCTACCGGCGCGGAGATGAGGTGGTGCATGTGCTGGATCACTTCAGCTTCACGGTCGCGCCAGGGGAGTTCGTGGCACTCATGGCACCCTCGGGCTCCGGCAAGTCAACGCTCCTCAACCTGATCGGCGGACTGGATCAACCCGATGAAGGGCACATTGAGGTCGCTGGAACCGATCTTGGCGAACTCGGGGAATCCGCACGGACCCGCTGGCGGGCACGGAACATCGGGTTCATTTTCCAGCTCTATTACCTGATCCCGGTCCTGAGCGCCCAGCGCAACGTCGAGCTGCCGCTGCTTTTGCAGCCCATGAGTCGCGCCGAGCGGGCGAAGCGCGTCGAGGCAGCGCTCACCCTGACCGGCTTGCCGCATGAACGGCACCATTTTCGTCCGCCGGAACTCTCGGGCGGACAGCAACAACGGGTTGCGATCGCCCGGGCCATCGTCACCGATCCGCCGCTACTGCTTTGCGATGAGCCGACCGGAGATCTCGACCGGCAGGCAGGAGACGAGATTCTTGGGCTCCTCAAAACACTGAACGAGCGACTCCACAAGACGATTGTCATGGTGACCCATGATCCTCATGCCGCCACCTACGCCCAAAAGCTGGTCCACCTCGAGAAGGGTCTGGTCGGCGAACTCCGCACGGGCTGATTGCGTTCATGACAACGATTTTCCGCTTCCGTCCACTGATCTCGGCTGCCTTGCGGCGCCATCGGGTGCGAACCATTCTCACCATGGCTTCCGTGATGATTGCCTTTCTCCTCTTCGGACTGCTCCAGGCGCTCAACCATGCTTTCTATGGCGGGGTCAAAACCGCGGATCGCAGAGCACTCGTCACCACGAGCGCTCTGTCCATGATCGAACCGCTTCCTCGCGCCGATGCCGCCCAAATCGCGGCCATGCGGGATGTGGCCCAAGTGGCCTATGAGGTCTGGATCGGGGCCTACTATCAACACCAGAACCAGGTTCTTTTTGCAATCGCCGTCTCGCCAAAACGCTTCCTTGCCGAACACACCCGCGAGCTGGCATTAACCGAGGCCCAGCGCAAAGCCTGGCTGGGCGACCGCCGCGGCGCGCTCATCGGAAATCTCGTGGCCCGGACCTATCACTGGAAGGTGGGTGAAATCGTTCCGCTCCGGTCGAACATCTGGGTTCACCCCAATGGGACCAATACCTGGCCGGTCAAGATCGAAGACATCTTCCACTCAAAAAGCCGAGCCCTCGAAGAAGGTGTTTTCCTGCATTACCGCTACTGGAACGGCGGACTCAACAAGCCCAACATGATCGGGGCGATCCGGATCGAAGTCGATCACTTTTCGGAACTCGCGGCCGTGGCGCATCGCATCGACGCTCGTTTTGCCAACTCGCCCTATCCCACGCGAACGGCCAGCGCCCGCACGTTCATCAAACATTTCATCGACCAAACCGTTGACATCGGCGTCATCGTCCAAGATATTCTGATCGCCGTCTTTTTCACCATGCTGCTCGTGACCGCCAATACGCTTGCCCGTTCGGTACGCGAACGCAGTTCCGAAATCGCCGTTCTCCGCACCCAGGGTTATTCGCATCAACTGATTTTTGCCCTCATTCTCACAGAAGCCCTGGTCGTGGTGCTGACCGGCGGGATCGCAGGACTCCTGCTCGCGACATTACTGGTTCAGGTACTGCACACTCTCCTGGCGGAGTTCCTGCCTACCCTGGCACTCACGCTAAAATCCGATCTGGACGGGCTCGGACTCATGCTGGCCTTTGCGGGTCTCTCGGCCCTCCTTCCCGTTTTTCAGGTCCAGCGCCTGCGCATCGTCGATGCGCTGAGAGGAGGCTAAACCGTGCGATTCATCCGTGAAACCGGCTCCCTGGTCGGCATCGGGCTTCGGAACCTGCCGCGCCGGCTCGACGTGGCACTCGTGGCGATCGCGGGATTTCTCGGAGTCGTGCTCGTTTTCGTCTCCGTACTCTCCATTGCCAAGGGATTCAGCCGGACGGTTCGCGCCACCGGCGTGCCGGGTGTCGTGCTCGTGCTCCGCAAGGGTGCGGGAGCGGAGCTATCGAGCAACTTCACCCTGAACGATGCGCAAATCATCGGTGGAGAACCGGGGGTACGCGTCGGATCCCGGGGACCCTGGGTGTCGCCCGAACTTCTGGTCGTGATCAGCCGCAGGGAACGGCATACCCGGATCGAATCCAATGTCCCGTTCCGGGGCATCACTCCGATGGCGTTCCGCCTGCATCCGCACATTCACCTGGTCGCGGGACGACTGTTCCGTCCCGGACTGAATGAGGTGATCGTGGGCCGCAGCGCCTCCGAGCGATTCGCAGGCCTCGGTCTCGGGGACCACTTCGTGAGCGGACATCTCGTCTGGCATGTGGTTGGCATTTTCACGGACCAGGGCGGCGTTCATAGTTCCGAGATCTGGGCCGACCTCCCGACCCTCGAGGGCGCGTTTCACCGCGGCGACAACTTTAGCTCGCTTTACGTGGCCCTTCGCAACCCTGCCGATTTTGCCCGGTTCAAGGCAGCGGCCGAGCACGATCCGCGACTGGTCGTAGACGTCGAGCCCGAGATCCGCTATTTTGCCAAGCAAGCCCGGACGCTGGCCCGTTTCATCGATGTCGCGGGTACCCTGATCCTCGTGCTCATGGGATTAGGCGCCATCTTTGCCGCGCTCAATACCATGTACGCCGTCGTCGCGGATCGCACCCGGGAAATCGCAACGCTCCGAATACTGGGGTTTGGACGCACGCCGATCCTGATTGCGGTTCTTATCGAAAGTCTGTTCTTCGCCTTTCTCGGCGGGGCATTGGGTGCAACGATCGCCTATCTCGGTTTCAACGGGTATGAAACCTCGACCCTCGCCAACTTCTCCGAGATCGTCTTCCGCTTCGAGGTCACCTTGCCCCTCATGGTCACCGGTATCCTCGACGCCCTGGTCCTCGGCCTGATCGGGGGGCTTTTCCCGGCGCTCCGCGCCGCACGCCTCGCGCCAGCAGAGGCGATCCGAACGCTCTAGTATGGATTCCGGAGATTCGCCACGCACGGATTCGCCCCGCTCACCACACAGTGAAGAGGATTATGACCGGCGGCTGATCGATCACTTCCTGGCCAAGATGATCGTGCCTCAGGTCACCGTCATTCTGCTCGGCCTGAT
>JAJZBR010000030.1:0-15274 GCA_021798795.1 Pseudomonadota bacterium
CGCGAGTCGGCCCGTATGCATGGGTAAACTCGGCAGGGGTAAGGAAGTGGTGATAGCTCGGATTCGCCGGATCCTCGAGTGCCCGCAGAAATGCATCCAAGGCATGCTCGTGATTCAGCTTGAGCCCAACCGTGACCGTCATGAATGCGCTCGGATTATGGTTTCTCAGATAGACCGCTCGCGCGACCACCTTGGGAACCACGCCATGCACCATCATGACATTTGGATGAAGGGATGTTTGGGCGAGAGCCGGAGCGGCTGCGACCAATGCCGGTAGCGCCACCCAGGCTGCGGCCCGGATAGTTGATGTGATTAGGTTTTTCATCTATACTCCCATAGCTTTGTGGTGCGTTCAGAGAGGCTTTGGGATTGATTGGCCATGGCCACCCGATGAACGCGTTTCCAAGCCTCCGGCACGAACCGAAAAACTACCCCTCCCCTTCGGATTGGTTAAGAATCCGGATGACGAGCAGATGGCTTCACGGATTTTGCCGGAGGTCCTTTTCTGAGTGGCGCGGGTTCTTGGACCCAAAGTTTTCGTTTCAAATCCTTCGATCCCATGTCCCCAAGGTACCTGGGGTTGCCACTCATTGGGTCTAATGCATAACAGAAATCAGGGGTGGCTGTCAAGGATCAAACCGCGAGACTCAGCTGCCATATCCCTCGCGCTCCATCCCAAATCACGGCTAACTTATTATTTCAGAAATAAAAATCCTGAGCCGCCCGCATGGCATCAGGGCCGGACCGAATGGCGCCGGATGATCGACCAGCGATCAACCCGCACATGAATCCGGATCGGCCCGTGCGCCAGGATCACATCGGTAGGGAGCGCCTGTCGCCCAACCGGCAAATACTGCCCGAGTCTCACCTGCCACCGATCCTGCAGCAGTGTTCGCACGCGGCCCCGACGGGTCCATGAAAACTCGGCCGGAAAACGCGGGTCGGGCAAACCCAGGATCCAAAACCTGAGACTCTCTAAGGGAACGGGAATGCCAAACCAGCGCCCCAGTGCACGCCGCAGGCCATGGCGTATCTCGACACGCCTCCCCCTGGCCGTCATCAGGATCCACCGCCCGGGGTGACCCGACAGGCGGAATCCACCGCTTTCAAGCGGTCCTTGAACCAGAACGAGATCCCCCCCCCGACTCTTGCGCCAGGTCATGGAGCCGGTGAAACCCCGCCCACGATCAACGACGCCTATCTGCGCTTCGAGCTCGAAACCGCTGATGCCGGTCAGTTTGGCCGCGTGGAGCCGCCAGAGCGCTGCGCGCCCGCTCGTTCCTGGAACCGGTACACAACCGATCAAAAAACTCGCAAACCCGAGAACGATCCAGGCTCTCGCAAGCATCCTGCTCAAGGTTCAGGGATGTACCGGATGCCAGGAAAGTGCCTTCCGGATGCGTGCATCGGCTGGAACCTTCCTGAGTGCGGCTGTCCAGATCCGTCGCGCCGCCCGATAGTGTCCGATCTGCCAGAGCATACGCCCCCAGTGGAATGCGATGGTCGTCTGGCCCGGACTCAGATGATGCGCCAGCCTGAGATGCCGATACGCAGCACTCCAATGCTTGAGTTTGAACTCCGCCCAGCCGAGACTGTCGAGGAGTGCCGGATCCTCCGGGTCCTCGTCCAAAGCCTTGCGGATCAACGACCGGGCATGATGGAGATGCTGCCCGAGGACAGTCCAGGTGTAGCCCAATGCATTCAGAAAGAGCGGATCCCGGGAATGATGGAGAACCAGTGCGTTCAGGGTTCGGGTCGCCCGCAAGCGATGGCCGACCCGGATGTCGAGAAGGGCCTGGGCATAGGCGAGATCCGGATCCCGCTTCCAGCGCTTGCGCGCTTTTGCGAGAAACCCGACTGCTTTTTGCAGATGTCCCGTGCGCACAAGCAGTGCAACGGCGCCGAGCGTGAGGCGTGGCGCCCAGACTGGCGCCAACCGCATGGCGGTCTGAATCGTTGCCATGGCGGGAGCCGGTGCGGAAGGATCTTTCTGGATCTCGATCGAGGCCATGGCAAGCGTGGCGGGAAGGAAATGGGCACCCGCCGCACTGAAGCGGTACCAGGCCATGGCACGCATGGGATGTTTTTCTGACTCGTACGCCAACCCCAAGAAGTATGCTGCCGTCCGATTGGCAGTATTCGTTTCGAGAAGGCGGGTGAGCGAGGTCTCGGCCACACGGTTTTTGTGTTCGCGGAGCGCAATCCAGGAGAGACCCAAAAAAGCGCCCGGTACGGGTGGCTTGTGCACAATCAGTACCCGGTCCAGCCGGGATGCACCCTTGAGGTCGCCGGAGAGAAGATCGATGTTAGCGAGGGCAAGCGTGAACGCCGGAGACAGTTTCCGGGCGTTTGCCTTGAGCGGGGCAATCAGCATTTGGCTGCGGTGGACATCACCCAGCATCACCCATGCCTTGGCGAGCGCAAGCCGGGCCCGGGTCGAATCCGGGTCATGAACCAGGATCCAGTGGAACTCGCGCACGGCCAATCCCACAATATGCTCGCGAGCGGCAACCTCTGCGAGTGCCCAATGCGCGATGGGATCGGCGGGCACCTCCCGGACCCAGTTTTGGGCAAGATCAAACAGATCTGCTTGAGGAACGCGTGGCCCGACGAGCTGGAGCAGGGCCCCGATCACCCGGTGCGGATGCGCCAGGTTCCGCACCAGAGCGGTCAGAACCACCAGAGCCTCGTGGATGTGTCCGGTTTCGAGATCCGCGAGGATGAGGAGGTTATCGCCCTGACTGTCGCCCGGGCTTAGTGTCTGCCAGAAGAGGATCGCATCCCGCGCGAGATGATAATGCGCTCTCCGGTAAGCCAGAATAGCGGCACGGGCAGCCAAGACCGGATCGGCCTGAAGCTCCGCGGCCTGGAGGAGGTCCTGCGCAGCCTTGCGCGAAGTGTGCGGAGGGGAGGGTTGAATGTTCGGGAAACGCGCCGCAGCACACGCATCCGGGAGACCCCAGGATCCCATCACGAGGCCTGCCGCGACAACTGCGGCTGGAAGCGCCAGACGCCTTGAGATCATGATCTTTAGTGTCCGTCCATTTTGGCATAACACTATATCCCACTTGCATCTCACGCGCCTTGGTGGCAGGCCTGCCGGCAGAGCCGGCTTGCCAGAAACTCGGCGGTAAGCTTAAGCTAGACGCTCATCATCGGACCAGGGGCGGGTGTAGCTCAATGGTAGAGTTCCAGGTTCCCAACCTGGTGACGTGGGTTCGATTCCCATCACCCGCTCCAATGCGTGCGGACAGCGCTCCGGAATGAAGAAATCCTGGAGATTCCCTTGGTATGCGAGAGTTCTGGCCGGACTGCTCACACTCGTCGTCTTGATTGTCTTTCTCGGACCAACCCTCATCCCGACCGGCACACTCAAGCGTGAGCTGATCCAGTGGACCTACGCGAAAACCGGACTCACACTCCGACTCAAGGGTCCCGTCGAGGTCACGATTTTTCCGACACTCGGCTTGTCACTCGATCGGCTCGAACTCATGAACCCCAATGGATTTCCGGACGAACCGTTGATCCGGATCCGCCATGCCTCGATCCAGGCCGGATTCCTGTCCTTACTCGCAGGTTCCATCCGGATCTCGGAAACGACTCTCAAAAACGTCCACCTTTCGCTCCGCAGAAACCGGGCGGGGGTATCGAATGTGGCCGGCCTCCTTCAAGCGATCTCTGGTTCCACCCCGCGCACGGGAGTTGCCGCAACGACCCACCCGGCAGGTGGCTTCGCGCTCCACTCTCTCGGACTGATCGATTTTGAGAACATCGATATCCTCTACCACAATCAGAAAACCGGATCCCGAGAGAGTATCCGCGGACTCGACCTTCAAGGCGGACCCATTGAGCGTCTGCACCCCTTCCCGCTGTCTTTTGGAATGCGGATCCACTCGAATACCCCGAAGCTCAACTTCGCTCTCCGGCTCCGGACATCTGTGGTCTGGACCCGTGGACTGACCTTCCGCCTGGAACAACCCGATCTTCATGTCACGTTTCTGGGCCTTCACCCGCTTACCCTCCGCGCGCGTGCCCGAAATCTCGAGATCGCCCCGGAAAGGGGCTACATCGATCTATCCCGACTCAATCTGAGCGGACCCGGCCTGGTTGGCTCCCTGTCAGTGCACGGCACACTGACCCCGGTGCAAACGCGCGATCTCAGGGGCCGGATCCGCCTGCGTCTATCCCGTCTCAAACCCTGGCTGGGCGAGTATCTTGCAGCACTCCTTCATCCTCGAAGCACCCATCCCACACTGACCTTCGGGACCGGGATCCGCCTGTCCGGGGACCGTATGCAACTGACTGCCTGTGGGTTCACCCTCGGCCCTGAAAAGATCGCAGGCAATCTGGATGCAGCGCTCGGCACCCATCCGGTGGTGGATGCCGCATTCGCCGGCAACGCGCTCGCCCTCACCCGGGCCGTCTCCCAACGCTCGCCCCCGAACCCCACCGACCCACTCCCAACCCATGCTCCCAAATCCACTTCCCGGGCCCCCTTCTGGAAGGTGCTTGGCGAACTGGATGGCCAGGCTTCGGTGCGTCTCGGTGAGTTTCGCTACGGGACCCTTGCATTCACGCATCTCGATATGGATGCCCGGCTCAACCGGGGAACACTCCGCCTGGATCCCCTCCAAGCCATGGGATTCGATGGGGTGATCGCACTCCGGGGTTCGCTCCGGGCACCTCACGGCGCACCAGCCATCCATCTCCACCTCGTGGCCCGGAAACTTTCCCTTGAAGCGCTCTTCGCGGCATTGGGTTTCGGACAGCTGGCTGCGCTGAATGGCCGGCTCTCAACCGGCGCGCGAGCTTCTTTTACTGGGTTATCCAAAACTGCGATCGGGCGCACACTGACCGGTCAGGGACACATCTCGATTGTCCATGCCCTCTGGAGAGGAGTCGATTTGAAGCGCATCGTGGCCGCGGTCGCGGCGGCTTTCCACGGCCGGATTCCGCCCCGGTGGCCGACGGGTGGTGAGACGCACATCGGAACGCTCGCGGCACTGTTCACCTTGCACCATGCCGAAATCAACCTCCGCTCCGCAAGCTTTGCGACCACGGGATTGCGGGCAACCGGACGGGGAGAAATCAACTGGATGCAACCCCGGCTTGATCTCCAACTCCTCCTCCATCCACTTTCAGGGAAAAGACCAGGTGGCATCCCCTGGCCCCGGGTGATGCGCGGGGTGGCCATTCCTGTTGCCATACAGGGCCTCCCGAGCGCACCACATGTAACGCCCGACATGCGGAGCCTCCTCAAATCCGCCGCGCGATCCAAACTGCGATCCTTGGCACACCATCTGCTCGGTCGCCTGATCCCGCATTGACACGAGATGAGGAGCCGCCCCCGGACGGACGCCCTGAAGCCCGGGCCGCGTGAGATGACCCGGGTGATTGCGCAATCCGACCCGCCTCCTCGTTTCCCCCAACAGGTCATCCGCTGGCAGAAGCGCCAGGGTCGCCACGACCTACCCTGGCAACGCGACCGGGATCCTTACGCGATCTGGATATCTGAGATCATGCTCCAGCAAACCCAGGTCAAAACAGTCCGTCCGTACTATGAACGGTTCATGAACCGGTTTCCAACCCTGGAGCGGTTGGGCCGGGCCCGGCCCAAGACCGTTCTCCTGCATTTCGCAGGGCTGGGCTATTACGCCCGGGCGCGCAATCTCCATGCAGCAGCGCGCCTGCTGATCCGGCAGGGTCGGGGGATTCCATCTGATTTTCAATCACTCATCGCACTCCCTGGAATCGGCCGCTCAACAGCGGGCGCGATTTTAGCTCTCGCATTTGGTCTCCCCTACCCCATTCTCGACGGCAATGTCCGGCGGGTCTTTGCGAGATTTTTCGAAGGGAGGAACCCCGAACACTCCCGGGAAGAAACCAGACGGTTTTGGAACTTGGCGGAGAGACTTTTGCCCGACACACAGGCAGGGGCCTATACCCAAGGCCTCATGGACCTTGGCGCGATGCTTTGCACGACCCGACTGCCCAACTGCACCATCTGCCCCCTGATCCAGGGATGCCGTTTTGTAAAAACCCGGTCTCGCCCCAACCCACGCCATCCACACCCGCGGGCACCGTTACGCACAGAGACAATCCGAGTGGTCCTGGTCGAATACCGGTCACGGCTCTACCTCGTCGAACGACCGGCACATGGCATCTGGGGCGGACTTTCTTGCCCGCCCGAAATCAAACGTGATGAGGATCCCGAAGAGTGGCTGGAGAAACAGTTCCATGTCCTCGCGAAAATACTCACTGCACTGCCACCCATTCACCATGGGCTGACCCACCGGAGACTCATTATCCTCCCACACCATGCCGTTTTGGCACATCGACCCGTCAGTCCAGCCCACCTCTCCGGGCGCTGGATCACCCGTGCGCGCCTGAACGCCGAACCCCTGCCGGCTCCGATCGCACGGCTGCTACAATGACCTTATCGTTCTACCCGGCTGACCCACGTGCGAACTGTTCAGTGCGTCGTCCTCAAGAAAGAATCCCAAGGCCTTGAATCGCCTCCCTTCCCGGGCCCACTGGGTCAGCGTATTTTCGACGAGGTCTCGAAGGAAGCCTGGCAGAACTGGCTCAAGCGGCAGACCATGATCATCAACGAATACCGTCTTTCAACACTCGACCCCAAGGCACGCACGTTTCTTCGGAGTGAGATGTCGAACTTCTTTTTTGGAACCGGCTCGACTCCACCGCCCGGATACCGGCCGCCCGATGCGCCCGATGAGAGCTCCGCAAACGAGCGCTGAGAAACCGGTTCCGACGGGCAATCGACCCAACACATTTTCTCGGGCATAGGAGCACTCCAGCATGGAAATCACCCGGCTCGATCACCCCATCCGCCCTGAGATCTTTCTCGAACGCTACGCGGGACGACGGCCCCTCATCATTCGCGTACCCGAGCTTGCGACCCTCGGCTGGCGTACGCATCTTTGGAGCAACGAGTATCTCGCCTACAAGGCAGGCGCCCATGAAGTCCGTGTGCTGCGCCGCAGCCAGGGGGATGAATACACGGCTGAAACGTCAGCTTACGTGCCCATGATTTTCCGGGACTTCATTCGCGATGTCATGGCGAACCCGGCAGGCAACCAGAGCTTCTACCTCAATCTCCAGACCGACAAGATACTTGAGCCACCTTTGCTTCAGCTGGTCGGCGATTTCACGATCCCGCCCTATTTCAAGGATTTCACATTGCGCTGCATCGTTCTTTGGATGGGAAACAGCCCGGATCGGATGGTGACCGTCCTGCATCACGACTTCAATGACAACCTTTACGTCGTGGCCGAGGGTGAAAAGCATTTCACCATCTTCCCTCCCGAGGAGGCACCCAATCTCTATCCCCGCGGACACATCCAGAAAATCGAACGCACCGGGCGCATCCTTTACGAGCCCGGGGAGGCGCGTCCACACCTCGCTTCAGTCAATCTTATGGACCCTGACTGGAACCGGTTCCCCCACTTCCGCAAAGCCATGGCGAACCGCACGGATTTCATCGTGCGCACGGGCGAGATGCTCTTCCTGCCTGCCGGCTGGTTTCACCAGGTGAGTTCAACCGGCAGACACATTGCGCTGAGCTTTTTTGCGGAGATTCCCTCAGAATCCGGTCTTGATCATCTCACCAGACTTCTCCACGAATCTGCCCAAAGAGACAGTCTCAAGATCACTCCGTCACCCTAAAATGATGATGGAGAATGGCTGATTTTTAATCCCGGAGACTCCTGATGGTGAGTGGATTGTCTTGACGGTAACCGGGCTGGCCAGATTACAATGGTGGCGTATTGGAAACTTTTTCATGTACCCCCCCGAGGCCAGGTAGCTCAGTCGGTAGAGCAGTGGACTGAAAATCCACGTGTCGGTGGTTCGATTCCGCCCCTGGCCACCATATATTTAGGGTTGCAAGCAGTTATTTGTCCTTTAAGGCAACTCGTTTGTCGAATGGCAATCAATTGCCTTATTTTCGTTGTGGGAAATTTAAGTCCCTTAACTTCAAAACGCGGCTCAGGTGCCCTGTGTTCCGCTATCAGCCACGATAATTTTGCCGCTCAAGAAGGGGCCCAAGGTTCGAGTCCAGCGGAACCACAGTCATTTTAAGGCTGGGTTGCGCCCCAAACTGAAGTGCGACACATTGGCGAGGTTTAATGTGTTGGCATGAGTACAAATTATCAGCATCCTGGCATCGAGGATGCGTGTCCCCATCCAGTTCCTGGTGGGGGAAGGGTTCATAGTGCGCCGAGCACCATCAGCCGGGAGCTTGCGCGCAACGGCTGGGTGCATCCGTGGCTGCCACGCGGTCGTGGGAGACCGGCCGTTGCGGGCGGCTACCGAGCCGTACAGGCCGAGCCGCGTGCGGACCTTGCAGCCAGGCCAGTACGCAGGTTCCCACGCCTGCGCCCCGGAACCTGGCTCTGGGATCAGACACTGATTCTGCTCAGCACGGGGCACTCGCCCGAGTCAATCGCCGATATACCTGCGGCGCATACATCCCGGGGATCCGGATCGCAACGCCAGTTACGAGACCATCTACACGGCCCTTTACGCGATGCCGCGAGGCGAGCTGCACACCGAGGTCATCGATCTGCTGCGCCAGGATCTACCCAAGGGCGCAGACCGCTCCGTGCTCTCGCAGAGGGACCTCGATGCCAGCGCCTTCGATCTGAACGCCCGACCCAGGAAACCCCTCGGCTGGAAATGCCCGCTCGAACTGTTCATGCCGGAGTCCTTCAACTACGAATCCTGCTTCCATAAACTCGTTGCGCTTCAGACTTGGAACCGCCACCTTTAATATCCCAAGGATTGAAGGTCAAATCTGTGGGGTCTTGCGGGGCGACTTCAGTTTAAACTATACATTCACAATTTCGTAACCTGACTAAACGTTGCCCGAGAATCACCTCAAACCGGATGCCGCCATCAGCTCCCGATTACAGACCTATGCCAAGCGTCTGGGTTTGGGTGATCTGGTTACAGACATCGCCATGCAAGATACGATCCCGCGCACGCTCGATGCCTCACTCGCTGCTTACCAAAAGATGTTGGCCGCACAAACGGCCCACGACTTTCTCCGGTATCGCCTCTCGACGTACTTCCATGCCTGCGAGAAGGACTTCAAGAATCCGCCACTCAACCGGCAAACCCTTCTCCCCGCCTCGCTCGGACGCGATCTCAACCCAAACCGTGTGCTAGCCGAACATGCGGACAATTGACTGGCATCGGAAAGCATGGCGAAGACGCGCCGCGCTCGGCCTATTGGTGCTCCTGCCCGCCTGGGTGGCGAGTTCCTACATGGCCGGAGCACTGCCCACTCCCGGCAATCCCTGGCTCGATGATGCGACCGTACTGGTTTTCGGCATCCTGACCGCCTGGATCGCGGTCGGATTCTGGACGGCAGTATTCGGTTTTGGCGTCCTTTTGAGGCAGCGCCACGTAACCCCGCTCATTGAGGATGCACCCACATCCCAACTTTCCACATCGAAAACAGCACTGATCTTCCCCATCTTCAAGGAATCGCCTGAAAGGATAGCAGGAGCCATCGAGGTCATGTACCGGGATCTCGACAAAAGCGGTCAACTCGATGGATTTGAGTTCTACATCCTTTCCGATAGTGATGATCCCAATGCATACATCAGGGAACAATGGGCCTGGGCAGAGCTCACGCGCACGCTGTCGGCCTTCGGACAGATCCACTATCGCAGGCGACGCTCCAATATCAAACGCAAAACCGGAAACATCGCCGACTTCCTCAGGCGCTGGGGGTATCGATACGAGTACATGGTCGTTTTGGATGCCGACAGCCTGATGTCGGCCGACTGCCTCCTGCACCTGGTGAGACTCATGCAGTCGAATCCCAAGGCCGGGATCATTCAGACCGTACCGGGCATCATTTTGCAGCAGACACTGTTTGGCCGCATCCAGCAGTTCAGCAACCGTCTCTTCGGCCTCATGTATGCCGCAGGACTGTCGTTCTGGCAACTGGGCGACGGCTATTACTGGGGGCACAACGCGATCATTCGTGTGGCCCCGTTCGTCGAACACTGCCAGCTGCCCCGCCTGCGAGGCCGGGCACTTTTGGCCGGGGACATTCTGAGCCACGATTTCGTCGAGGCGGCACTCATGCGACGGGCCGGATGGTCGGTCTGGCTCGCTCCCGAGCTTTCGGGTAGCTGGGAGGAAACACCGCCGACACTGGTTGATGAACTCAAACGTGACCGTCGCTGGTGCTTCGGTAACCTGCAGCATCTACGCCTGCTTTTCGCCAAGGGTTTGCTCGGCACCCACCGATTGATGTTCGTCAATGGCGTGATGGCATACGTTGCCTCTGTTTTCTGGCTGCTTTATCTGTTGCTCGGAACCGCTGTCATTGCCTGGCATGCACTCGTCCCACCCAACTATTTCCCGCATGGTCATGGCCTGTTTCCAGTATGGCCCATCTGGCACGAACATCTCGCCGTCCTGATTCTGGCCACAAGCGCCGTCATCCTGCTCCTGCCCAAGTTTCTAGGTCTCGTGCTCGTGATTCTCCAGCGGCGTACTGCGCTTTTCGGTGGGTGGGGACACCTCGCGGCCAGTGTGATGCTTGAAATCATCTACTCGATGGTGCTCGCGCCGGTCCGGATGTTGTTCCATAGCTGGTATGTCATCACCTCCCTCCTCGGTCATCGCGTGGGCTGGGGCAGGCAACAGCGTAGCAGTGACCACCGCCACTGGGTCCAGACGGCCCGGATGCACGCCTGGTGCGCACTCATCGCAGTGTCCTGGTCCGCCCTGATTGCCGCCCTGGATCCCTCCTACCTGGTCTGGCTTTTGCCGATCGTCATCGCACTGATCCTGATCACGCCGGTCACGATCCTGACCAATAGTACAAAAGCCGGCCTCTGGACCCGGGATGCTCACTTGTTCCAGACGCCCGAAGAAACCCATCCACCCGAGGAGATCCGCGCGCTCGGTCGGGCACTCGGGGAGCGGGTTACCGCAGGTTTTCGTGCCCGAACGGGATTCCGCGCGGCATTCATCGACCCTTACGTCAACGCAGTCGCGGTCGCCCGGCTATCGGCTACCGCACGCCGCTATAATAGGGAAATCGATCTCACGCGATCCCTTTATGCCGCCCGGCTACTGGCGCGCGGGCCGCAGGCCCTTGACCGGGGCGAGCAGCTGGCTGTGCTCAATGACCGGGAACTACTAACCGAACTGCACAATCGTATCTGGACACTGCCGGAAGATCTGGCCCGGAACTGGAACCTCAATGACGAATGAGCGCAAGATACCACCCCCACTCCGCCCCCCGGTAACCCTTGCCCGGACCGGGCTCCTGATTTTACTGATCCCGTTCTGGCTCGCAGGCTGTGCCTCACTGTCCTCTGTGCATAAAATCCACCTCGCGCTCCATACCACCAATGCGCGTGTGGCACAAGCCGAAGCTCAGAACAGGGCTCTCGCCGACCAAATACGATCCCTACAAGCTGAAATCGCTTCCGCGGCAAAGAGCGCCCGTGCCAGAGAGGCCACTTTGGCCGCTGCAACTCAACGGGCAACCCAAGAAGCGCGGATTGCCCTCGACCAGGCACGACAGGCGAACGCGAGTCTCGTGGCCAGCCTGACACAGGCCTCCCACCGCACGGGCGCGGGCCGGGGCAGCCACTACCGGTGGCTCTTTGCACGCATTCTCGCGCAAGCTCATGCGCTCGCCCTGAGGCCCTATGCCCCCCTTCCTCTCACCCCCCTGGCCCTGCGCCGGATCAGCCATCCGCTTTTCCGATCGCTGTCCTATCGGGGCACGCTGCCTTTCTGGCCGACCCACGCGCGTGTCAGCCTGCACTTCAAACCCGCAGGCTATCTCTTCGATCGCCCGGTCAAGATTTACTTGGTCGCACGGGGAAAGATCGTACCCCTCAACTTCACGCCAGAGGATTTCGGACTGCCACCCCCGCTGATCCACCAACTCCCGCCGCACATCGCCGCCTCGGGATTCGAGATTATGAATCACATCCCGGGACAGGATCGGACCCGTGCCGTCCTATCGTTTCTCGGTGCAGGCTACTTCCGTGCCCGGGGACGGGACCAGGCGTGGGGCCCACTGGCCCGCGGAATCGCAATCAATACGGCGATAACCAATCACCCTGAACGATTCCCGGCCTTTCGATCCTTCTGGATCGTCACACCGAATCGCCACGACCCCTCTTTGACCCTCTTTGCTCTGCTCGACGGATCAAGCGTGACCGGCGTTTACCGTTTCCGCGTGACTTCGGGGGGGACGGCCAGCATGCATGTCGCCGCCGTCTTGTTTCTGCGCCATCGGGTCCGACGTCTCGGCCTGGCCCCCCTGGTCAGCATGTTCCTGCGAGGCCGCATGGACGTCACCCAGTCGGTCAAGTTGCATCCGGCGATCCATGATTCAGATGGATTGTCGTACGAAACCAGGACGGGCCGCTGGGTCTGGTCGCCCCTCGCCAACCCCAAACACCTGAATGTCCGGTTGATGAATCTTGCGAACCCGAGAGGGTTCGGGCTCATGCAACGCGATCGCCACCCCAAAGCCTATCAATCCATGCCCGGGCATGACCAGGCATCCCCGAATGTGTGGGTCCAACCGGATGGAGACTGGGGACCGGGTCAGCTGGAACTCGTCGAAATCCCGACGGAGCGTGCCACAAACAGCAACATCATGACTTTTTGGGTGCCATCAAGCCAGCCCCCGCCCGGAACGCCCCTCATGCTGCGCTATACGATCCGTTGGGGTGCGATGCGCACCCCTGTCGCTCCGCTCGGACGTGTCGTGGCCACACGCGAGATGCAGGCGGCACACGGGGGTCGCACCTTTGCCCTCTACTTTCAAGGCGAACGCCTAAGGGCCATTCCATCCTGGATCAACCTTGAACCGGTCATCGAGACAAGCGGGCACGGGAAGGCACGCGATATTTCGTTAGTCAAACTGCCCGGAACCGGCCGGTGGCGGCTCCGTTTCACCGTATCCAGTCATCCGGGGCTCATTCTCAAGACCTGGATCCACTACCGCGCGAAACCTCTGACCGAAACCTGGACGTACCAGATTCCTCGCTGACGTCGGTGCCCGGACCCGCATCAGGGGCAGCCCGGCGTTTGTGTGAGAGCCGGAATTGCATCCGCAGGCAGCATGTCGCTCCAGGTTTCGGTGAGGGCATGACCCTGGCTGCGCAGAAACGCCCGCAGCTCGATCGGATGTCCCCGTGGCGCGGTCACCAGAAATGAAAGCCGGTCGAAGGACGCACGCAGTACGCCAACCCGGCGTGCGGCCATGACGGTGACATTCCTCACACGCGCGTTGAGACCCGCACTCACCACACCCTGCACCGGCACGTTCAAAGACGCCTTGGGAACGGTAAAATCAACAATGAAACGCAAGGTGTGCCGCCCGCTGCCGCACGGCATGCCGGGATTACGCCCCGCACCCACAAACGTATGGATCACCCATCCGGCCGGTGGGCGAGCCACCCCCGCGCGTCCCACCCGGAGGGTATAGGCGTAGCGGTACTCCCGTCCCGGCCTGACCGGCCGGTGGGGCACCCAATACGCCACGATATTATCCATGGTCTCTGAAGCAGCGGGGATCTCGACGAGTTCCACGTTGCCACGTCCCCACATTCCCCGTGGGACGATCCAGGCGCTCGGGCGCGTATCATAGCGCGCTCCGAGATCCTCATACCCGGAGAATCTCTGGTTGCGCTGTACCAGCCCAAATCCGTGTGGATTGTCCAACTGAAAACTGGTCACCTGGAACTCGGGCGGATTGATCAAAGGCCTCCAGATCCACTCGCCATCACCGTTTGCGAGTTCCAATCCGTCCGAGTCGTGAACCGCGGGGCGCCATTCACCGAGCGGTCGCGGTGTCCCGAGACCGTAAAAGAACATGCTGGTCAAAGGAGCGATCCCAACTACCCGTGGCGTACGGCGGAAGAATAGCCGAACCCGCATCCGGATCCGGGTCACCTGTCCGGGCCGGATGACAAACCGGTAGGCACCCGTGACGCTCGGACCATCGAGCAGGGCATAGACCACCATCTGATGCGCATTCCGCGGAGGTTTCAGGAGCCAGAACTTCCGGAACGCAGGAAACTCCTCATGCGGCGGGAACGCCGTATTGATCGCGATGCCGCGAGCCGACAATCCAAAGTTGTTCGGACGGCCCACTGCACGGAAGTAACTGGCTCCGGCAAAAACCAGAAACTGGTTGCAACAGTCGCGGCCGACCAGAGGGTAGGTCAACTTGAATCCGGCATAGCCCAGCGTTCGCGGAATGCGCTTTGCAAGGCGCGCCGACGGATAGGTGAAATCCGACGGCTTGAAAGGGAGTGGATGCGTCAGGCACCCCGACACCACCGAGAGGCTCACCGGCGTCTTGTAGTACAGCCCCGGGGCGACCAGTTGCACCTGGAATCTCGAACCTCGCTTGCGCCAGAGGCTCCGGGCCGGCTTGAAGCGAATGGACTGGTATTGATTGTAGGTGAGCCGCCCGAGAAAGCCAGGGATCGGCTTGGGCAAGACATAGGGCTTCGAAGCCAGTGCTCGCGCCAGCCGCACAACGGTTGGAAACGTAAAACATCCCGATGCACGGGCCACCGGGATCATCGTGAAGACGAGCCCCGCCGAGCCGATCAAAGCGGCTCGCAACCCATCCCGAACAGCGAGGGATCGGGGATTCGCTCTCGACCGGTCGGGATAGATCCGCGCGGCGATGCGACACTTGGGGGTTCGACTCTCTGGCCAACCGATCAGTCTGGATAGCATGAATGAGTCCCGCTCTTCCATCAGATTTTCAATCATACACAGCATCCGACCCACACTTGAGACAAAAGTTCTGCCCGACCCTCCCACACCGTGGGATATCAACCAGTCGGCGCGAAGACTGCTCCCGGTGCACGGCTTCCCTGCGGATCCATGCCATCTCGCTTTCACTTCGGGTTCGATGAACCCCACCCGCTTCGGCATGTGCTCGAAGCGCCCTGATCCACAAGGTGAGCGCGATTGAACGCATGCAAACCTTTCCATTGCGGCGGAGACTGCATGAATGGCCCACCCACGCAGACCCGACGTACGCAGTTGTAACCCGGCGTGTGCCAGCGCTATCCTCGCGCACCCACGATCTTATTCAGGTGATGAGATTCACCCGGCGAAGACACCTCTCGAATCGGTCCCAACTCCGTTCGATATCGTGATCGAGCCCGACTGAAAAGCGAACGAGCCCGGGCGTAAGCCCGGTCGCGAGCCGTTCATCCTCCGGGATCTCAGAGGAAGT
>JAJZBR010000030.1:15374-20011 GCA_021798795.1 Pseudomonadota bacterium
GGCGAAGACACCTCTCGAATCGGTCCCAACTCCGTTCGATATCGTGATCGAGCCCGACTGAAAAGCGAACGAGCCCGGGCGTAAGCCCGGTCGCGAGCCGTTCATCCTCCGGGATCTCAGAGGAAGTACTGCTGCCAGGAGGGCTGAAGAGGGTCCGATAATAACCGAGGCTCACCGCGAGGAATCCGACCTGGGCCGCCTGCAGGGCAACCATCAGCGCCTGGGACCGCTCCTCGCTTCCGGTATCGATCGTGAGCATGCCGCCGAAACCCATGCGCGGATCGGCCTGACGCGCAAAGATGGCGCGGTCCGGATAGTCTGGCAATCCCGGGTAACAAACCGGCAGTTTGTGCGCCTGGAGCCGTTCTGCCCACATCCTGGCATTCTGACCGTGCTGGATCATGCGCACAGGGAGCGTATGGAGATGCTTGTAGATCGAAGCCGCACGGGCACTGTCGAGCGTGGGCCCAAACAGCATGCAGGTCCCGGTGCTCGCATCGCTCAACTCATCAATGAACGCCTGATCCGCGCAGATCACACCCGCCACACAATCGCTCATGCCATTGATGAACTTGGTGAGACTGTGGATCACGATGTCGGCACCCTGCCGCCTGGGTGAAAAAATCATCGGGGCGAAGGTATTATCGACTACGAGTCGGGCACCCTCGGCATGGGCGAGTTCGGCGAGCAACGCGAGATCCGGCGTCCGGAGCAAAGGATTCGTGAGGCTTTCCACGTAAAGCACCCGGGCGCCCCCCTGGAGCGCCGAACGCACCGTGTCCGGATCCATGCAGTCGACAAACCGGGTCGTGATTCCATAGCGGGGGAAAAGATTCCGGAAAAGCGCGTGGGTTCCGCCATAGACGAGGCGGTCCGAGACGATGATGGAGCCCTTTTCGCAGATCGCGAGGAGTGTGGTCGCAATCGCTGCCATGCCCGATGCGGTCGCGTGGGCGGCAGGCGTGCCTTCAAGACGCGCGAGTGCTTGGCCGAGCACACGGGTCGATGGACTTTCAAGACGGGAGTAGAGATGGCATCCGGGTACGGGCTCGTGAAAGATGGCCTTGAGCTTTTCCGGATCAAGAAAGGTGAATGTGGAACCATCCGAGATGGAGGGGTTGACTTCGCCGAACTCGCCCCAAACCTGGTAATCCTGGATGCGACTGGCCGCGCCCGGTTCGCCGGGGTCGTCTTTGGAATGCATAAAATCTGTCTTGGGAAACGGCTTCATTCTAGCAGAGCCCCCACCTCACCAGAGACCGGAGGTACGCCGGGCGGGACATCTGGGCGATCGAGCCAGTGGCGGAAACGGCGGAGCAGAATGAGCCCCGGCGCCGCCGCAATACCGCAGACGACGAAGAAAAGCGGCCAGCCGAGGCCGAGAGCGAGATAGCCGCTCGGCGCCGAGAGGATGACACGCGGAACGCCCATGAGACTCGACAGGAGCGCATATTGGGTGGCGGTAAAGCGGCGGTCGGTCATGAGTGCCATGAAACCCACGAACGCCGCTGTACTCATTCCGAGGGTCAGATTCTCCGCGCTGATCACGAAAGCCAGCCACCCGATCGAAGGACCGGTGAGTGTGAGCAAGGCGAAGCTTGCGGTCGCGAGTGCCTGGAGCAGACCGAACCAGAACAGTGCGCGAAAGGTTCCGATCCGGAGGATGAGAGCGCCCCCCAGAAGTCCGCCGCCGATGATGGCCCAGAATCCGAATGCCTTGACAACCATTCCGATCGTGAGATTTGAATACCCCATCTCGAGATAGAAGGGGATCGTCATGTTCGATGCCACAAGATCGCCGACTTTATAGAGCAGAAGAAACACGAGGACCCAGACGGCGTCCGGCCGCCTCAGGTAGGACAGGAAGGGTTCGACGACGCTCTCGCGCAAACCATGGGGCAAAGGAGAGGTGAGGGCGGGTTCAGAGGCGACGAACGTCGTCAGGATCCCGACCCCCATGAGCGCGGCCATAATGAGGTAGACCCGGTGAAACCCAACGAAGTGGACCAGGATGAGTCCACCCCCCGAGACAACCAGCATGGCGGCACGGTAACCATTCACATAGAGCGAAGCACCGAAACCCTGTTCATCGTCTCCTAAGGTTTCGCGCCGGTAGGCGTTGATCACCGTGTCCTGGGAAGCCGAGCAGAAGGCGATGAGCAGACAAAGCGCCGCAACAGCCAAAAGATCTCGGCTCGGGTCGAGCAGTGCCATCGAGGCGATCGTTGCGACCAGCGCCAACTGGGTTGCAAGCAGCCAGCCCCGCCGCCGTCCCAGGGCACCCAGGCGGAAGCGATCGAGGATGGGAGCCCAGACGAACTCGAGGGTATAGGGAAGCCCGACCAGGGAAAACAACCCAATCAGGCCGAGATTGATCCCCTCGCGGGTGAGCCAAGCCTGGAGCAGGGTGCTGGTGAGAAGGAGTGGCAATCCGGAGGAGAAACCCATGAGGAGCGCAACCAGCATCCTTCGGGTGCAAAGCCTCCGGAGGAGGGTCGGTCGAGTGGTTGCGCCCTCTGCAATCTTCATCGAAGCGAGTATCCCTCGTAATCGAGAATGAGCGGCGCGTGGTCTGAAAAACGCTCTCCCTTATAGATCGAGGCGCCGATCACGGCACCTCCAAGATCCGGGGTCACGGCCTCATAGTCGATGCGCCATCCCACGTTTTTTTCGTAGGCACGCCCGCGGTTCGACCAGTATGTGTATTGATCCGGCTCCTGATTGACCACGCGAAACGCATCGATCAAACCACCATCCGGGGCAAACAGCCCATCGAGCCAAGCCCGCTCATGGGGCAAAAACCCCGAATGCTTCTCGTTCGCCCGGGCGTTCCGGAGATCGATCGGACGATGGGCAATATTAAAGTCTCCCGCGAGAATCAAAGGTCCCCGCGCCCGCAGTCTGGCCAAAGCCTCTGGGAAAGCCGCGAGAAAGCGATCCTTCGAAGCCTGGCGTTCGGGCCCGAGCGATCCCGAGGGTAGATAGAGGGAGACCACCCAAAGCGATCCGAACCGCGCGGCGATCAGTCGACCCTCTTTATCGAACTCGGGCTCCCCAAATCCGCGCGTGATCTCGTCAGGTTCGGCTCGCGCAAGAATGGCGGTACCGGCATAGCCCGGGCGCAGGGCATCGGCATAGTGGCCGACATATCCCGTCCGTCCGAGCGGAAGCGCTCCGCGCTCTGACTCCGACAAACGTGTTTCCTGAAGACAGACGACATCGGCCCGACTACCCGGTAACCAGTCGAGGAATCCCTTCCGGGCAGCAGAACGCAGCCCGTTGACATTGAGAGTGAGGACACGCATTCAGGCAGTCTACCGGCTCGCCCTCCCGAGTCCAAGTGCGGCTGTCCAAACGGGGCGGAGTTGAGTAGGATGGGAAGGTGATTCCCGGACTTTCCACCGGAGGATGCGATGCCCTCACGAGTCGAACGTTTTTTTGATCTCACCCTCGGAGCCGGCGCGCTCTCCTTCGGCCAGTTCACCCTCAAAAGTGGCCGTGTGAGCCCTTATTTCTTTGATCTCGGCCGCATTCAAAACGGCTCCGCGATTGCCGAGCTCGGGGAGCTCTACGCCGCAACCCTCATGGAGACGGGATGGTTGGCTGACTGTCTCTACGGCCCTGCCTACAAGGGGATTCCCCTCGTGGTCTCGACCGCCATCGCGCTCTCCATCCACTACGCAAACACACTCCCCTATGCGTTCAATCGCAAGGAGAGCAAGGATCACGGGGAGGGCGGGCGCGTGATCGGAGGCCCGCTCAAGGGTCGCATCATCCTGATCGATGATGTCATCACCGCAGGGACGGCGATCCAGGAATCGGTGGCTGTCATCCAGGCAGCCAGCGCTCGCGCCACGGGGGTCATCGTCGCTCTCGACCGCGAAGAGCGCGGGAGGGGGGCCCACTCGGCTATCGAGGAGGTCCGCCGCGCGCACGGACTCACGGTCACGGCAATCGCGACTCTGAGCGATCTCATGCACTACCTGTCCGGCCAGCGCCGCTGGAAGGAAACCCGGCAGATGCTTGCACAGTACCGTGCGCACTACGGCGTCGGAAGCGCCGCTCCGACATCCGAATCTGCCGAGGGAACCTGACGATCAGCCATGGGATGCAACCGTTCATCAAACCATGGAAGTTCATTCCAATGTCGCCCGAACGACACGAACGGCGATTCGCGTGTCGGAATCTCACCAGCAAACGCATAGAACAGCCTAAGCCGCTGCCACAACCGGAATCTCATTGGACCTTGCGGCCCTCTTACGTCCCGGAGGGTCGGATGGCTCCGCCACATATTGCGCTGCAAGCGCCGCTTTCATTTTCCGGGAAACCTGGCCTAACAGAGTCCACACATGCTTCCGCGTATGTCCACACGGGATACGGGAAGGTGACCTGCGCACCGCGCGGATCGGGTGCGGTGATGACTTTTTTGCCATCACGCCTGGCTCGACTGATCGGGGTTTCCCGAAGTCCGAATACTTTCTGCGCTTGGCAGGTGCGCGGGTTTTTTGCGAACCGGTCAAAAGCCCTGCGCCCAATCGCTACCGCAGCGCCCTGATGCCCGCTACGACCCTATCGACTGGCGGAATTGATGCGCCCCAGCACGGAAGTAAACGCAGGATGGATTCGCATCAGCGCTA
>JAJZBR010000030.1:20111-22860 GCA_021798795.1 Pseudomonadota bacterium
GATGTACATGTACACACGCAAATGATCATTATGACGACCACCAAGATTTTCAAAAACGGCAACTCGCAGGCGGTGCGGATCCCGGCCGAACTGGCCTACGAGCGTACCGATCTCGAGCTTGAAATCGAGCGCATCGGCGATGAACTCCGCATCCGGCCCACGCCCCGGCGGCTGGACCATCTGCTGGAAAAATTTAGCCGGTTCTCGGCGGATCTCAAGGCCGAGGGGCGGGGTGAGAACCGGGAAGGCGAGCGGGACGCGTTATGACGCCCAAGTTCATGCTCGACACGAATATGTGCATCTATCTGATGAAACACCACCCGCCGGAGGTCGCAGCGCGCTTTGCGCAGTGCTATACGGGGGAGGTCGTGATTTCGTCGATCACGCTAGCCGAACTCGAATACGGGGTCGCATGTTCTGGCGAGCAGCAGCCCCGCAATCGGGCGGCTCTGTCCTCGTTGCTGGAAGACCTCGCAGTAGCACCCTTCGATGGTGCCTCCGCGCTTGCCTATGGTCCGGTGCGTCTGGCCACCCGGGAGCGCAAGCGGGATGCGCTCGACAAGTTGATTGCCGCGCATGCCATCGCACTGGGAGTGCCGCTCGTCACCAATAACGTCACCGATTTCGCCGAGTATCCCGGGCTGCGTCTGGAAAATTGGGTTGGCAATCACTGAGCCCATCGACGAATCGTCTGGACCGATCGGCCCATGCGTTTCGCGAACTCGCCTATGCGGTACGTCTGGCTCTTCGCGAGTTAGCATCGATAGATCTGGATCGAAATCAAGCATCAGTTAATTGCTCCCGCCCGGATCAATCCCCGGTCAGAAACGAAGCCAGACTGCCATCTTGGATCCGGGTCCGTCCCGGATCGTCAAACGTGAGATTACGCTTGGAATCATAGCGACTGACCAGGCAGCCCTTGCAGTTCTTGGCCGTGACACAATCCCGGGCATCCGTATCCAGATCACCCAGCGTTTGCCCTGAACATTCTTCAGAATCTTGCGTTTCAGAGCACCGGTTTCCGCATCTTGCGGCACAAAACGTGACCCGCCACCTTTCGGGTATCCTCACGGATAAGCCCGGGTGCTGTCTTTGCGCTGGAGATCCCCGTAGTCGATCCGTATGCAGTCAGGAGCCCGTGTGTCCGAATCCACCCGTACCCCGATCCGAAGGCGTGAAGGTCTCGACGGGAACCCATTCGACGCGTGCCACCCGGATCAGGACCAGTTGTGCAATCCTCTCGCCGGGTTCGATCCTGAGAGTCGCCCGTCCCCGGTTCCAGGCTGAGACCTGGATCTCGCCCTGATAGTCAGAATCGATCAATCCAACCAGGTTCCCAAGGACAAGCCCATCGCGGTGCCCGCGGCCGGAACGTGGCAGGATGCAGCCGGCCCAGAGCGGATCCCCGATGTGAATCGCGAGACCGGTCGGAACCAGTTCCGCCTGGCCAGCCTCGAGTGCGAGCGGTTTGTCGATCACGGCCCTAAGATCGAGCCCGGCGGAACCTGTCGTGGCATAGGCCGGAAGCGGCCAGGTCGCCCCGAGCCTCGGATCCAGGATCCGAATCTGGAGGGTTTGCATCGGCCTATCCCGCGCTCTGCTCGTAGCGTTCCAGGATGATGCCTGCAAGAATCGCGGCGAGCGCCGGCTTCGGCATCCGCTCGATCCGCCGATCGCCACCTGGCCAAAAGACCCAGGCTTCATTCTCTTCCGACTCGAAACCCAACCCCGGACCCACCGGGTTGGCCACGAGGAGATCCGGCTTCTTGTTTTTGAGCTTGATGCGCGCATGGGATTCGAGATCGTGCGTCTCAGCCGCGAAGCCCACGATAAACGGACGCGGATTCTGGTTCGCAACGGCCGCGAGGATATCCGGCGTCGCTTCAAGTGGGAGCGGTTTCGTGGTTTGCCCCTTGGAGAGTTTTTGTACCGCAGCATGGGACGGGCGGAAATCCGCCACCGCCGCCACCGCACAGAAAATCGCCTGTCCAGGAAGTGCTGCAAGGACGTGATCGTGCATCTCCTGCGCGGTCTCTACCCGCTCGACCCGGATTCCCGCAGGATCGGGGAGTGCAGTCGGTCCGCTGATCAAGGTTACACAGGCACCCTGATCGTGAAAAGCCTGGGCCAGGGCATATCCCATACGGCCGGAACTCCTGTTACTGAGATAGCGAACCGGGTCCAAGGGTTCGCGTGTCGGCCCGGCCGTGAGGAGCACCCGGAGATCGGGTCTCCGCTCGCGCAGAGTCAGGGTCCCGGCCACGAGTGATGCAAGCTCGGCGGGTTCGAGCAGGCGACCCGGCCCCGATTCCCCGCAGGCCTCGGGACCATCCGCCGGACCCCAGATCCGGACTCCGCGCGACCCCAGAATCGAAAGATTGGCCTGTGTCGCAGGATGGCGCCACATGTGTGGATTCATGGCGGGGGCAAGCGTCAAGGGCGCGTCGGTTGCAAGACAAAGCGTGGTAAGGAGATCATCAGCCAATCCATGCGCAAGCCGCGCGAGAGCGTGTGCGCTGGCGGGAGCGATCAGGACGAGATCGGCCCAGCGCGCAAGCGCGATATGGCCCATGCCCGCCTCCTCGGCCTCATCCCAGAGATCATGGCGGACCGGACGACCCGAGACCGCCTGGAAGGTGAGCTTGGAGACGAAGCGCATCGCTCCCTCGGTCATGACAACCTGCACGTCGAAACCGCGTTCCCTCAGGCGCCGCACCAGCTCGACGCTCTTATAGACCGCAATTCCACC
>JAJZBR010000089.1 GCA_021798795.1 Pseudomonadota bacterium
CCACCTGATGGTGGAGCGATCGGCTTCCCGCGATCAGTATTTCCGGAGCATCGCCTCCGTCCGGGCGAAGCGTTGCTCGGATTTCCGTGCCAAGATGAGTTCCGGCTGCGTGGGTCTGGCATCAGCGCCTTCCACGATTCCGAACAGGTATCCGAACTCGCCGTTCAACTGACTGAACACCTGGAGAGCGTGGGCGACGGCTGCGATCGCCTTCCCGTTACTTCCCGCGCGGCGTAGCCGCTTGAGGAGAGCTTCCGCGTTGTGGTAGGCCACCGTATCGCGTGTCAGGTGATGGGTGAGCGCGCGCGCCAGCCGATACTGGGCGAGATAGGCCGCCTGGGTCGTCCGGACTCGGGGGTCGGCGAGCACGACGAGAGAGGTGGTTGCATGATGCCCATCGATCGAAACGGATACGCGATAGTGCCCCGGGACGACGATGGGGCCGCGCGGAGTGATCGGGGTTTCATGATAAAGGCCCGGACCCTGATATCCCTTTCTCAGGGATTGGGGTGGCGTGGCGCGGAGATGCCAGAGGAAGCGGTTGAGTCCGATTCGGGCGGTCGGCGCCTTTTGACGGGCGATCCAGAGGGTCGGGAACGGGGCCCGGGGTGGCGGCGGGAAGGTCATGGTGCTGGTGTAACGCCGGACCAGTTGTCCTCGCGCCGTCCGAATCGTAAGCGTGAGGGGTCCCTTGGGCCTGGTTCCGAGATAATAGTAGATTGAGGCACCCGTCGTCGGGTTATTGGCATGAGGAGTCTCGGGTGGCAGCGGCTCGTCCCGATAGAGCGTACGCCGCAGGCGGTAGGCGGGAGCCGGATGTTCAAGTACCAGCGCCCGGTGGATCCAGTCCGCCTGTGCTTCGCGGATCGGAGCCAGGTCGTCCAGCATCCAGAACCCGCGGCCATGGGTCGCAATGACGAGCGCACGTCCGTGAATCGCAATGTCCCGCACGGATACGGTCGGCAGGTTCGTGTCGAACTTCTGCCAGTGCCGGCCGTTGTCGAAGGAGACATAGAAGCCGGTCTCCGTTCCGGCGTAGAGCAGTCCCCTGCGTACCGGATCGGGCCGGATCACGTGGAGATAGTTCGGAGACCGGATGCCATCCGTGATTGGGTGCCAATGGCGACCGAAATCATGGGTGACATAGAGGAACGGCTGGAAGTCGTCGAGACGGTGACGATTGGCCGATAGATAGGCGACTGCCGGGTTGAAGGGGGAAGGTGCGATGTTCTCGATCCGGGTCCAGGGTGGCAATCCGGCCGGGGTAACCTCGTGCCAGTGTCGACCGCCGTCCCGTGTCATCCAGACCCGCCCGTTCGTGGTGCCGGCCCAGATTTCTCCCTTCCGGATCGGAGAGGGGTCGATCGTGTAGATGACGCCATAGCCGAGACGGGTGGCGTTCTTGAGAGTGATGGATCCCCGGTGATGGATCGGCCCACTTGGGTGATGGAGACGGGCGAGGTCGGGACTGATCACCGACCAGCTGTCACCCCGGTTGGTGGACCGGAAGATGACCTGGGCGCCCGCATAAAGGGTATTGGGATTGCGCGGGGAGAGCGCGAGCGCAGTATTGAAGGGATAGCGGTACCGGAGTTTCCAGGGGGGGACGCCGTAGGTCGCAACCGGCCACGGGGAGATGTTCCGCGTTTCGTGCGTGTAGAGATTTTCACGCGTGATGCTGCCCACGATGCTCGATCCGTAAACGATGTTCGGATCGGCCGGGTCCGGAAGCACGTATCCGGCCTCGCCGCCTGCCGTGGAGTACCAGGAGTGGTTGCTCACAAAGCCCCTGAAGTCGCGGCTCCGGATCCCGATGCTGCCCGAATCCTGCTGGGTTCCGTAGATCCGGAACGGAAACCGGTTGTCGGTTGCGACATGGTAGATCTGTGCCGTGGGCTGGTTGTACCAGGATGTCCAGGTGTCTCCGCCATTCACGCTGATCGAGGCGCCCTGATCCGCTCCGATGATCATGCGACGCGGGTTTTTGGGATCGATCCACATGGTGTGGAAATCGTCGCCACTCGGCGAACCCTTGATGGAGGTGAAGTGTCTCCCGCCATCAGTCGATTCGTAAAAGGCCGTATTCATGACGAAAAGCGTCTGGGGATGCTCGGGATCGGTTGCGACTTCCCCGAAATACCAGTCGCCGCCCCAGAGCCTGGGGTCAGAGTTGACGGGAGCCCAGCTCTGGCCGCCATCGTTCGAGCGGTAGAGTCCGCCTTTACTCGCACCAACCAGAGCGAAAAGTTGACGTCCCTTCGATCCCGGAACGATTGCGAGACCGATCCGGCCGAGATTGTGCTGTGGCAGTCCGCGATCCGAAAGACGCTGCCAGGTGCGCCCACCGTTTTCCGAACGCCAGATGCCGGCGCCGGGTCCATTCACGACCCCATAGTGCCCGTAGAACGGAAAACGGAAGTTCCAGAGTGCGGCATAAACCAGATTCGGGCGGGATGGATCGCGCGTGAGATCGATGGCGCCGAGATCCGGATTCACATAAAGAGTCTTTTTCCAGCTCCGTCCGCCATTGGTCGTGAGAAACACGCCCCGCTCCACATTGGGGCCGAAGGCATGACCTAAAACCGCGACCAGGAGGGTTTGGGCATGTCTCGGATCGACCGAGATATCTGAGATGTGCTGACTTTGCCGGAGTCCAATCCATTTCCAGGTCCGCCCGGCGTTGTCCGATCGATACATCCCGTCGCCAAAGGACATATCCGAACGCAAACCCGCCTGGCCGGTTCCGGCGTAGACGATCTTGGGATTGGACGGTGCGACAGCGATGGCGCCGATCGAGGAGACCGGTTCTTTCTGGAACCGCGCCTGCCAGGTCCGTCCGCTGTCATGGGTGACAAAGATCCCTCCATCCGCCGTTCCGATGTAATAGGTATTGCGTCGGCCGGGGATACCCGCGACCGTGGTAACCCAACCACCCCGGAAGGGGCCGACGAAATGCCAGCGCAGCCGGTCGATGAGTGCGCGGGGCATGGCCTGGGTCAGGGCTGGCACGAGGACGAGTGCCAGAGGGATGACGAAGAGTGGAATCCATTTGCGGGACGGACGGTTCGCAGACGGGTGGATCGGCGTCATGTTCGGCTCTCCAGAGGACTCGGAACTGGGGATGTGTGAGGGGGCTCTTGGGGAGCCCCCTCGTGTTGACCCATGATAACGCGGTCGTGAGAGGCAGTCGAATGCCCGGTACTAGGGTTTGGGCAGACGTCCCCAGGCGTATGTGTTGCCGCCCTTTCGTTTGGCTTCATAGAGTCCGAGATCGGCCGCCCGGATCCAATCCTCCGGGTTGATGTCCCCGGTTTCGAGTACGACCAACCCGATGCTTGCGGTAGGTGCGGCACATGTTTTGACAAGCGGTGCGGTTTCCATGTGGATCTTGGTCTGGATCTTCTGTGCGATCTGGACGGCCGTTTCCTGGGGAGCTCTGGCCAAAACGATTGCGAACTCGTCCCCGCCCAAGCGACAGACGGTGTCGGATTTTCGCACTGACTGGGTCAGTGCGCGAGCGACCGCAGTCAGGATCGTGTCCCCGACGGGGTGTCCTTCCTGGTCGTTGATCGATTTGAATCCATCCAGATCGAGGAGGATCAGGATCCCGGATTCGCCCAGGTGAACGTGGTCCAGCGCATCCAGCAGGCAATCTTCGAGCAGGCGGCGATTGCCGAGTCCCGTGAGAGGGTCGTGGAGCGTTTCGTGGTGCAGCCGGAGTTCGTTTTGTTTCCAGGTTGTCACGTCTTCGAGGAGAAGGATGAACTCCGTTTGCGTCGATGCGCTGAGCGAGTGGATCGGAATGCAATGGGCTGTATAGAAGCGCAGTTTGCGATCCTTGTTCCAGGAAAGTTGCATGGGAAAACTTTGCCGATTGCCCCGAAGTGCCTGTTCGAAACGGTTCTTGACTTTGGGGTATTGTTCCGGTCCAACGAGGGATTCAAGCGGGATCGTGACGGCCTCATCCGAGCGGACGTCGAGCGCACGGGACAGCGCCTGATTGATGCGGCGCAACCCGAGCTCGCTCGTTACGATTCCCGTAAATACCGGAATCGAATCGATGACGAGGAGGAGTTCCTCGCGATCCTTCTGGATCGTCTGCTCCGCGCGTTCGCGACGCCCGATTTCCTCGATCAGAGCCTGGTTTTGGTCCCCGAGTTCGGCGGTGGCCCGTTCCGCCTGGACGGTCGCGG
>JAJZBR010000090.1 GCA_021798795.1 Pseudomonadota bacterium
CGGGGGTTCAGGGTGACGCTCATAGATTCCTCTGGATGGTGAAATCGGTGATGAAAAGACCAATCGGATTGCGCAGAATGGCCTCCGGTGTCCGGGGGCGGATGATGACGTAGTTGAGCGTGATGAGCCATTCCACCCGATGAACGCGTGCTCCGCGTGACGACCGCTCGGTTGTCCGGCAACGTATGAGGACAACCGAGCCCGGCAAGAAGCTGAGACTCTCGAGTCTCACGGTTCGTATCTGGCTCGCGTGATGAGCCAACCTCCGGAGCGGTGCGGTGGTGCGGACCCAATCAGCGAACTGTGCTACGGCGGCCCCCCGGGTGAAGCGATAATCGTCGGTGAGATTGGCAAGCGTCAGGGAAGGATTGAGCGTGAGCAACCGGATGGCCCAGCGCCCGAGAAAGTAGCGCAGCGTATTATGAGCCGGGGTGTAGGGCAACCCATGCAGAGAGAGCGTCGTGATCCGGCCGGATGGACGTTCCCGAACCAGATAAGGTACGGTTTTCTGCAAGGGCAGCAATACCAGGAAGGCCAGCGCGAGCGCGGTGAGGGCGAACGTCTGGAGAATCAGCAGGACAAACAGACGATTCCGGGCCAATACCGGCGCTGCAAAGCGCTCAAAATAAGCTGCCTGCCAGAGCGCGTCGTCTGGGATGGGGGTCTTTGCGCGACGGCTGGCCGACGAACGTCTTTGGAAAAACATGACCTTTGAATCAGAAAAAACGGGACAACACGTGCCCCAGCATCAACAGGAGGTAGCTCCCTGTGAGAACCAACCCGCCCCCAACCCGGATTCGGTGATCCTGCAGACCACAACCCACGATCCATAGGGCGAGCGCACCCGGATGCCGCTCGAGCTCGGATGGAATCCGAGCCGACTCCCGTGCTTCGGGTGGTCGTGTCTTTCGGTTCCGCAGCGCCTCAACCACAATCGGTAGCCAGGAGAACCGGTGAAACACAAGGAAAACCGCTCTCATTCCAAATCCCGCTGCGCGGTCCACATTTGACCCATACCCCGGACACCCCGCCCCATGGCGCCCCAGGTCCCCACCCCCGAGGTTCCACGCCCCGTGATCAGGTGATTCACGATGGAGGGGATTTGCCGAAGCAGCAACAGCACAAACGAAGCGACAATCAGCAGATAAAAGACGTAAACGAATATTTCAGCGCTGCTCCAAAGGGACGAATGCTGGGAGATGCCTGTCGCAAGCGCCTGAGCCAGCGCGTTCACTTCGGCTATTGACGAAGCTAAGAGAATCGATGCGAGAATCAGGACGACGGCGGCGACAACTTTATAGAGCCCCGCGGTGAGCAGAAAACGGAACCAACCGTGGAACAGTTCGGCCAGATAGGGCAGGAGAAGACAAGGGATAAAGAGGGGACCGACCGCGACCCCGATCGCCGTGAGGGCGACCCCCATGAAAAACACTCCCGCGAAGGCGATGTAAGCCACAACCAGGATGGCAACGACCAACCCCATCAAGAAACTGGCGACAAAAGCATCGAGGAGCATGATGAGATCGGGACCGATGCCATCGAGACTGTTCCGGAGTTCCTGGTTGACATGAAATATGGGCAACGCCTGCCACAGTTTTCCCACTGCGCCGAGAAAGGAGTGGGTTGCGGCGCCAAGCAGCGTCTCCGACCAATGTGCCGGCCATACGACCGGAGCACCGAGTACGACGTTGGCCAGTACATCAAAGCCGCCGTTGAAAGCACGGGTCAGGCTTGCATAATCATGCAGCATCCACGCCGCAGCACCCCAAAGGAGAATTCCCCGGATGAACACGCGGATGAGACCCTCATTCGCACCTCCCGAAAGCAGCACGAAGAGTCCAACCAGAACAATTGCAAGCTCCGTAAAGAGGTAGAAAAGCCCCAAGGGACCGCCAATTGCATAGTGCAAAAGACGCTCGGCCACAAGCGTGCTCGAACCCCGAAGCTGGCGTAGCACGAGGCTCAGAGCCCCGCTGACCGTGGGTTCCGTCTGGGTCCAGGCCAGGGGAATGGACGACCTCAGGGCATTCATGGCCGAGATCCGGACGGATGAGGAGAGGCCGGCTCAGCGGGAATGACCGGCTTCAGCCTCTGACCCTGCCCGGATAGCCATTGATTCAGACCCGGACCCTCGTTCGCCCGCACAAAACCTTGACCCAGGGCGTGGACACGCTGGTCCAGACTGTGCCGCCTCGCAACCCATCCCCGGGCGGCGGCAAGCGATTCGCTGCTCTGGATGCCCCGTGCCCGCTCAATCGTCGTCATCACCGCAAGTTGGCTGTTATCCTCACTGGCCACAAGTCCCAAGGTCGCGTTCAAGGTCTCAAGCTGACCCTTCATCGACGATGCTTCGGGAAGTTCCGTTTCGGCTGCGCGAAGTCTCCGGTAGTTGTCGTGGATGGAGCGCAGAATCGCATCATCCTGATGAACTTCGCTCAATGCCTCCTGCTGTCTCCGGGCAATACCTTTGCGCATAATCCGGTTGTATTGGCCCCAGCCCAGACGGGCAGCTGACAGTTCCCGGTTGATATGCATGAGTTGCCCATAACCCGCCCGAAGGGATCCCGCCGTACCCCGCAGCGCATTCAGGAAGGATTGATATCGGGTAATCGACTGGTTGACATCCGTGACATTCCCCAGGGCAGCCAGTGCCTGTGGCGAAAGGTTTTTCAACGACTCGATTTCGGCACGCAGCGATTCGTATTGAACCAGGTAGCTTTCCACTTCCCACTCGACGCTCCGGATGGAGTTTAATGCCGTAACCGTATTGCGCACAAAGTTGAAGGGGTCAAATACCGTACTGCCGCTCGCGAGCGCATGGGCGCGTGGCAGACACCCGAGCACGCAGCTCAGTGCAAGCCCCGCACAGGCGCCCCGGAATCGCCGGTTACGCATGGGTGGCCAACTCGAGATAACGCGATTGCCAGTCTGCCGTACCGGTCTTCCGAAGAGCCGAAAACACGGATCGCGCCCGCGCATCGGAGCGCAGATAGGCCAAGAGAGCTGGCGGAAAGCTGCATTCAAACAGACGGCTGAATCCAGGCCGGACGAGGTAATAATCACGTCCGGGTGTCGCCGACTCGATGAGCGCGATTTGGCGATCATCCAGACCGAGCAGTCTGGCATAGCTGTCTCCCTGTGCCCGAATCTGTGCGTTGGGTAGCAGGATTCGGGTCGGAATGTTATCCAGCAGGGCCCCGCTGCCCTGCGCCCGTGCGATTTCTTCAATGGACTGGGTTGCGAAAAGCAGTAGTGCATTTTTCTTGGCCAGCGTCCGGACCCATTCTTCGATCTTTTTCGCAAAATAGGGATCCGAAAGCACAAACCAGGCTTCCTCAACGTAAATCAGGGTCGGCCGGCCATCGAGCGAACGGAAGATCCGGTGAAAGAGATAATCGAGCATGGGACGTGCGATGGCCGGCTGGGCGAGCAGGCGTCCGATCTCATATCCGACGATCCGGTTCGAGCTCCGATCCTCTCGGGCATGATCGAAATAGTGCCCGAAGGGGCCATTGCCCACCCATGGTTCCAGCGCAGTGACCAGCCGCCCCCGGGGCAGCAGGTTGATGAGAGACAGGAGATGCCACTCTCCAGCCGGCAACTCACCCAGCGCATCGAGTGCCTGCCCGAGAAACAGATGATCTTCCGCATCGAGTGAATGGCCTTCGGATTCGAGAAGGGTCGCCAACCACCCGTGCAGCCAAACGCGACTGTCGGGATCCTCGAGCTCAAGCAGCGGGTTGAGCGGTTCGGGTTGATCGGCCTGTGCCAGATCGGCATATCGTCCGCCCAGGAGGGTAGCGGGAATCTCCGCACTCCAATCTTTGTCGAATAGAAAGATCCGGGAGTCGGGCAACCCCAACCAATGCGCCATGAGAAAATTGTTGAAGACGCTTTTACCGGAACGGGTGGGCCCGATGACCAGCGTATGACCGTTCTGGCCATGATGAAAATGAAAAAAGAAAGGCGTCCGGCGGCGCGTGACAAAAGCAGCCAAAGCTGGAGCCGGGCTCCCAGACTGGGCTTCAAGATGGGGATTCGTCGCAGGACCTTCTGGGAGGGTGCCGGCAAGCGCCAGATCTGCCGCGTTCCCGCCCGTCACGAAATACCATCT
>JAJZBR010000031.1:0-14378 GCA_021798795.1 Pseudomonadota bacterium
GCCATTCCCTTGCCATAGTGCGAGGGCGAAATCAGGGGATGGTGACAAATTTGGCGTGATCTCAAACATCTGATGTTCCTGTGAAATCACCAAAATCGCTTGTTGGGAAAAGCGTCCGGACGCCCCTTTTAATCCATTGGTCGCAGGTTCGACTCCTGCACGGCCCACCAAAAATTCTCCTTGGGACCGCCACCTGACGGGCCGGAGGCCGAGGGTCCATCCGGCTTCGGATCCCAGTCGCCCTGCGTCAACGCTAGACCCACTCCTCCAATTTCCAGTTCGATTCAGCGAGGCAAGCACTTCCGCAATAAGCTTTGCGGGTGGTTGTACACGCTCGCAAGCCGAGCTTGCGATTGTGCGAGGCGAGGCGGCAAGCGCTTTGGCCAAGGGATTCCAAGAACGCCAGCCATGACCCTGTTGGATGGTTTCAAGAAGTTCGGTCAGTGTCGGAAACTGTCTTCCCAAGAGCTGCTCCATACGCAATAGGACTGGATTATCCGGATCTTGTACATCCCGTGACCGCGCACAAACCGTCCATCACGGAACGCCGGGCGCCGATGCTCGATTGCCATCATCCCGAAGTCATTACGGTCACCGCAGCTGGTCGCGCGTGCATGGTCCCGCGGCCCAGGAGCTCCGTCGATTCGGCTTTGGGCAGATGCTGCAGCGAGCGCTGGATTTCGAGCCGGGTGAAGGACTCCTGCGTCTCGTCACACAAGGCAGTAGACGACACTTGGGCAACTATGATCTGCTTTTGCACCGGGGCGCCTCCTCTGAGGCTCCGGTTGGCACCGGAGTGCTTGCTGGTTGAACGAATAATTGAAAGGATGCGCCGCCTTTTTCATTTACATGCTTTGTGATGGCGCCTCGGTCTACTGGTTACCCTCTGTTCAGGTGATTCCCTGAAGAGTCGTTAACTCAGGCCCAACAGTACCCGTCGGCAACGCTGTTCAACGACTTGAGTCACTCGTTGTAAGGCTGCCACATGCTGGTGGGATTGCTCAAATTCTGCCTGCAACTCCCTGGTAACTGCCGGTAATCGTTCGGCCCATTCGCGCGCCAGAGCAGCAAGGGTTGAGCGGCGCAGATTGCACGCTTGGGCTTCCTTTTCCCAGTGCGCCCGGGTAAGATTTTCAGGATCGTTCTGTCCACCAATCGAAAAGGCCAGTTTCTTTTCTATCCGTTCGATTGCGCCGGTACAGACCAGGTCATAAAAAGGTGCAAGTCTCCAACGATTCGGGTTACTCCGCTCTTGCAATAGAGCAAGATTTTTGGAATGCCCGTCTGAATTTCCTGCCAATACGTTAAGAATCAGCCAGTGATTCAGTTGATCAATATCTTCAATGGGTACTGCACTTTCTTTACGTAACAGCGCAACACAGCTGGCAAATGAAGGGCCGTTGTCCCCCTCATATTTTTGACTGCGGGGGTATCCCAGTGCTTGACAAAAATCTTCCTGATGGAGGCGCTCCACCTTTTCACCCTCCAGGTACCGGTCGAAACGTTGGATATCGATATAAGACCCCTTGGGGTTTTCCCTGTAATGCGTCACACAGGTTTTGAGACCCACGCGCTGATAGAGGCGTGCCAAAAAAGCCTCGTATAAGGGTACATTTGCGTATTCCGGCACTTCAAACTTCAAAAGTTTTGACGATCCCGTGGCATCCTTCGGAAGAAAGTAATTGCCGTCTATTTCGTGGACGGGCAGTTTTTCTTGGAACCCGGCGAGGGAAAAACGGATAGATGTTTTCTCCTTTTCGGCAGGTTTGCCCTTGCGCAGGCAATACCCAGCCAGCTCTTCATCAGTGAGCGGGATGTAACCACTGTTCAGGTTGGGTTCAGCGCCCACCGGAAGGATTGAGAATGCTCCGGCGCAGTCTTTGCCCAATGCCTTGAGGAGTGCGAAGTCGGTATCAGCGATCTTGAGTTCGCGTACCCAGCGCTCTCGTTGATTGCCTTCCGGGACTAAATTGCCAAAAAACCGCGTTCCGGGAGCGTTGGGCAGGAACGTCCCGATCTGTAACGGCAGTGACACGGACAATCGAAATCCATCTGCGACCCAACTCCTGTCGTAGACAAACTCAAAGCCGGAATCCAACTCCCGGCTTGTGAGACGGCCGACTGCGCGATCCCGATACCAGACGTTTAGAACATCATCAGGTACTGACATGGTCCTCGTGATGTGCAATTGGTTGGGTAGTCAAACTGCCCGGGGTCACGCCGCGGGGGGTGACCCAGACATCCAATCCAAGTTGCTGTAACACATGCAAGGCCTTGCCGATTTCTGCAGTCTCCTTGCCGCGCTCCAACTCCGACATAAACCGGGGACCAATGCCTGAGACACTCGCAGTCTTGGCAAGTGTCACATGCTGGAGTCCTTTACGGTGCCCGCGTATCAGCAGACCCAGCTGCGCCACAGTACTGATCCGGCCATAGACCGGGGTTTGCTTGTGAAGCTCGCTCGTTGCCATCTTGAACTCCATATGATTATCCTGTACGGGAATATTATATTAAAATAGATCAATTAAATCAATAAATATTCCCGATAAGGAATAATAATATCAATTTTGTGTAAAAACAATCCGGTACTGATCTGATTTCCTCATAAAGCTGGTCTTAGTGCTGCTCGATAGCCCCCGTTGCTCTGACCCCGCCCCATCCCTGCCTTGGAAGACCAGGCAACCCAAGAGCCACTGTGATGACTTCCTGAGCCTTATCACGTGAACCGTATCACGGGCCGTAGAAGCAAGGGATCCCATAATTGCTGGGACTGAGGTATGTCGAGCGGGTCAATGCTTATCAAAGTGATCACCGAGGAACACGCTCGCCCATCGTCAGTCTCATTGCGAACCCCTCCGGAATATGCCCAATGGGAATTTTCGCTTACATTCCTTATTTGAGGCAATGAATCGATTTCGCTTACATTTTCCATGAGTCAATTCGCAATCTTGCGAACAGTTAGGAAACCCGATAACATCCGGAAACCGGAATCCAAGACGGCTGCGACCATGATCCCTGGCACCCTGACTTTTTATACGAATCCAGCCTCACGTGGCCAAATCGTTCGCTGGATGCTTGAAGAAGTGGGTACCCCCTACCAAACGGTGCTTCTCGACTCTGGCATGGCCATGAAAGCGCCGGAATACCTGGCTATCAATCCAATGGGAAAAGTACCGGCGATCCGGCACGGACAGATTGTGGTGACGGAAACGGCAGCCATCTGTGCCTATCTTGCGGATGCCTTTCCAGAAGCCAGGCTCGCCCCCGCTCCCGGCAGCAGCCTGCGAGGCCCCTATTACCGGTGGCTATTTTTCGCGGCAGGGCCCTTCGAAGCCGCTTCAAGCAACCGGGCGCTGGGCTTCGTCGTCCCGGCAGACCGGGAGAAAATGATCGGGTATGGGACGTACGATCGCGTGGTGGATGTGCTCGAGCATGCGGTCTCGCAGGATGCGTACCTTCTCGGTGATGTCTTTACCGCAGCTGATGTCTATCTGGGTGCGCAGATTGGTTTGGCCTTGTGGTTTGGTACGCTTGAAAAGCGTCCGGCTTTCGTGGATTACTGGTCGCGTATCAGTAATCGCAAAGCCGCTATCCGGGCACGCCAGATCGATGATGCGCTTTTGGCCAAAAAGGCGGCGCAGTCATGATGGATCGGATGGCTTGGCAGCCGTTCTGAATGCAATCCATTAACTGTGCCCCCTCGGGCCGGTAGCGGCCGGGCATCAAGCAGATCCGGGAGGCGCAACATGCAGGAGCCCACTTCAAACGACGCGAGGCACGTGTTCCATCGCTACACTCTCGTGCCTGTTTTTCAGACAACCACAGAAGAACTGCGTGAGGAGGTGGTCGATTTCTGGATGCGGGAGCGCGCGCTTCCCAATCGGGCCATGGCGGAAAAAAGGGCTCATGAACTGGTCTATGTCATCTATGCCGACGATCAGGAGATCGTCGGAGTCTGCACGACAGAGCTGGTCACATCTCAAACGCTCAAGCGTTCCGCCTATTTTCTCCGGATGTTCATCCGGCCCAAGGATCGCGCTTCCGGATTGCCTCAGGAAGTCATTCGGTCTGCCTGGCAGCATCTGAAAAGCCGGACGCCACCGGATGGCCCGTTCGGAGCCATGATTATCGGGGAGAATCCGAAGCTTGCGCGACCCGGGATGATGCGTGTGTTGAGCCGGAGGGGATGGAGCTATCTCGGCTTGAACGTGCACCATCTTCCCGTCTGGGAAAAACCGTTCTCAAAACCTTGAGATCGGATGCGACCCGGGAGTCAGTGCGTCAGCTGATGGAGCATAGCCAGAATCGGTATCCAGCCACCTAACGCGAGGAGGGCCGCGAGGAGCACGGGCGGTGTGAGGACCAATCCCACCCGCATATAGCTCCTCCACGAGATCGGTGCCCCTTTTCGGGCCAATACATGCAACCACAAAAGCGTCGCGAGACTCCCGATGGGTGTGAACTTGGGTCCGATGTCGCATCCGATCACGTTCGCGTAAATCATGGCCTCGCGAACCGGGTGCGACAGGTGGGGAACCTGGTGGATGCTCAACGCGCCAATCAGGACGGTCGGCATATTGTTCATCACGGCTGAAAGTCCGGCGCTCAGGAAACCGGTGCCGACCGAGGCAACCATGACGCCGTGGCGACCCAGGTCGGTCAGCAGTCGGGCAAGCTGGCGGGTCAGTCCGGCATTGCGCAGACCGTAGACCACGAGATACATTCCGAGACTGAAGAGCACGATCTGCCAGGGCGCTTCACGGATCACCTTGCGATTGTCGATGACGGTTTTTCGTCCGCCCGTCCACCAGCGTCCAGCCACTGCGAGGAGGACGACCGCGCCGGCTCCCGTGACGACGGAGACCGGCACATGGTAAGGGGCGGTCACAAAATAGGCCATGAGCAACAGGCCAAGAATCGGGAAACTGGCCTGGAACACGAGGGGATCACGAATGGCCGCCCGGGGTGCCGCGAGCTCGGCGACTGGGTATTGCCGGGGAATCCGACGTCTGAAATAGAGCAGGAGGACGCCAAGCGTGGCGAAGAGAGAGACCAGATCGACGGGGATCATGACCTCAGCATAACGATCAAACGGGATTCCGAAGAATCCGGCACTCACGATATTGACGAGGTTCGAGATGACGAAGGGGAGCGAGGTCGTATCGGCTACGAATCCGGTCGCGAGGACAAACGCCAGTGCCGTCTCGGGGCTGTATCCGAGGGTCAGCAACATGGCCAGCACGATGGGTGTCAGGATCAGTGCCGCACCGTCATTGGCGAAGCAGGCTGCGACCAGTGCGCCGAGTACGATCACGAGCAGAAAGAGCCGTCGCCCGTTGCCATGGCCCATCCGCGCGACGTGCAGCGCAGCCCAATGGAAAAATCCTGCCTCGTCCAGGATGAGCGAGATGATGATCAGGGCGACGAAAGTGAGCGTCGCATCCCAGACGATATGCCAGACGATCGCGATGTCCTGCCACTGGATGATCCCGAGCGCGAGGGCCAGGGCGGCACCGATGAGCGCACCCCAGCCGATCCCGAGCCCTTTGGGCTGGGTGATGACGAGTACCAAAGTCAGACCGAATACGGCTAATGCCAGGATCATGATCGGATCTCGGCCGGCTCAGGTTGAATCAAAAGGGTGCCGGTCCGGTTTTGATCGAACGCCCCCGGGTGGCGCAGCAATTCCCTCCCGGTACGGGATGTCGGATGATCGTCGAGGAGATCACGGAGTTTTTGAGATACGCTTTCAGAACTTCTCGTTGCCAAGCGGGCAGTCCAGGGTCCAGGCGGTAATAGATCCAGGTCCCGCTGCGCCGGGTGAGGATGAGTTGATGTCTCCGGAGCACCCCGAGATGGCGGGATGCTTTCGGTTGTGATATGCCGAGCGCGGTCGTGAGCTCGCACACGCAACGCTCGCCCTGATCGAAGAGCAACCCCAGCATGCCGAGCCGGGTTGGGTCGGACAAGGTTTTGAAGAATCCGCTCACCCGCCCCGGGGTGGCTTTTCCATTCGTCGTGCTCGTCATCCGTATGATCAGGATGTTTGATATATATATGGTAATGCATATATATGTTCCGGGCAACCCCGGACGGATCGATTGCGGAAGGAGTCGTGGACGAGGCGTCTGGATGGGCTCCCCTTTCATCCCGACTGTCGATCCAACTTGCGGAGGGTTGAACATGGGCCAGCCCCATTCGATTAGGATAGGGACGTCGAGCATTCCTCCGGAGGGGTTTACCCATGCCTCGCAAGCTCCTGATTGCAATCCTTGCCACCGGTTTGCTGCACTGGATCGCTGCCACTGCCCATCCCCTCCTCCTCGAGGATCCGACACTTTCCGCGACCCATATCGCGTTTGCCTACGGTGGGGAGATCTGGGAGGTGTCGCGACGGGGAGGGGTGGCCCATCCGCTCGTCACCGGGCATGGCAATCTCACGCGCCCGCTCTACTCCCCGAACGGTGCCTGGATCGCATTCACTGCAACCTACCAGGGGAATACGGACGTTTATGTGGCCACGGCCCAAGGGAGGAGAGTGCGTCGGCTGACCTACTATCCCGGTGCCAACATTGCCGTCGGGTGGACACCCGGCAGCCGCTCGATACTCTTTCGGTCTGCACGCTACGCAACGAGCTATATCCCCTCGCTCTTCACCGTCCCGGTGACAGGCGGGTTTCCCCATGCGTTGCCGTTGCCGGTCGGGCAATCGGGTTCATTCTCACCCCATGGCAACTATCTGGCGTACGTTCCAGAGCTCCAATGGGAGCGTTTCTGGCAGCATTACGAGGGCGGGCAGCAAACGACCATTCGGATCGCCCGGCTGAGCGACTCCCATGTTCTCCGGATTCCGCATGGGTTATCCGAAGACCGCAATCCCATGTGGGTGGGCCATCACCTTTATTTTCTCTCGAACGCGGCCGGAAACTTTACCCTCTATTCTTATAATCTCCAAACCCGGCGGATCCGGATGCGGGTGCCGCGCACAGGTTTCGACATGACCTCTGCCAGTGCGGGACCGGGCGCCATCGTGTTTGACCGCTTGGGCCAGATCAGTCTCTATGACTTGGAAACCGGCACGATCCGCCCGGTTTCCATCCGCCTTGCGGGAAACATCCCCCTCCGGCGTTCCCGCTTCGTCAAGGCGGCGCCTTATATCCAGAACTCGGGAATCGCCCCGAACGGCGTGCGCGCGGTTTTCACCGCATTTGGCAAACTCATCACGGTTCCGGCCCGGCATGGAAGCATAGAGAATCTCACGACCCGCCCGGGGACGATGGATCGTGATCCGGCCTGGTCGCCGAACGGCCGCTCTATCGCCTATTTCTCTGATCGGAGCGGGGAATATGATCTTTATATCCGCCCGGATGACGGGGTGGGATCCACCCGCAAAATCACACTCGGCCAACCCAACGCATTTTATTATCATCTGCGCTGGTCTCCGGACAGCCGGAAGCTGCTTTTCAGCGACCAGAAGCTCAATCTCTGGTACGTCGATTTGGCTCAAAGGAATCCGCACCCGATCCGGATTGCGACTGACCGCTATGCCTCTCCCCTGCATGAGTTCGGTGCGCACTGGTCACCCGATAGCCGTTGGATCGCCTATACGGTGCTCGACCGAAACTACCTGCACGCGATCCGGATCTATTCCCTGACGATGCACCGAAGCTTCGCCATTACACATGGATCAAGCGATTGCCTGGACCCGGTCTTCGATCCAAATGGGCACGACCTCTACTTTACGGAGAGTACGGACACCGCGCTGAGCCAGGGTTGGCTCGATATGTCGAGTCTCGATCATCCGATCCGACGGAGTGTCTATGCGCTCGTGCTCACGCGGCGGATTCCCTCGCCGATCGCCCCGCGCGCTGGCTTCCCAACGGCTTCGAAAGTCAAAACCAAGCTTGCCTCTACGAAAAAACAGGTCCCGGTTCATCGGGTAGCGATCGATTTCCGGAATCTCGCCTCGCGCCGGGTTGCCCTTCCGATCCCTCCTGCGAACTATACCGGGCTCGCGGTCGGAGGGAGCGGGATGCTCTATCTCGAGCGATCCCCGCTCGTACCGTTGTCGCAGAACCTCGGCGGAGGGGGCTCCTTCGCTGTGCTGCGGTTCGACCTCGCCCGGCGCAAGATCAAGACGCTGGTTCCCGAAACGAGTGTGTTCCGGCTCGCGGCAGACGGCACCCACATGCTGATCAAAGTGGGCGCGAACTGGTATGTTGAACGCACGATCGGCAAACTCGTGAAACACAAACTCCCCGTCGGCAAGATGCGGGTCTGGATCAACCCGCGTGCATCCTGGGTCGAGATGTACCACGATGTCTGGCGCATCGAACATGCTTTCTTCTACAACCCTCATTTCGACGGTACACCGGTTCATCGCGAAGAGCGATTCTTTGCGCGTTATCTTCCGGGGGTGGGAAGCCGGAGCGGCCTTAATTTCCTGTTTCGTGAAATGCTGAGCTACCTCGCGGTTGGACACATGTTCGTATCCGGAGGATGGCAACCGCATACGCTCCCAGTCGGCGTCGGGCTACTCGGCGCCAACTACCGGATTCGGAACGGAAAGTACCAGATCACGAAGATTCTTCGAGGGGGGGCATGGAACCCGGATCTTTACGCGCCACTGGCCCAGCCGGGACTCGATGTCCACCCGGGTGATTACCTCCTCGCCGTCAATGGACATCCGCTCCGGGGGTCGCAAAACATCTATCAGGCCTTCCAAGGACTGGCCCGCAAAAATGTCTTCCTCACGGTGGGGCCCCATCCGGGCGGTGAGCACGCGCATACGATCGTGGTCAAGACGCTTGCGAATGAGCATGCGCTTCGTGTTGCAGCCTGGGTGGACCACAATATCCGGCTTGTCAACCGGTTGAGTCACGGTCAACTGGGCTATGTCTATCTTCCCAACACGGGAGCCCAGGGGTTCCGGAACTTCAACCGGTATTTCTTCTCCCAGGTGAACAAAGCAGGGGTCATCATCGACGAGCGCTTCAACACGGGCGGGTTTTTGTCTGATTACATCATCCAGTATCTCAAGCGTCGCCCCATGAGCCTCGTCGTGACCCGCTATGGCCAATCCTATATCGAGCCGCCCGAGGCGAACTTCGGCCCCAAGGTCATGATCATCAATCGGTATTCGGGTTCCGGCGGCGATGCCTTGCCCTGGTATTTCAAGATGGATCACCTGGGACCCCTGGTCGGAGCACGGACCTGGGGCGGACTGGTCGGGATTGGCGGGTATCCGGTTCTCATGGATGGCGGGCGCGTGACCGCGCCGCGCTGGGCGGTGGAGGGTCTTAACGGGCACTTCCCGGTCGAGGATCACGGGATCCGCCCGACGGTACCAGTCTTCCAAAATCCTGAACTCATGCGCAAGGGGGGCGATCCCGAGCTCGACCGGGCGGTTGCCGTCGCGCTTCGGCTTCTCAAGGCGCATCCTGCACCCCATTATCATCGGGCTCCCTACCGCAACTATCATCTTCACCTGCCCCACTGAGCAGCGTGGGAATCCGGGGCGCCACGGACGGCGCCCGAGCGATCGGCTACGGTTTTGCCCGGATGAGGCGGGTGCCTCGTGTGATCAGGCGGAGGTGCCGGATGAAGCGGGCGACGCTGGATTCGCCGATCAGCCGGTCATTGGGCGGTCGATGACCCCGGGACGTGTAAAACAGGAAGGTGGGCGGGCCCAGGATCTTGAACTGATGGAGCAGTTTACGTGAGTCCGAGTCGTCGCGGGTGATGTCGACCCGGATGGCGGCCACCGTTTTCAATAACCCACTCGCCGGTCCGCTCTGGCTCAGTGCACGATCCATGAGACGGCAGGAGATACACCAGCGGGCCCAGAAATCAACGACCGCAGGCTGACCCCGCGCGTGCGCACGGGCCAGCTCCTCGTTGAGCGAGGCCAGGCTCGTGACGGTGATCCAGTGGCTTGTGACTGCCGCCGGATGTGCGCTGGCTTCGGGCGCGAGTGTTAGGGAATGTTCAACGAGCGGCTTGAGTGGGTGGATCTCGCTTCGGCTCCCGAGCAGCCCGCCCACGAGATAGAGGGCACCCAGGATCAGGAGGAGCGATTCCAGCATCGCGAGCCAGGGGTAGGAGGCTCCGATCCGATCGGCGGCAGTTTTGAGAACCTGTCTCAGGAACGCGGCCGCAAGCAAGGCCAAAAGACCGGTGAGCCCGAGAATCCAGGGCATGGGGAGGATATCGGATAGATACCAGATGGCGACACCGAGAAGCAGGAGGCCCAGAATGGTATTAACTGCCCGGAGCCAGGGACCGGATTTGGGCCACAATCTGCCAGCCGACAGTCCAAAGACCAAAAGCGGGATGCCCATGCCGATCCCAAGGCCGAACAAGAGGACCCCTCCGCGCAGGACGGCGCCATTGTCAGCGATCACCAAAAGCGCGGCGGCGAGCGGGGGAACCAGGCACGGTCCCACCAGCACGGCTGAGACAACGCCCATCACGGCGCTGCCGAGAATGGCACCGCGGCCTTTGTTTTTTGTGAAACGGCGATCGCACCACGACTGGAAAGCCTGGGGTAGCCGGATCTCGTAGCACCCGAACATCGACAGGGCGAGTGCGACGAAGAGGGCGGACAGGAGTGCGATGACCCAGGGTGCCTCCAGGATTGTGCTGAGACTTCTTCCAAGCAGCCCGGCCGCGATCCCTGCGGCCGTATAGGTGAGTGAAAGTGCCAGAATGTATGCGAGCGCGCGGGGCAAGAGACTGCGGATTTTGTCGGATCCATCCCGGGTCATGATGGTCACCATGATGGGAATCATCGGTGCCGAGCAGGGGGTAAAGGTCAGCAGGATGCCCAGAAGCACGAACGCCAGGAATCCAGCCCAAAGCGGTGCCTGTTGGGCCAGATGCGCCGGGTTGGCCGAGAAAAGGTCGGTATCCCGGATGGGAGCGGGTTTCGGCCGGCTCGACATGGATGCGGCAGGGAGTGCGATCCGCCGGATGATGGGTGGATAGCAAAGCCCTTTCTCCGAACAGCCCTGGTAACGGATCGAGAGACGGAGCGGTTGTCCATTCGTTCGGTGGATGTGCAAGAGAAGCGTGAGATGATTGAAAAAGACGTGAACCCATCCGAATGTCCCGTCATCCTTGAGGGTTGCCTTGGGGAAATCCGGGGCAGCGAGTTGCGTCCCCGATGGCGCGAGCACCGCGAAGCGGAACTTCCGACGGTAGAGGTAGTAGCCTGGGGCCAGTTTCCAGACGAGTTGCACCCGGTTTGCGGCGGTTCGGGTCGCGACCAGAACGAAAGCCTGATGGGCCGGCAGAAAACGGTTCGGGGAGTGATTGAGGAGGCGTGAGAGGATGGAGGCATGTGCCTGCAAGCCGAGTCCGAGTAGGCAAAAAGCGGCCAGGAGCAACTGGCGGATGCGCGAGTTGAGTGGTTGCAGGCAGGATACCGGGATCATCGTTAGGGACCAGGGGAGTGGGTAGCTGAAGCTATACGTATCGGGTGCGCTTGTGGTTGCATCAGCCTCCGGAACTTCCGGGACGGGGTCAGATGGTCCAGGCGAGCCATTGTATGCCACTTTCCTGCAAATGAGGCGACTCCTTCCAGGCAGCGTGGATCTCCCATAATTTGCTAGACTGAGCCCCTTTGGATGCGATGCTCCCGAACCAACCTCACGATGGCGATGGCGTGTCATGTTCCCGATTCCCGTCTGCAGGAAATACCAGCCCGATGAGCCGCTCGCCGATTCTTGATGAACTCTCCGAACGCGGCTGCCTCTTCCAGACCACGGACGAGGCGGGTATCTCCGACCTGCTTTCATCAAAGCGGGCCACGGTTTATCTGGGTATCGATCCGACTGCAGACAGCCTCCATCTCGGACATCTCCTGCCGCTTTTGACTCTGAGGCGCCTCCAGCGTGCGGGTCATCGCCCGCTCGTGGTGCTCGGAGGGGCGACCGGCCTCATTGGTGATCCAAGTGGCAAGTTTTCCGAGCGCATCATGCAGTCACCCGAAGCGGTCGAGCACGCAGCCGAGTCGATCCGGCATCAGATCGGGCGGTTTCTCGATCTCGGCGACCGTCCCGAAGGCGCACGGATCCTGAACAACCGCGACTGGATCGCCCCGCTTGGCGTGATCCCATTTTTGCGCGATGTGGGCAGGCATTTTTCAATGGGATCGATGCTCGGCAAGGAATCGGTCCGGACACGACTGGGCAGTGAGGGCACGGGATTGTCCTATACCGAGTTCAGTTATCACCTGCTGCAGGCCTTTGATTTCGATCACCTTTGCCGTACCGAAGGCTGCCGGCTCCAGCTTGGCGGCAGTGACCAGTGGGGCAACATCACTGCGGGCATCGAGTTGATTCGCAGGCGCCAGGGTCTCGAAGCCTATGGCCTCACGCTGCCCTTGGTCACGACTGCGTCAGGTTCCAAACTGGGCAAGACCGAGTCCGGCACGCTTTGGCTCGATGGCCGACGTACTGCTCCCTACGCGTTCTACCAGTACCTCCTGCAAGTCGAGGATCGGGATGTGGGACGATTGCTCCGCTACTTCAGTGAAAATGGCTGCGCGGCCATTCGCTCCATCGAAGCGGAACAGCAGAAAGAGCCCGAGAAACGACTCGCCCAAAAAAATCTCGCACGAGAACTGACCGTGCTTGTGCACGGATCTTCGGAGACCGACCGGGTGATCCGTGTGAGCGAGACGCTGTTTGAGGGGCGCTCCATCGATGACCTGGATCGAGCGAGTTTCGAGCTGCTCGAATCGGTCATTCCGGGTCGGGTCGTTGGCGCGTCGTCCGATGGTTGGGAACTGGCCGAGCTTTTGGTGGCATCCGGACTCGTCACCTCCAAATCCCGTGCCCGCTCGGATATTCAGGCGGGCGCCGTATCCGTGAATCAGCACCGCATGGATGCAGTCGGGACCCGGATCGTCAAGGACGATTTTCTATGGGGACAGTATCTTTTGCTCCGCTGCGGTCGCCGGCATTATGCGTGGGTCCGGCTCGAAGGGTAGGCTCGCGCGATCTTCCGTACGCTTTTCCAAAGACACGATGGATCGCTCGCTCAAACGATTCGTCAGCCCGCCTGTCCCACTGCCGTGAAAACCGGGAAGAGGTTCTGGTCGATGGCCTGTGCCCAGGACGCGATCGCAGGCGAGGGATAGCGCGTCATGCTTTCGCGGGCAGTTCGATAGGTGAGGTGAGTCTGCCCATGAGAGGCATAAAGGTGGATTCTGAGGGGGAGCTCGATCGCGGCGCGCGGATCCATCTCGGAGATTTCCTGGAACCATATCGGGCTGAAAACCTCGAGGATGCGATGACCGGAAACCCCGGCATCCGCCTGTTCGATCCGGTTCCTTGGGCTGGTTGGCATGAGGACTGTGAGGGATGCCGATTCGAGGGATGCAATCAGGGCTGAGAGGACTGACTGAATGGGTTGAGGGGTGATCCAGGTCTGCATCGGCACAGAGGGCTCTGTTCAGTCGGGCGGATCCAGGAGACCATCGAAGTTTTCAAGCGCCTGGGCAAGGGCGCGGGTGAATCGTACGGCCCCTGCGCCATCGATGACCCGGTGATCGTAGGAGAGAGACACGGGTAACATGAGGCGGGGGACAAACTGCTCCTCGCGCCAGATGGGTTTCATTTCGGCACGCGAGACTCCCAGGATGGCGACTTCCGGAGCATTGATGATCGGTGTGAACGCGGTTCCGCCGATTCCTCCGAGGCTCGAGATCGTGAAGGTGCCACCCTGAAAATCAGACGCTGAGAGCGCGCCTTGCCGGGCTCGGTCGGCCAGTTCCGAGATTTCGTGTGCAAGCGTCCAGATATTTTTCCGGTCGACATCTCTCAGAACCGGTACGACGAGTCCCTGGGGAGTATCGACGGCAAATCCCAGATGAAAATATTTTTTGAGTATGAGCGTGTTCTGATCGGAATCGAGCGAGGCATTGACGATCGGGTGATCGTGGAGGGCCTGGATCGCCGCTTTCATCACAAAAGGCAGAAGGGTGAGTTTGATGCCGTAGCGTTTGCCTGCACTTTGATTGAGCCGGATCCGCAACGCCTCGACCTCCGTGATGTCGGCATGATCATGCTGCGTCACGTGCGGAATATTGAGCCAGCTCGCGAGCAGGCGGGGTCCCGCGATCTTCTGGATGCGGCTGAGCGGCTGGCGCTCGATCGGCCCAAAGCGGCTGTAGTCGAAGGAGGGGAGTTCCGGTAGCGTGCCGCCGCGTGTGTTCTGAATGGCGCTTCGAACGTAGGCCTGGACATCCGCAGCCAGGATGCGACCTCGGGATCCGCTACCCGTGAGCGGGCCGAGGTCGACGCCGAGCTCGCGCGCGAGCTTGCGTACGGCAGGGCCAGCATAGGGCTTCAACCGATCGGTTCGGGTTGCCG
>JAJZBR010000031.1:14478-22304 GCA_021798795.1 Pseudomonadota bacterium
GCATCCCCTTCGGATACCCGGTCACCGGTTTTCACCCGGAGTTCGCGCACGGTGCCCGCGAACGGGGAGGGCACGTCCATCGCGGCCTTGTCGGTTTCGAGCGTGATGAGCGAGGCGCCGGATGCGATGGAGTCGCCCGGTTTGACGAGCACCTCGATGACCTCGACCGCGTGGAAATCACCCAGGTTGGGAACCGGGACGGATCGCACCGCTCGCTCTTCTGCTGTCATTTTACGTGAGCCATGGAATGGCCTTTTCGGGATCCAGTTTGAAGTGCGCGATTGCCCGGCTCACTTCCCGAGGCTCAATCTGGCCTTCCTGGCACAGGGCGTGAAGTGCCGTGACGACAATAAAGGGGGCATCGACCTCAAAGAAATGCCTGAGTTGCGCACGCGTGTCGCTGCGCCCGAATCCATCGGTTCCAAGCGATATGAAACGCTCGTGGACAAAGGGTCGGATCTGATCCGCAAAGAGGCGGACGTAATCGCTTGCGGCAATGATCGGTCCCGTGTGTCCGGCAAGCGCCGTTTCGACTTTATTGAGACGGGGGGGGGATTCCGGATGCAGACGGTTCCAGCGTTCGATGGCGAGTCCGTTACGCCGGAGTTCGGTGAAACTTGTGGCACTCCAGACGGTTGCCTTCACACCAAAATCCTGGGACAGGATTTCAGCGGCACGCTCGACCTCCCTGAGAATTGTTCCTGAACCCATCAACTGAACGCACTGCTTGCCTTTCCCGAGTGTTCGCAGCGGATAGAGCCCCTCGAGGATACCCGCTTCGCATCCTGCCGGCAGCGGCGGGTGGGCGTAGTTCTCATTCATGGCCGTGAGGTAGAAAAAGACGTTTTCTTGTGCCTCGAACATGCGTTTGAGTCCGGCTTGAACGATGACGGCCATTTCATAGGCGTAGGTTGGATCGTAGACGATGCAGTTCGGGATGTTGGAGGCGAGGATCGGGTTCTGTCCATCACAATGTTGGAGGCCTTCACCCTCAAGCGTGGTACGCCCCGACGTGCCTCCGATCAGAAACCCGCGTGCCTGTATGTCGCCAGCTGCCCACGCCAGATCACCGATCCTTTGGAAGCCAAACATGGAATAGAAGAGATAGAAGGGGATCATGCTGATCCCCTTGTTGGAATAGGCGGTCCCGGCTGCGATCCAGGACGCCATGGCTCCCGCTTCGGTGATTCCCTCTTCGAGGATCTGTCCCTTCCGGTCCTCGTGATAGACCATGAGTTGATCCGCATCTTGCGGTTCATACAGTTGACCCAGGCTCGAGTAGATCCCGAGCTGTCGGAACAGGCCTTCCATGCCGAATGTCCGGGCCTCGTCCGGTATGATCGGAACGATCCGCGGACCCAGTCTCGGATCACGAGTCAGGGTCGTGAGGATCCGGACCAGGGCCATCGTCGTCGAGTATTCACGCCCCTTTGAGCCTTCCAGTTGGGTTTTGAAAATCTCGAGAGGCGGACATTCCAACCGGTCTCCTTGGGTCCTGCGCACGGGCAGATAGCCGCCAAGCGCCTCGCGTCGTGCCTGCAGGTAGCGCTCCTCGGATGAATCGGCCGGGAAGCGAAGGAAGGGCAGTGCGTCGATTGCATCGTCCGGGACGGGGAGGGCGAAGCGATCGCGAAATGCACGGATTTCCTCATCGTCCATTTTTTTCTGTTGGTGGCTGATGTTTTGCGCTTCCCCTGCGCGACCCATGCCGAACCCCTTGACCGACTTTGCGAGAATCAAAGTCGGTTGCCCGCGGTGGCGGACGGCCGCGCTGTAGGCAGCGTAGATCTTGTGAACATCATTGCCGCCGCGCCTGAGCTGCCAAATCGCCTCGTCGCTGAGATCCGCGACCAGTGCCCGAAGTTCGGGATATTTCCCGAAGAAATGCTCGCGGACATAGGCACCGTCCTTGGATTTGAAATTCTGGTATTCGCCATCCAGACATTCTTCCATCCGTTTGCGAAGGAGCCCATCTGGGTCACGGGCCAATAGCGGATCCCAGCCCGCCCCCCAGATGACCTTGATGACGTTCCATCCGGCTCCACGGAAAATGGCCTCGAGTTCCTGAATGATTTTCCCGTTGCCCCGGACGGGCCCGTCCAGCCGCTGCAGGTTGCAGTTCACAACGAAGATCAGATTGTCGAGTTTTTCGCGGACGGCCAGACTGATCCCGGCCGTCGATTCCGGCTCGTCCATTTCTCCATCACCGAGCAGGCACCAGACTTTCTGACCGCTTGGCGGAGTGAGTCCCCGATGTTCGAGATAGCGCAGGAACCGGGCCTGATAGATCGCCTGAATCGGTCCCAGCCCCATGGAAACCGTTGGAAACTGCCAAAAATCAGGTGCCAGCCAGGGGTGGGGGTAGGAAGGAAGTCCCTTCTCTCCAACCTCCGAGCGAAACCGCACCAGCGCCGCCTCATCCAGCCGGCCCTCAAGGAAAGCTCGTGCGTAGATCCCGGGGGAGGAGTGTCCTTGAAAGTAGACGTAATCCGGGCCATCAGGCGTTTCGTGGCCGTGCCAGAAATGGTTGAATCCGACTTCATAAAGAAGCAGTGCGGATGCGTAGCTCGCAATGTGTCCGCCGATTCCGCTATGTTTTCGGTTGGCGCGCACCACCATGGCCATCGCGTTCCAGCGCAGATAGGACTCAATGCGCTTTTCAAGGTCGCGGTCGCCCGGGTAGGGAGGTTCCGCCTCAGGCCGGATGGTGTTGAGATAGGGCGTCTGGACCGCCCAAGGTGCATCGAGCCCGGCGCGGCGCGCCTCGGCAACGAGGGATTCAATCAGGTCATGTGTTCCAGACAGGCCATAGGTGCGAATCACATCCTGGAGCGCATCGAGCCATTCTGCCTGTTCTCCGGGATCCAGTGATGCGCGTGATTCGGTTTGAGACATAAAGCACCTGCCCAAGTGAAGGAGTCGGGAAGTCCCCAAGTGTTCCAGTCACAATGAAGCACTTGTCGCCAACCGCTCCGATCGGAGGCTGGATCTGTCCGCAGCAGATACGGGCGGACGCCTGCTGGGTCGCCCCCGAAGATCCACGAACCGTGAACGCGGGATATAATCGCGCAATCAGTCGATGCCGTCAAGTTGATGAACGGTCCATCCAAAATGACGAAAACCATCAGGATGCGTATGCCGGATGACGCGCACCTGCATCTGCGGGATGAAGCGTATCTCGGAGCGGTGTTGCCTCATACGCTCGAACGCTTCGGACGTGCCGTCGTCATGCCCAATCTCGACCCTCCGCTCACGACGGTGAGGCGGGTTCTGGATTACAGAAACCGGATACTCGGACACACTCCAGCCGGCGCCTCGTTTGTACCCTGGATGACGCTTTATCTCCATGCGGGCACCGAGCCACGCGATATCTTCCTTTGTGCACAGGAGCCCTCTATCGTTGGCGCGAAACTCTATCCCCAGGGGGTGACGACCGGCGCCCAATCGAAGGTGTCGGATCCCTTGCGGCTGCTACCCGTTTTTGAGGCCATGGCGCAAAGCCGGCTTCCACTTCTGATCCACGCGGAGGATCCGAATCCCCTGACCGATCCGTTTGAACGCGAAGCCCGTTTCATCGAGACGGTTCTCACGCCGCTTTGCGCGAGGCTTCCAGATCTGAAGATCGTTTTCGAACATGTCACGACCCGGCTTGGAGTGGAGTTCGTGCGCGCGCAAGCCCCGCGCATGGCCGCGACGATTACGGTTCATCATCTTCTCTTCGATCGGCGCGCGCTTTTCGCGGGCGGACTCCATCCGCATCTCTACTGCCTCCCGATCCCCAAATCGGAAGCCGATCGGCAGGCGCTCATCGAGGCCGCGACGAGCGGCGAATCGTGTTTCTTTTTAGGGACGGACAGTGCGCCTCATGCCCGGGCGCACAAGGAATGTGCGTGCTCGGCAGCAGGAATCTACAGTGCCCATGCTGCGATCGAGCTTTACGCCGAGGTGTTCGAGGCCACCGGGCGACTCGAACGGCTCGAGTCATTCGCGAGCCGGTTCGGAGCCGAGTTTTATGGTTGGCCGCTCAACAAGGGCTCGATCACGCTCGAACGGAACCCCTGGCGGGTACCGGAACACTATGCATTTGCCGGGGAGGAACTGGTGCCGCTTCGTGCCGGAAGCATGGTTCCGTGGCGCCTGGTCACGCGGGAGATCGGAACATGACCGGTCTCGTCATGGCGGAGCGCTTCAGGGGATTTCTTCCGGTTGTGGTCGATCTTGAAACGGGAGGCTTCCATGCCGAAACTGACGCGTTACTTCAGATCGGAGCAGTCATTCTCGATTGTAATGAGGCGGGACAACTGGTGCCGGGGCAGACCCTCTCTCTTGAGGTCATGCCATTTGAGGGTGCGCGGATTGATCCCGAGGCGCTCGCAGTCAACGGAATCGACCCGAACCACCCGCTGCGGCCTGCATTGCCGGAGGAAGAAGCACTGGTTCGTCTTTTCCGGTTGGTGCGTCGGGCACTTACCACCCAGGGTTGTTCACGCGCCATCCTGACCGGACACAACGCCTTCTTTGATCTCGGGTTCCTGAATGCGGCGGCTTCTCGCTGTGCGGTCAAGCGCAATCCCTTCCATCCATTCAGCACCTTCGACACCGTCACCTTGGCAGGCGTGCTCCTCGGTCAGACGGTACTGGCCAAAGCCGTTACTGAGATCGGCATTCCGGTTGATTCGGGGCTTACCCACCAGGCGCTCTATGACGCGGAGTTGACGGCCGAACTATTCTGTCGATTGGTCAATCGTTGTCAGGAATGGGCCGGTCCCGGACGGACCCTTCAGGCTTGGGATCGCTCGAGCGCCCCTTGAACTTTTCTGGCGAGCTCTCCCTGCGCCAGCAACTCTTCCGTAATATCCGCCCCACCGATCAGTTCACCCCGGATGAACACCTGGGGGAACGTCGGCCACTCGCTGATCTCTGGAAGCCGCTCCCGCACTTCGGGTTCGGCCAGGACATCCACCCAGGCGAAATCGTGCGCGCCCGCTTCACGGAGCGCCTCGATCGCCCGTGCGGAAAAACCGCAGCGGGGGAAATCTGGATTGCCTTTCATGAAGATCAGTATCGGCTGCCTCTGGATCAGGTCGCGTATGCGGAGATCAGCAGGATGGTTCGTTGGTGTCACAGGATTCTCCTCATGGCCAAATACCGGCTTCCGACTGGAGACGATGATGGCGTTCATCCAATTCTCGCACGATTTGTCCCCGTTCGTGCTCGCTCAAGTGGGACCAGCGCGCAATTTCGTGGAGGGTGCGGAGACAACCCTCGCATAAACCGTGATCAGGACTGACCCGGCAGACGCCGATGCACGGTGAGGGGATAGGCGACCGGTTGCCGGACATGATCCTCGATCAGGCCGAGAAGTTGCGGCTCACAACGTCCCAATTCACGAGATGCCAGAAGGATTCGAGATATTTGGGCCGCGCATTGCGGTAATCGATGTAGTAGGCATGTTCCCAGACGTCACAGGTCAGGATGGGTCGATCGACTCCCTCGCGGATGGGTGTATCGGCGTTGCCCGTCTGGACGATGGCCAGTTTGCCGTCTTTCTGGACGACGAGCCAGGCCCAGCCGGAACCGAATAGTCCGGCAGCCTTCTCGGTGAAACTCTTGCGGAAATCGTCGATTGAGCCAAAGGTACTTTTCAGGGCGCGAGCCAACTCGCCCTGGGGTTCGAAGTGTTTTTCGGGCCCGAGGCCTGCAAAGTAGAACGTATGATTCCAGATTTGTGCAGCGTTGTTGAAAACGGGTCCCTGCGCTTTCTGGATAATTTTTTCGAGTGGCTGGTTGTCGAACTCGGTTCCCGCTGTAAGTTTGTTGAGGTTATCGACATAAGCCCGGTGATGCTTGCCATGATGGAACTGGAGCGTCTCCCGGGAGATATGGGGTTCCAGAGCATTTTCGGCGTAGGGTAGGGGAGGCAGTTCATGAGACATGGCGTAATCCTCCTTTGCGTGAAGGGACGAAGCGGGGTCGGATCCGTCAGAATGACCCGATCCAACCGCTCTGGCTCGTTACCAGTTTAACCGATTCGCTGATCCAATGAAGCGGCGCCGGCTTGTCTCGGTTCGAGTAAAGACTCTTTCCGAAGCGTGGATCGCACGGGTTTCCGAAGGGAGGCTATCGAAGCGGGACAGGGATCGCTTCGTGCGGTACCTGAAGCGGTGCCGGACGGGCTGATCCGGCAGATCACGTGGTTTCCGTCCGCCGGCGGTGGCTCGGTCACTGCCGGCTTTCCGGATCGGCGCGCGGCGGGGCGGGTTGCGCATCTCATTTTAAACGTAGCTATGGTAAATACCATGCGAATCACCTTCGACCGCGGCAAGCGGGAGCAGACCCTGCAGGAGCGGGGACTCGACTTCCGGCAGGCCAAGGAGGTTTTCGACGGGCTGCACCTGACGCGGCCTGATGAGCGAAAGGACTATGGCGAGTCGCGTTTCATCTCCATGAGGAAAGCCAATGAGCGTGAAATCACAAAGGCTCGCGCCGTACTTGGCGTGATCGCGACGACGCCCCGGAGATCACCGACAAGTGGATCGCCGAGGCCGATCCTTACCACGGGAAGAAGCTCATCCGCCGCGGCCGGCCGATAGGCTCCGGCCAGAAGGCGCAGACGACGCTTCGGACCTCGAAGGACGTATTGGAATTTTTCCGCGCCACGGGCCCAAGATGGCAGACCCGCATGGACGACGCGCTCAAGCGGTACGTGGCCGCGCAACGGCGGTGAGGCCGTGCCGTGACCACCCTATGAGAGCTCGTCGTCTCAAAAAGATGCCGTCCCTTCGGAGGGACGTTGCCGCGCATGCTCCTCGATACGGTAGATCCCGCAGAGCTTGCAGAAGAACTGCCGCTCATCCGCTGGCATGCAAGTGTGGCACCGGAGTACCATAAATGGGAATCACGGGGGCCGTACTACAGGCGCCCACGAATTGGTTGCGGCCCCGAAGGAGGAACTCCAGGTGCTGGTGACCGGAACGCCTGTGGCGCGGAACGCCGCCAGCACCGTTCCTGGAGGCCGGGAGCGACAAGCTCTTTCAGGGGGTGCGTTCGACGGTGACGGCGGCCGTGAAGAGTCTGGACTTCGTGCGCGCGCAGCCGGGTACCGGGTTCTCGGTGCGCGAGTGGGTGAAAGCCGGCTGCGGGGTATTGTTCCTGCCGTACCAGGCCGATCAGATCGCGGCGCTCAAGGCGATCCTCTCGATCTGGATGCGGCTTGCGATCTTTCAGACGATGAGTCTCGGGGAAGGGGATCACCGGCTCTGGTTCGTAGTGGACGAGCTCGATGCGCTCGGAGCCATCAACGGGCTGCCGGATGCGCTGACCCGCTTGCACAAGTTCGGCGGGCACTGCGTGCTCGGGCTCCAGTCGATCGCCCAGGCGAGCACGAATTACGGTCCGGGCGTCGCACAAAGCCTGATCGAGAACTGCGGGAATACGCTGACCCTGGGCTGCTTGGCCTCCGAAGGGGGTGGAACGGCTTGGTATGCCTCGCGCCTGATCGGCGAACGGGAGGTGGTGCGCCGGCGCGCTCGGTCAGTCGATCGCGTGGTGCCAGATTCGGTGCTGGTCGCGATACGCACGGGTACAGCGAGCAGACGGTGATGGAGCTTGCGGTCCTTTCGGCCGAGATCGAGCAGCTGCGGGACCGGACGGGGCTTTTGAAGTTTGCCTCGCACCCGGGGTGGATGCGGGTGGCCTATCCGGTCTACGAAACCGAGAAGGTTGCGGTGCCATTCGCGCCGATTGTCTGACATCATGTGCGGTCATTTCGATCGGGGGTGACCGGAGCAGCATCCGGAACGCAGTTGAATCGGCGGGGGTGTACT
>JAJZBR010000032.1 GCA_021798795.1 Pseudomonadota bacterium
CGGGTGCATGCATATGAAGCGTTTCGTCGGGGGAGTGGGATCGCTAACTTTCTTGATTTTTTATCTCGTTCTAAATGCTAGCCATGCAGCTACTCCTCTTTCTCGATCTGGGGGTACAACCTCTTATTATCAAGTTCAAGAAAGCTTTGTATACCAAGGCCAGACACTCATTCAATTCGGAACCGTTCGACAGCTGGCGGTGTTAACACACCCGGTCGTCCTAATGATTCCTATAGGCTCCAAAGTCTACCGCGTCGTTTATAAAATCACAGACAACATCACCACCCAATCAGGACAAAAGGGAGTGGCTGTCAGTTTTGGAGTTTCCCAATACTTTCGACACCAATGGACAATCATCGGCAAGCCTAGCATGGAGCTTTTAGACGGGAAAACAGGGCGAATGGCAGTGCAACGTGTGGGTCGTCACGGAAGAACAAAAGCGTGGCAAATTGTTTTTCAGGCCAAACCACTTCCCCGATACAGAGTCCTGGGTCTCCTTGCAAAGACCAAAACACCAAAAGATTAATTACCGCATAGGGGAATTAGTACCAATGAAAGCATGTCATCATTGCTAACGAGCGCTACGCCCACCATCCGGCTCAGCGCAGAAACAGGCTATAGGTCAAAACCAAGCCGACAAAGGCGGTGAATGCGGTATATTTCCAGTTTTTTTCAGCCACAGCGAAAAACAACATCGAACTCACCACCCGGATATAGGGCGTAAAGAGGAGCGCGGCGATCCCGAGGTTGACAAAAGCGCGGGGGCCGATGAGTGCAGGCGTCAGAATCGCGCGCACGTCGTCCACCAGGAACTGGAAGAAGTTCATGCCGGCAATGAGGTAGTTGAGATGGAGCGAGCCGGATCTCACATATTCCCAGGTCATTCCGGTCAGCACCAGAAGGATGCTCAGAATCACCCCCGTCAGGAGGAGATAACCCACGAGGAGTTCCATCTCGTGCTCCTGATGCGCCTCCCGCTCGCGCTTGATCTGGGCGAGCCCCGGTGTGCTGGCGGGTGCTGGATGCTCTTTCGATTTCATATGTGTTGCCCCCCGCGACTCAGGCGATCACCCCAAGCCCCCGAAGAATCATCTCGACCCCGAGCGCCAGGAGAACAACCAGGAAGAACTGCCGGATTGCGTGATTGCTCAGCCGTTTGAGCAGACGCGTGCCGACGAAGGCGCCGGCCACCACACCCACGATGACGGGCGCCACGAGTCCCGGGTCGACGTAGCCTGCAGCGATGTAGATGCTCGTTCCCGCGAGCGCGGTGACCCCGATAATGAGATTGCTGGTCGTGGTCGAGACCTTGGGCGGCAGGCCCATGGCAAGATCCAGAATCAGGACCTTGAGGGCTCCGGCCCCGATGCCGAGGAGCCCTGCGATGAATCCCGCCCCGAACATGCAGGGTCCGCCGAGCCAGGCGCGACGACCCTGGTATTCGATATCCTTGTGCTCGGCATGATCGTAATAGGAACCCCGGAGTTCCAGCCAGCGCGAGAACCGATCGGCCGGTTGCAGGTAGTTCGTGAGATGGTGCTTGCGGATGAAAAGTGTGGCCCAGGAGATGAGCAGTACGATTCCGAAGGCGATGAAAAGCGGCTGGTCAGAGGAAACCAGGGTGACCGTGGCGCCGATAATGGCCCCAAGAATGGTGAACATCTCAAGGAACATGCCGACCTTGAGGTTCGTGACTCCGTCCCGCACGTAGGCGGAAGCCGCTCCGCTTGAGGTTGCGATCACGGAGACGATACTGATCGCGATCGCGTGCTTGATATTGACGCCAAATAAGGTGAGCGCCGGTATGAGGACGATGCCGCCACCCATGCCACTCATGGCACCCACGAATCCGGCTGCGATCGAGACCAGAAAGAGAACGCCAGGGGAGGTAATGCTCATGCAAAATCCAGCAGTTTGCGGATCGGCTGCTCAAAGCGCATCCAGTCGATCAGGAAGGCATCGTGGCCGAATGGTGAATCGAAAATGTGGAGATCAACCGGAATCCCGGCACGGCCGAGTGCCTGCGCGAGGGATTCCTGCTGATGAGGTGGATAAAGCTGGTCGGTCTGAACCCCTGCAACCAGCACTTGCTCAAGCCGGAGTCGGGCCAGAGCCGGGGCGAGATGGCCGCCTCCATGGTCTTCGGCATTGAACTCATCCATGGCACGCGAGAGGTAAAGATAGGCATCGGGATCGAAGCGTTTCGCAAAACTTCTGGCGCGCTGGTCAAGATACCATTCTACGGCAAAAGGTGCCTCGGAGTCGAGTGCATGGGCTGCACCCGAGCGGGGATCGGTCTCGCGCCGACGCCCGAAACGTTTGCGCCATTCGACCGGAGAACGGTAGGAGATGAGTCCGAGTTTGCGTGCAAGCACCATCCCCACTTCGAGTGCCTCAGGATCTCCGTTCCGATGGCTCATGAGAATCTCCCGTTGGAGCGAACGCAGGGCGATCGCGAATGGTTCACTCGTCGTCGCGGAACAAAGCAATCCAAGCCGCCTGACGAACTCGGGGTGCATGAGCGTCAAGGCCAGGGCCGAAAAGCCCCCCATGGACGGACCGATCACGGCATCGAGTCTTTCGACGCCGAGCGCAATGAGAGCCTGGTAGGCTGCTTCGGCGATATCCTCGATCGCAAGTTCGGGGAACGAGGCACCGTAGCGCAGCCCGGTCACCGGGTTGACGGATGCAGGCCCGCTCGAACCGAAACAGCTGCCGAACGAGTTGAAGCAGAAAACCCGGATCCTCCGCGTATCGATGGCGCAGCCGGGACCGATCACGGGTTCCCACCAACCGGGTGTCGGATCTTCAGCCGAGGATGCTGCGTGGGCGGATGGGGAGAGCCCGGTCAGGATGAGGAGCGTGGGGCAAGGCTCGCTTGGGCCCCAGGTTTCATAGGCGAGGGTGATGGCAGGCAAAACGCCCCCGTGGTAGAGCCGGAACGGACGGGCGATGGCGAGCGTATGCCGCGCGGGTTCGTCCACGGAAGATACGTGAGGACACTCCCCCTGACCAGCCTGAACCGCAACCCCCGCCCGATTCCGCCCGCCGTTGTGTCTCGCCACGTCGCCCGCACCCGGGGAGGCTGATCGTCCCTCACGCCGGGGCATGGCGTTTCCGGTTGCGCGCACCTCGCGTGGTTTCGCGTGTGGCACCCACGGGGTGGGCGTGACGGGCGGCACTCTCGCGAAACTCGAGCTTGAGCGGTACGCCGCCGAGATCGAGGGCCAGAGTCAAGCGGTTGAGGAGGTAGCGCTGGTAATCACTGCTGAGCCCTGCGAGATGGGTGCCGTGAACCACGACCGTAAGCGGCATCCGCCCCCCCGCATGGGCATAGCGGAGCTTCGGCCGGACGCGGCGCACCAGCGGGGGCGGCTTTTCACGTATGGCATCGACGAGAATCCGGTTGATGAGGGGTGTCGGGAGCGGCATCCCGGCGCGTCTCGCCAGCTGGATCCAGGCCGCAAGGAGGTCACCCAACCCCGATCCGTGGAGCGCCGAAACCGGAACCCATTCAAATGCGGGCAAAAATGCAAGCAACCTTTCCATCTCGCGCCGCGCACGCGTTTTCTCGGTTCGCGTGAGTCCGTCCCACTTGTTCAGCGCAACGATCAGGGGGCGACCGGTTTCGTAGGCGATTCCGGCGAGCCGGGCATCATCGTCGACCCCCCCCGCACGAGCGTCCACCACGAGAGTGACCAGGGTGGCCCGGACAATCGCCTGCAGGCTCCGCGCGATGGCGAGCCGGTCACGCGGGTCGCGAACCCGGGTTCGCGAACGGATCCCTGCCGTATCGACAATGACCCAGGTGCGATCCTGCTTTGCGACCGGAACCTCAACCGCATCGCGGGTGGTTCCCGGGTCCTCCGAGGTCAGGACGCGTTCGGTACCGACGAGCTGGTTCAAAAGCGTTGATTTTCCGGCATTCGGCCGCCCGATGAGCGCCACCCGGATCGATGATCCGGTGGATGCATCCGGCTCGAGCGCATCCGATTCGGATGCGCTCTCCGCCAAAGCCTGCGCCAAGACCGCAAGCCCGTCCCCTTTCCGGGCGGACACCCAAACGGGCGGTCCCATGCCGAGTCGAGTGAAATCAAAGTCACGTTCGGCCCAAGTGCGTCCCTCAGACTTGTTCGCAACGAGGAGAACGGGTTTGCCGGTACTGCGAAGCGTCTTTGTGAACGCTTCATCGGCACCGGTCAAACCGCTCTGTCCATCGAGGACCCAGAGAATCCCGTCTGCCTCCCGGACGGCTTCAAGACTCTGACGCTCAATCGCCTCTTGCAGGGGCGAATCGGGCTCCGCTCCGACGCCACCCGTATCGATGAAACCCTGTCCGGCAAACACACCTCGACCCGAGCCATAGAGCCGGTCGCGCGTGAGGTGGGGTTCGGCCGAGACGAGTGCCTGAGACGAGCGGACGAGGCGGTTGAAAAGCGTCGACTTGCCCACATTGGGGCGGCCGACGATTGCCCAGAGCGCCATCGAACGGGCTGCGCTCAGCTTTTGGGCAGGCGGTAGGCGGCGAGCGTCCCGCCTGCGGTGACCACAAACAGCCGACCCGACTGGACGACCGGTGGAGCCTGGATTTCAGAGCTGCCCGGGCGCACACGATCGAGCAGGTGCCCGTTCGTGCGCGACAGGAATTCGATCCAGCCTCTCAAGTCACCCGTCACGACCGCAGGACCAAAGGGAATGGGAGCGGTGAGACGTCGACCCTTGAAGTCCGGGTTGGCCCAGATGGGCAAACCGGTCACCCGGTCGTAGACCCGCACGATGCTCGCCGCATCGGTGACATAGATATTTTCCATCCCGGCCGAAAGACCCGACAGGCTCGAGACTTTGCGCGACCAGACCCGGGTTCCGGAGTGGGTCGAGAGACAAACCAGGCGGCCGTGATCGGAAACAGCAAACAGGTGGTGATGAACGAGCGCCATCGGCCCGATAATATCGACCATGCGTGCAACGCGGCTGTGGCCGGTCGGATGGGCGATGGTCACGTTCCAGATGGTCCGGCCGGTTCGCAGGCTCAAAGCCACGACCTGCCCACTGTTCAGTCCGGCGTAAACCCGGGTGCGGGTGGCAAGGGGAGGCGAGTTACCCCGGAGTATGAGATGCGGCATGGATTCGGCTACGGACCAGAGCTTCTGCCCGCTCGCGGCACGGAATGCACTCAGGTGGCCATCTGCCGTCTCGACGATCACCCGTCCATGCGAGACGACCGGGGGGGTGAGTGCAAAGGTGGGCAGACGATCACGCCAGGCTACGGATCCGTTGGCTTCGTTCAGGGCGATGAGAACGGCGCGCCGGGTCGTGACAAAGAGCCGCCCATCCCCGGCACCGGGTCCCGCGGTGATGGTCTGGTTGATCCGTATACTCCAAAGCATATGACCGTTTGAGGCACGGTAGGCCGCGACCCGACCGCCACGACTCGCGGTCAAGACGGCGTCCGCACGAGGAGCGGCAACGAGCGCATAGCGCTGGCCGCCGGCGCCGGATCCGATCGTTCGTGACCAGATATGGATGATCCGAAGCGTCGCGTGGAAGGGCTTGAGCGGTGTTGGCGGCAAAACCGTGGTGCGATTGTTGCATCCGGCTACGAGGAGTAACCCCAAGGCAGCCAAAGCCCAGACGAGAGCCGCCCGCAAGCGCATCATCGATGGGCTCCCGCAGGCTGACCCGTAGCAGGTAAAGCCCCAAGCGGGTGGGTCGGCTTTGCTTGCGGCAAACTCGCGATCTCGAGTGTCACGAGATGACGCAGTCCCGAACCCGCCTGGAGGTTATCCAAGGCGAGCGTGAAATCGTCATGGGCCCGAAGCGGATGACCGAGGCGCCGCTCAGCCTGTCCCCGGAGCCAGGCGGTGACCCCGGCATAGGCGCCTGGATTATGCCCATGGAACAGATTGAGAACCGCCTGTGGTTGATTCTGGCTGAAGAGGATCCGTGCGAGCCGAATGCGGATGAGTGGGCGTAGCGCCGGATCCGCGTGTTCATGCAATGCCTGGCGCAGGCGCGTTGCGGTCCGGGTCCAGTTCCGGTTCATGGCATCGAGTTTGGCAAGCGTGAGCGCGGAAAATACGGCGTAGGTCGTGCCTGCGTAGCGGCGGAGAATCTGCCGGGCCTCGACCCGGCCCCGCTTCAAACGGTGGTGCGCGAGATCCCGCTCGAGGCGGTAATAGGCCGTGCTGACGTGCTTGCCGCGTATCCGTGCTTCATAGCGCCAGATCCGATAGCCTGCCGCGACGATTAGGGCTGCCACAACGCCAATGGCGATGGAGCGTCCATTCCGGCGCCAGAAACCCATGAAAAGTTCAATTTCTCTCTCTTGCCACTGCTCTTCCACGCGATCACCTCTCCCGTACGGGAACCGGATTCAAGGATAGGGCCACTTGGGCCAGATACGCCACCACCTCAGAGCGGGGCACAAAATCGACGCGGGGCGGGCCTTCCAGCGTCTTGACCTGGACCACTCCCTGGGCGAGTTCCTCCTCCCCGAGAATGAGCGCCCGGGCAGCCCGGAGCCGGTCGGCCCGTTTAAGCTTGGCCTTGAGGGGCCCGGGACCTGCGCAGAGAACGATCCCGAGACCGGGATGGGTCCGGCGGATCTCCCGCACGAGCGTAAAACCACTCTCTTCAGCCGCATCACCGAGCGTCACCAAGACAGCAAACGGGCGCTCCACTGCTTTCCGGGTCAACAACGCCGCGAGGCGCTCCAGCCCGAGCGCCCAACCCATGGCGGGAGTGGACCCCCCTCCCAGCATTTCAACCAATCCATCATAACGCCCTCCGGAGCAGACCGCAGACTGGGCACCGAGGGCGGTCGATGTCCATTCAAAGACCGTCTGGGTATAGTAATCGAGCCCACGAACCAGTCTCGGGTTGACGCGATAGGGGATCCCCATGGCATCGAGCAGGGTGCGGACACGCTGCCAATGCAGCCGGGAGGTCTCGCCGAGCGAGTCGCTCAGCAAAGGGGCTTGTGCGAGAAAGGCCTGCGTCGCGGCCGACTTGCTGTCGAAAAGGCGCAGCGGATTGCGTTTGAGCCGCTCCTGATCATCGGGTTCGAGTGCCCCCCGGTGCACGGCAAAATAGTCGGCAAGCACCGAACGATACTGCAAGCGTTCCTCTGCGGTCCCGAGACTGTTGAGTTCGAGTGTGAGGCCCTCGAGCCCAAGCCGTTCCCAGAGGGATTGCGCCAAAAGCAGAAGTTCGGCTTCGAGATCGGGACTCGCGATCCCGAAGACCTCGACTCCGATCTGGTGAAACTGGCGGTGGCGTCCTTTCTGCGGCCGCTCATGCCGGAACATGGGACCCCGATACCAGAGACGTTGGGGTCCGCCCCGGGTCAGATCGTGTTCGATCACAGCGCGGACGCAACCGGCTGTCGCTTCGGGACGGAGAGCCAGCGCATCTCCGTTCCGATCCTTGAACGTGTACATTTCCTTCTCGACGATGTCCGTCGCCTCGCCGATGCTCCGCGCAAAAAGCCGACTGTCCTCGACCATCGGCAACCGGATCTCGCCAAAACCCGCGGCCTCGAATACTTCGCGCGCGGCGGTTTCGATCATGGCAAAGTGGTGAGCCTCCTCCGGCAGGAGGTCGTTCATGCCGCGCACGCGACTGAAGGCTCCGGGCTTCATGGTTTCTGGGCTCGCGCTCGGGATTCGAGATGGAGGACAGCCACATGATCCGGTCCGGTCCAGGGAGCAAGTGGTTGGAGTCGGCCATCGACATAGAAAGCAAGACCCCGCGCGTCCCCCAGGACGACCTTGACGGGTGGCTTGGCCACAAGGCGCAGGTGCCCCCCCATTTTGACAAGCCCTGCGTATACCGTGTGGGATCCTCGGGTCACGGCAATCCAGGAGGCACGCGTGAGAGCAAAACGCAACCGGAGCATCGGTTCGCGCGTGCGCGCGAGCACGCGCGCTGGATGATGAGAAAGGGGAGGTGGAATCATGCGGACTCGTGAGGGACCGCTTGACCTTGGCGAAACAATCTTCTGGAGTGCATGCAGAGGGTGAACACGGGTACCCGTTCCCTGAACAAACCAGAGCGTTGCGAAGATCGCACCGACGAGGAGGAGACCCACCCAGATTCCGAGCCTCGTCCGGGGACCGGCCGACCAGGGGATTTCGGATCCTGGATCCTCGGGCGCAAGCGGGTCTCCGCCCGGGTGCACGGGAAGCATGCGGACAAGTGCCGCAGCGTCAAGCTCAAGCCAAGCGGCGTAGCGACGCAAATGCCCCACATAGTAGATCGGTGCATCAAACTCACCGAGCGCACCGGCTTCCAGGTTGGCCAAAAGCGCATGCGGAACGTGGAGTGCGCGCGCGGCGAACTCGAGGGTCGCCCCACGTTCGGCCCGACGCCGGGCGAGTGCCCTGCCGACGTCAGCATAGGCACCAAGTGGTCGGGGTGCGCTCACGGGTTTGAGTGATGATGGAGAAACGCCAGGGCTTCCGGGGAACCGGGGTAGTCTTCGAGCAGGATGGCGCCGTAACGTTCCGCAGCGACCGGGTCCTTCACGGCCCATTCCGAGCGGATCAGGAGCCAAAGCACAGGTGCGGCTGGTTTTTGGGGCGGCAGATCCGAAAGACGCGTGAGCAGCGAACGTGCGCGGTGGAAGTAACGGTGCTGCATGTCGAGGTTTGCAAGTTGCCAAAGCGCGGGCGCATAGTTGTCATTCAGGGCGACCGCGCGCGAAAAATACAGGATCGCGGTTTTGGGCTGCCGAAGTCTCAGGGCGCACACACCTGCATTGGTATAAGCCACTTCCGGGGTGATGTAGGATGTGGCCTGGGCGGCGTGCACGAGATCCCGTATCGCCCGGTGCATCTTGCCCATACGGCAAAGCAGAACGCCATAGGCATTGAGCGTTTCCGGATCGTTCGGACGAAGGTGCAAGGCCTTCCGGTAATACTGCCGGGCACGGGCCACTTCACCCAGTTCAACGTCGAGAAGCGCCATGGCGTTGTGCGCCTTCACGGAGTCCGGATTGAGCTTCAAGGCACGCTCAAAACTGTGCTGGGCAAGCGTTCGCTGATGCCTTTGGAGATAGATCATCCCCATCGTGACATTATCCCGGGCGGCGGCAACCAGGTTCAACACCGGCTTGGGCCGACCGGACTCGGTTACACATCCGGCGAGGAGGATCGCGGCCCAGCCGATGACCAGTACGCGTTTCATGCAAAGGCTCTTTGTGTGGCAAACCGGAACCGCTCGGGAAGCCGATTGGCAACCAGTCCCGCAAGCTGCCCGCAGGCCGCCTGGATCGATTGCCCGCGGGGTTTTCGGATGAGCGTTCGCAGACCCTGCTCGATCAAAACCTTCTGGAATGCCAGGATCCGGGATTCCGGTGAGGGGGCAAACGCTGCACCCGGGAAGGGGTTGAAGGGAATGAGATTCACCTTGACTGGGATCGTGCGGAAAAGACGCGCGAGCGCGCGCGCATCAGCCAACTGATCGTTCACTCCATCGAGCAGGACATACTCGATCAGGATCTCCCGCTCCGGGTGCCGCGCGATATATCGCCCACAGGCGGCGAGTAACTCAGACAGGGGGTGAGCGCGATTGATCGGAACGAGGCGGTCGCGGAGTGCGTCATCGGCCGCATGCAATGAGACCGCAAGCGATACATCGTGCTCTTGGGCAAGCCGGTCGATCAGGGGCACGAGCCCCGCCGTGCTCACCGTCACGCGCCATTTTGAAAATCCATAGGCCAGATCGTCTAGAAGCAGGTTGAGAACCGGCGAAAGCGCACGGTAGTTGGCAAGCGGTTCACCCATTCCCATGAACACCAGATTTTGGATCGGGCGTTCCACCTTTGGGGCATCCGGATCATGCCAGACCCGCCACAGTTGCCCCACGATCTCGGCGCTCGTGAGATTGCGCCCGAATCCCTGGGCACCCGTTGCACAAAAGGCGCAGTTCAGAACGCATCCGGCCTGGGACGAGACACAGAGGGTCCGGCGCCCCTCGTCGGGAATGATCACGGTTTCAACGGCATTGTGCGGATCCACCTGGAACAGCCATTTTTCTGTTCCATCGGGATCTGCGGTACGTGTCAGAGCCTGCGGACACGCAAAGGTGGCTTCCTTGAAGAGCATGGTCCGGAGCCCGAGCGCGAGATCGGTCATGCGTGTGAAATCGGTGACCCCGCGCCGATGGGCCCAAGACAGGATCTGGCGGGCATGGTAGGGCCGCGCCCCTCGCGCGCCTATCCAGTTCTCGAGCTCACTCCGGTCGAGGCCGAGAAGGTTCGTACGTCCGGCGGGGTCGGACTCAGGCAGGGAGTCGAGGAAAGACATCGACCTCGCCAAAAAAGAAGGCGATCTCGCGTAGCGCGTTCGCCGGACTGTCCGATCCATGTACCAGGTTGCGTTCAATGCTTTCGCCCCATTCGCGCCGGAGGGTGCCGGGCGCGGCCCGGGCCGGATCCGTGGCACCCATGAGGTCGCGGTTCTTCTGAACCGCATCCTCCCCCTCGAGCACCTGGACCATGACCGGCCCAGAAGTCATGTAGTCGACGAGGGATGCGAAAAAAGGCCGCTCCCGATGCACCGCATAGAATGACTCGGCTTCAAGACGACTGAGCTGAAGCATGCGGGCCGCAGCGATCCGGAGTCCCGCCCGTTCAAAACGGTCATAGACGGAACCGATCCGGTCATGCGCAACACCGTCGGGTTTGATGATCGACAGGGTTCGTTCAAGGGTCATTTGAGAGATTCTCCAGCGCCATCCGGGCGGGATACGAATCCAGAAAACGCCCGTTCTCTGGGACGATCCAAAGGTGTGATTCTATCGCGATCCGGTCTTTTCTCGCAAGCCTACGACGCTCGGGACCCATCTGGAAGATTCATCAGAGTGCGAAGCTTTCGCCGCAGCCACAGGCTTCCCGTGCGTTTGGATTGCGAAATCGAAACATGCGGTTGAGCCCGTCCCGGACATAGTCGACCTCGGTTCCCGCGAGGAGCGGAAAATCGGCCTCGGTCACAACCAGAGCCACACCCGCACAGTCGATCACCCGCTCGTCGCCCGCCAGGCGCTCGGCATAGCCGATCCGGAAGCTATGCCCTGCACAACCCCCTCGTTCGATCGATAGCTTGAGCCCCAAAGCCTCAGGGTGTGCACCGAGCAAACGCTTGGCCTGCGCCAGTGCATCAGAAGTCAGTGTCACCTCGTTCATCGCCTTCCACTCCTGCCATTTTTCATGCCTTTCACTCGATCTGCTCTCTCAGTGCATGGATGATGGCATCTTCAACAAGCAGTGCCTCATCATACCGGATGCGCGGGTACCCCAGAAACTCTGCCACCGCCCGACCCGGCGGGACGCTATCTGCCCGGGCGGGTCGACCTTCGATCTGCGCGGCATAGAAGGCGCAAGCCGCACCGGTCCACGGGCCACCGCGATACCGGTAACGTGCCCGTTCGATCCATCCGCCCCGGATCGCGAGCGCAAACACGATCTCAGAGACCTGATTCAAACCGCCCGCCACCCCCTCCCGGACACCCGGGGACCCCGGGTCGAACCCCCCTGCCCGACTCCAGTCACGGGCCCAGCGCTCGAAGTCGGAGGGTAATCCATCCGCTGCATCGAGTGGCATGGGGCATGGGCGACCCACCTCGGAGTTCACGCCGTTCGGGAGGTTTTCCGATCCCTGGCCCGGGGTGCCACCTTGAGCATCTGGCCATACGCATGGGTAATCGCCTGGGCGGCGTATTCGATTTCGTCCTCGGTCGTAAAGCGTCCGAGACTGATCCGGAGAGTGGCTTCCGCTTCCGCGTCGGACCGACCGAGCGCCTTGAGGACATGGGAGGGCTCACCCCGGGCACTTGCACAGGCCGAACCCTGGGCCAGAGCGAGATCTCCCAAGAGGAAGATCAGACTCTCCCCTCCGACGCCTGTAAACGTGAGGCTGAGCAGCCCGCAGACGCGTGGGGCGGTGGCGCCGTTGAGCTCGACCCCGGCGCACCCGTTCGCGAGCGCCTGAAGCCGGCTCCAGAGTCCGTCACGCAGTCCCTGGATGCGACAGGCCTCACTCATCCCCTCTAGACGGGCGATGCGAAAAGCTTCGCCGAGACCCACGATCTGGTGGGTCGCGAGTGTCCCGGCACGCATTCCACGCTCGTGTCCGCCGCCATGGATCAGCGGTTCCAGAACAAGCTCGGGGTCACACCGCACGTAGAGCGCACCGATTCCCTTGGGTCCATAGATCTTGTGACCGGAAAAAGACATGAGATCAACCGGGAGTGTCGCGAGATCGATCGGAAGCTTGCCCGCAGCCTGAACGGCATCGACATGAAACACGACGCCCCGCTCCCGGCACATGCGCCCGATCGAGGCGACATCCTGGATGACACCGGTTTCATTGTTGACGTGCATGACCGAACAGAGGAGAGTATCCGCCCGCAGCGCACCCTGGATCTCCTCCGGATCGACGCGACCGGATCGGTCGCAGGGAACATAGGTGACCTCATAACCGCCCGCTTCGAGCGAACGGAGCGTGTCGAGTACGGAGGAATGTTCGATCCGCGAGGAGACGAGATGCCGTCCCCGTTCGCGGCGGGAACGGGCCAGACCAGTCAGGGCGAGATTGTTCGATTCGGTCGCACCCGATGTAAAAATGACCTCGCCGTCCTTTGCACCAATGAGCCCGGCCACTTCGTGCCGGGCAGCCTCGACTGCCTCCCGGGCTGCGCGTCCCGGTGCATGAGTCACGGATGCAGGATTGGCAAAAACGGAGTCGGGACCGAGGAACTCGAGCATGCGGGCGATGACGCGCGGGTCGGCTGGGGTCGAGGCTGCGTAGTCGAGATAGACGGGGCGGGCACGCTCGCTCATTCGGTTATTATAGGTCGATTGCCGTAGCCTGGGTCAGGATCGGGATACGGCCGGCCCACGTCGAGTGCCCTTCCTCTGCTATGCTGGCTGGGTCACACGGCTGATCCAACATGCAACCCATCACCAACATCGCCATCCGCGCTGCCCGCCGGGGTGGAGAGGTTATCCTGCGCCAGGTGGATCGGGTCGAGCACCTCCGGATCCAGGAAAAAGCCCGCCACGACTTCGTGAGCGAGGTGGACCGGGGAGCCGAACAGGCCATCCTCGAAGTCATCCATTCGGTCTACCCCGACCATGCCATCCTCGCCGAGGAAAGCGGTCTCGGGGGCGGGGCGGGAGAGGGGCTGCGCTGGATCATCGACCCCCTGGACGGCACGACAAACTTCCTGCATGGATTGCCCACCTTCGCGGTCTCGGTTGCCTTCGAGGCGCATGGCGTGCTTGAGGTGGGAGTTGTCCTCGATCCCCTGCGAGGCGAACTCTTCGTTGCCAGCCGTGGCGAGGGTGCGCTCCTGAACGACCGCCGGGTACGGGTAGCCAAACGAACCAACCTCGATGAAGCACTCCTCGGAACCGGATTCCCGTTCCGCGATTTCGGCGATCTCGACACCTATCTCGGTATGTTCCGGACACTTTTGCCGCGCGTCGCGGGAATCCGGCGGGCGGGTTCGGCCGCGCTCGACCTGGCCTATGTGGCGGCGGGACGCCTGGACGGGTTTTTCGAACTCGGGCTCAAACCCTGGGACACAGCTGCTGGCATCCTCCTGATCCAGGAAGCCGGCGGATTCACGGAAAGTCTCCGGGAGAGAGCTTCTCCACTGGCCAGCGGGGATCTCGTCTCGGCCAATCCGAAGCTCCTGTCCGAGCTCAGGGATCTTCTGGCTCCCTGGTGTCGGGCCCTGTCAGGGCCGGCCGTCGGCCAGGTCCTCGCGCCGCCTGGGCAGGAGATCGGAACGGTCGACACCGAGCATGAGTGCCGTCGCACTCGCGATGAAGATTGAGGAATACGTACCCACAAGAATGCCCACGAAAAGCGCGATCGAGAATCCCCGCAGCACCGGACCACCGACCAGGAGCAACGCGATCACGACCAGAAGCGTCATGAATGACGTCATGAGGGTTCGTGAGAGCGTTTCGTTGATCGCAATGTTCATGAGCTCGAGCGGCGTTCCCCGGCGAAACTTGCGGAAATCTTCCCGGATCCGGTCAAAGACCACAACGGTGTCGTTCAGCGAATAACCCATGATCGCGAGGATCGCGGCCAGGACGTTGAGGTTGAAACCGATCCCGGTAAACGAAAAAAACCCGATGGTGAAGACCACATCGTGAATCGTGGCCGCAATGGCGCCCACAGCAAACCGCCACTCGAAACGGAAAGCGACGTAGAAGAGAATGAGAACCAGTGTCGCCACCATGGCCGTGATCCCCTTCTCGCGGAGCGCGCTGCCGACTTGGGGGCCGATGAGTTCCTCGCTCACCACGGTCGAGCCTGGGTAGTGGGCAACGACGGTCCGGGCCAGCGTCGCGGCCACCCGTTTGCCAACCGCACGCTTCTTGGGACGCAGCCGGATCAGGACATCCGGATGGTGTCCGAAACGGCTGACATCGGCGTTGGCAAACCCGGATTGGGCGACAAATGTGCGTAAAGCGTTCAAGGGCGGCAGTTTCTGGAATCCGATCTCGACCACGACGCCTCCTGTAAAGTCGAGACCCAGGTTGAGCCCGCGCGTGAACAGGGAAATACAGGCCGCAAGGAACACCACGGTTGATGCGACCAATGCTATCTTGCGCGCAGCGAGGAAGTTGATGTGGGGAATTCTGTGGAAAAACTCCATGCGGGGCTCCGGATTGCTCTCAGACAGGCAGACGGGTCAGGCGGCGCCCGCCATAGACCGCATTGGTGATCGCCCGGCTGTTCATGACTGCCGTGTAAAGCGAGGTCAGAATGCCGAGGCAGAGGGTGATGGCGAAGCCTTTGACCGGCCCGCTACCGAGCAGAAAAAGCAAAACACCCGCGATGAGCGCCGTGACATGCGAGTCGACGATGGTCCCCCAGGCGCGCTCATAACCCGCGTGGATGGCTGCCTGGGGGCTCGCGCCATTGCGGAGTTCCTCGCGGATCCGTTCATAAATGAGCACGTTGGCATCGATTGCCATGCCGACTGTGAGGACCATGCCCGCGATACCCGGAAGCGTGAGCGTCGCCTGCAGGAGGGACAGGAGTGCCACAATCAGGATCAGGTTGACGAAAAGCGCGAGATCCGCGATCACGCCAAACCACTTGTAGTAGAACGCCATGAACAGGACGACGACCGCAAAACCCAGAATCACGGCGGCCACACCGTCACGGATGTTCTGGCGACCGAGGCTCGGACCGATGGTCCGCTCGGCCACAACCGTCATGGGCGCCGCGAGCGGGGTGCGCAAAAGCAGGGACAGCTTGTTGGCCTGCCGTTCAGTCAGCCCGGTGATCTGGAAAGTGCTCGAGAAGACGCCGCGGATGGTTGCGATGTTGATGACCCGTTCGATCTTCTTCGTCACGATCAGCGAGTGACCATCGACCTTGCGGTGAAGGCTGCGGTTTTCAATATAGAGTACCGCCATCGGCTTGTTGATGTTGTGGCTCGTCGTCTCGAGCATCCGGTTCCCGCCGGTGGAGTTGAGCGTGACGTTCACGGCGGGCTGGCCGTTCACGTAGGCCGAGGTGGCGTTCACGATCTCGCGGCCGCTCACAATGATGCCCGAACTCAGCAGGACCGGCGCGCCCTGCGTGGTTGTGAAACGGCGCGCACCCGGGGGAACCGAACCGGATTGGAGAGCGCTCTGGGCACTCGGAGAGTCGTCAACCAGGCGGAACTGCACGGTCGCCGTGTCACCCAGGCGGCGCTCGGCACGGGCGGCATCCTCAATGCCCGGCAACTCCACGACGACATCATGCGCACCCTGCTGCTCAACCACTGCAGCGGTCACACCGAGTTCGTTGACGCGGCGCCTCAGCGCCGCCACATCCTGTACGACGGCAACCTGGTTGAGCGCGGTCTTCTCTACGGAACCGTAGCGGGCGGTGATCACGGAGAACCCCCCGGCCTGGCTGGCGCGCAGAACGAGATGGGGGTGATCCTTGTGGATCAGATGAAGCGCCGGATGCAGATCAGCCGTTCGGGCGAGTTCGACACGAAGTCCCGAGGCAGCCCGGCCCACACCGAGATAACGGATGTCGTGATGCCGCAGCAGCACCTCGAGACTGGTCCGAATGCGCCCCAACGCATCGTGGACGGCTGCACGAGTGTCCACCTCGAGGAGGAAGTAAATCCCTCCCCGAAGGTCGAGCCCTTCGGGCATCGGCCGGAGCCCAAGCATGCGGAGCCAGCCCGGTGTTTCCGGAACGAGATTGGGGGCAACCGAGTAATCCTCTCCCAGAACCCGCTTGAGCAAGACCAGTGCCTGACGTTCCAGGGCATGATGGGCAAAAACCAAAAGGATGTGGTCGCGCTCGATCCGGGAGCGCACCGATGGCAAATGACTCGCCTTGAGGTGACGCTCGATCCTTGAGAGCACCTCGGGGGGGATGACCGAGGCGCCGATCCGGGTCACATTGAGCGCAGGAGCCTCCGGATAGAGATTCGGCAACGCAAGGAGCGCAGCGACGAGCGTCACCACGATGACCAGAATATTTTTCCATAGCGGATAACGGTTCATGGTTCCAGCCTGTTCACTCCGGCTCCGGTGCGTTGTGGATGGTTCAGACGGCCTTCAGCGTTCCCTTGGGGTAAACGGCCGCCACGGCCTGGCGCTGGAGCGTGAGTTCGACGCCGTTCGAGGCTTCGATGACGATAAACTGGTCGTTCAGGCGGACGACACGGCCGACGATTCCACCCTGGGTCAGGACCTCGTCACCGATCCCAAGCCCTTCGATCAGTTTGCGGTGTTCCTTCTGCCGCTTCTGCTGGGGGCGCATGGCCGTAAAATAGAAAAACAGGATGAAAACAACGAAAATGAGCACAAGACTCCAGACGTTGCCTCCGGATGAGGGGCCCGGGGCTGCGCCCTGGGCCCAAGCGTTCGGGATGAAATTCATGACGACGGCTCCCGCATGCGGCTGATAAAGTTCGCCATTATCGCATAGCTCAGGTGCTCTCTTCCAACGCTTCGAAATCCTTCGCGAGACTGACGAGGCGTCCCTCCCGGATCGCCTGCCGCACGCGCCCGAGCAGCATCTGGTAATAAGTGAGGTTGTGAAGCGAAAGCAGACGGAGAGCGAGTGGGTCGCCCACCCGGTCGAGATGATGCAGGTAGGCGCGGCTCAGTCTCCGGCAAGCCAGGCAGGGGCAGTCCGCATCGATCGGATTCTCGTCACTCCGGTAGCGGGCATTGCGCAGCCGGAGGATCCCCCGAGTAGTGAATAGGTGGGCATTACGGCCATTGCGCGTGGGCAACACACAATCGAAGAGATCGACTCCACGCATGATGGCTGCAACGAGATCGGCGGGTTTTCCGACCCCCATGAGATAGCGCGGGCGATCTGGCGGGAGGACGGTTTTCAGCGCATCGAGAACCGCAAGGCGCTCGCGGGCAGGTTCCCCCACTGCGAGTCCGCCGATCGCGAATCCCGCAAAAGCCATGGGCTTCAGAGCCTCGAAGGAACGGAGTCGGCTCGGGATGTCGACCCCTCCCTGTACGATACCAAAGAGTGCCCCGGATCCTTCTCCATGCGCACCACAAGACCGTGCGGCCCAAAGGGTCGAGCGTGCGATCGACGCTTCGATCTCCCCGGCGGTCGCCGGGTAGGGCGGGCAGTGATCGAGCACCATCAGCACGTCGCTGCCAAGCGCCTCCTGGATCGCGATCGCCCGTTCGGGCGTCAGGCGGAACAGGCGTCCGTCAACCGGCGCTCGGAAGGTAACGCCGTCATCGTCGATCGTGCGCAAGGATGCGAGGCTCATGACCTGGAATCCGCCCGAATCCGTCAAGATCGGGCCACTCCAGCCCATGAAGGCGTGCAGCCCGCCGAATCGGCTGATCACCTCGACTCCCGGGCGTAACGCCAGATGGAGCGTATTGCCGAGAATCATCTGGCTGCCACTTGCCAGAAGATCGGCGCAATCGAGGCCCTTGACCGACCCATACGTGCCAACCGGCATGAAGGCCGGCGTCTCCACGCTCCCGCGCGCGAAGCGGAGCCGTCCCAAACGGGCATCCCCATCCCGGGCCAGGCATTCAAACTCCATCACGTCTCGGGATCCACATGGCATCACCATAGCTCAGGAACCGGTAGTCATGGCTTAAGGCATGGGCATAAGCCGCACGCATCACATCGATCCCCGCGAACGCAGCAACCAGTGGGAGAAGGGTCGATTGCGGTTGATGAAAGTTGGTGAGGAGTGCATCGGTCAGGCGGAAGGTGAACCCCGGACGGATAAACAGCCGGGTGCGTCCGGATCCGGGCCGTAGCGCCCGAGTCGACCCGGCATCTTGAGCAAGCGTCTCGAGCGTGCGCACCACGGTCGTTCCGACCGCAACGATCCGGCCTCCCGCTCCCCGCGTACGGATCAGCTTTTCGATGGCCTCCGGATTGACGCGATAGATCTCCTCGTGCATCTGGTGATCCTCGATCCGCTCGGTTCGCACCGGCTCGAACGTGCCAGGCCCCACATGCAGGGTCACCTCGACAGTCGGAATGCCGCGTTGGGCCAGCCGATCAAGCAGCCATTTATCAAAATGCAGTCCCGCCGTGGGTGCAGCCACCGAGCCGCTGTGCTTGGCAAAAACCGTCTGGTAACGCTCCCGGTCAGACGGCTCGTCCGAGCGGTTGAGGTAAGGCGGGATCGGAACATGCCCTTCATGTTCCAGCCACTCCCACCCCTCTTCGCGATCGTGCGTGATGAGCCAACCCTCCTGGTCGCGTCCGGACACGGTCAGCCTGCATCCACCCTCAAGCAATAAGCCGACCCCAACCCGGGGCGGTTTGCTCGAGCGAATGAGCGCGCGGGCAGTCGTAGACGACAGGATCTCAGTGATCAGGATTTCGACCCTCCCACCCGAATCCTTGTGTCCACAAAGGCGCGCAGGCATGACCCGGGAGTTGTTGAATACAACGAGATCCTGTGGCGTGAGAAGATCGGGCCACTCCCGCATGTGCCGGTCGCAAAACCCGTTTGGCTCGACGACCAAAAGCCGGCTCGCGCTGCGCTCGGAGGTGGGATAGCGGGCGATCCGGTCATCCGGCAGGTCGTAGAGAAAATCCTCGCGTCGCATGCCGGCCCATTCCGGACTGTCGAATCCCTACTATTCTAAGTGTCTTGGAGCAGATGCGCCGAAGTGAGGCTAAACTAGGCGTGATCTCGCCCGCTTGAATCCTGATGCGCCTACCCGCAGTCGACCGAAAGCGTGGGGTTCAGCCATTCCAGGACGAATCGCGACCCGGAAACCCAAACCGCGCCAAAAGGTGGGCAGGCGGAGGGATCAGCCTTGCCTGCCTGTCAGCCCTCTTGCCATCGGTCGCGCTCGCCCTGGTACTCGGTCTCTCCCCCCGGGCACGGGCGGACTATGACTGGAACCAGATTGACCTCGACAATGCGGTGCTCCAGAAAACCACCAAGGCATCCGGCCTGCAGGGTTCGATCTCGCTTGGCTATCTCGGCACGAGCGGCAACATCCAATCGACAAGCCTGAACGGGAAAATCCTCATCGGCTACCGCATTGGGCACTGGCGGACTGATCTCGACCTCAGAATGATCCAGGCGAGCACAAACCGGGTTCTGACAGACCAGAGCCGCGAAGCCACCTCCCAGACCGATTACGATTTCTCCAAACACAACTACAGCTTTCTCTACCTCGACTATCTGAACGCCCCGTTCAGCGGCTATGCCCGTCGCGATACGGAAGTTTTGGGCTACGGCCGGCGCCTGATCTCGACTGCCACTCAATCGCTTGATGCTGAAATCGGCTTGGGGGGCCGTCAGTCCCGACCGACCACAGGGGCCCCGCGGAGTTCGGCGATTGAGCGGGCCGCGCTCGATTATCACTGGAAAATCAGCAAAACCAGCTCTCTTCTCGAGGGTTTGAGTGTGGCGCACGGTGTTTTCAACACCTATACGGAATCGGAAACCTCGCTCGTTCTGCATCTCGCCGGTAACTTCGCGCTTTCGGTTTCCTATACCATCTCGCACAACTCGAACGTACCGGTCGGGTTTGTCAAGACGAACACGGAGACCTCGGTCTCCCTGATTTACAGTTTCAACTGATCCCCGTCTATAGCCTTGAGACAAATGCCAAAAGATGGATGGCGGCCTTGGGAGTTTGCCTCTTCCGCGGGACGCGGAGAATGCAAATCGTTTGCGATCGCCCTGACGAGCAGGGATAATGTCTTGGTTCAAGCCGTTAACGGCCCGACCGGTTCCATTACGAGTGGTGCCGTGACCGAGCGAATCAACGGCATGAGCCCAGTGTGACCTGTCAGGTACCTCTCAGGCCTGGGCAGTTGGCCGGGGTGGCGGAATTGGTAGACGCGCCGGACTCAAAATCCGGTTTGGGTGACCAAGTGAGGGTTCGATTCCCTCCCCCGGCACATCCCGCCTGGCTGCACTTCGCCCGGAATCTTCACATCCCCTTCAGTAAAGTCAGCGACTCGCGCGGTCATCACACCTTGCGGGGAGTGGTTGTGATCCGGCAAAGCCGGTGTCCCAATCCGCGCCGCAGGTCCCTTTTCCAGTCGCTGCTCGTCGAACCGGACTTGCACGGCTACCGCATCCGGCTCTCTCGCATGAGTCTCAAGCCTTCGCATGCATCACGGCCGCCCGACTGGCGGGGAGCTCTACGCTGCCGAGATGGGTGAGTAGTTTAGCCCCCCAACCCACTTCAGAAATGCTCCCTCGGTTTGCCCCCGAACATCTTTGGGTTCACTATGATGCGATCAAGCAGTTTTTGCTCGTCCATAGTTTCACCTCGCACGGTTACGACCCAAGGAAGCTCTGATTGCTCAGTAGTCAGTAATACAGGCAACTCAGCGCTGGCTAGCGCGCCAGATCGGCGAGTTGTGCCTGCACCCGATCGGCGAGTTTATCATTCGTGTAAGCCGATCTGTGCCCCAGATTCTCTATGAGCTACTAGCCGCACGTCTTGGTAGTCTTCTGCCACGCTGTCTTTCATGGTTATCCTCCCGGCTGAATCTCGCCCAGTAAAGCCTAACTGATTCAGTCGCTTGCGGCATGATACATCGCCTCAGTTCCTGATATTGAGACAAGGCTTGATATAACAGCCGTATAACTTTGTCTCGCAACATTTTCCGGTAGTGACTGTCCCGACGATATGGCTACTTCATGCGCCATAGGCCCTGATTTACTGAGGTCGAACGCCTCGGGGCCGGCTTGCCGAGTTGGAACACGTGATGTATACTTATAACAAGTTACATAATAAGATACGAATATGACTACAGTTTCCCTCCGCCTCCCGGATTGCCTCATCAAGGAGACCGACAAGCGTGCCCAGGAGTTGCATATCCCGCGCGCTGAGTACATTCGACGCGCCATCGTGACGCTTAATATGCAGGTTACCGCCGAACAGCGCCGCCGGCGCATGATGGAGGTTTCCCGGCGCGTGCGCGGCGAAAGCATGCGCGTCAACGCAGAATTCAATGCCGTCGAAGACGCGCCGGATGCGTAAGCGCGGCGGCGTCTGGCTCGCCAACCTCAATCCGCGGCGCGGCACCGAGTCGGGCAAGATACGCCCGGTGCTGGTCGTCCAAAGCCAGGCATTACTCGATGCAGAGCATCCTTCCACCCTCGTTATTCCACTCACGACCCGACTCACCGACAACGCAGAACCGTTACGCCTGCGCCTGCTGGCACAGGGTCGATTGGAAAAGGACTCCGACCTGCTCCTGGACCAGTTGCGTGCCATCGACAACCGCCGCTTGGTCGAGGGTTCGCTGTTGCAATGCTCGCCAGAATTTATGGCACGGGTGGATACCGCGCTGATCGAGGTTCTGGATCTCTTGTCCGCAGCATCTTGAACGCGCGAGGGGTTGTTTATCGCATACGCTTCGGCATCTGATTGACTTCATCGAGGTCGAAGGCCTCGGGGTCGATTTCATCACCGATCCATTCG
>JAJZBR010000091.1 GCA_021798795.1 Pseudomonadota bacterium
GCGAGTCATCCTTGACAGGGTTCGTGAAATGTGACAGGTTTAGTCGACATCTTGTCCGACGCGACCCCGGTCACCTATTTCACCATCCTAGTCTAGAGTTGAGGGTTGGATCATGAACCGTTCGAGTCATACAACCACCGTGCGGGTTCATGCCTCCGCACGGAAACGGGCCCAGGCGATTGCACCCGATCTCATTCGCTGGCGCCGACATCTGCATCAGAATCCGGAACTTTCATTCGAGGAGCATGAGACCCAGCGCTTCGTGACGGAAACCTTGTCAGAAATTCCCGGAATCGAGATTGCCCACCCGGCCGGAACCAGCGTCGTGGGGACGCTCCCGGGATCCCGGAATGGGCGCATTCTCGCGATCCGAGCCGACATGGATGCGTTGCCGATTACCGAGGAGTGCGAAGAGCCCTTTCGCTCGAAACGCAAAGGAGCCATGCATGCCTGCGGCCACGACGGGCATACCGCCATGCTTCTTGCCACCGCACGCATTTTCGCGGAACTCCGGTCCGAATGGCCGGGCGAGATCCGCTTCCTGTTCCAGCATGCCGAGGAGCTCTTCCCGGGCGGGGGCGAGGAGATGGTCAAAGCGGGTGTCATGGACGGTGTCGATGCCGTCATCGGAACCCACCTGTGGGCGCATATCCCCTCCGGCCAGATTGCCGTGACCTACGGCCCCATGATGGCCGCTCCGGACGTATTCCACATCCGAATCAAGGGCTTGGGTGGCCATGCCGCCCGCCCCCAGTCTTCCGTGGACAGCATCGTTTTAGCAAGTGAGATCGTCCAGCACCTCCAGCTCCTCGTTTCACGCGAAACCGATCCCCTGGACAGCCTCGTGGTATCGGTCACCCAGTTCCATGCCGGAACCACGCACAACGTGTTGCCCGGTGAAGCGGAACTCACCGGTACGGTCCGGACGTTCAATGCTGCGCTCAGGGAACGGATCCCGGAGCGGATGGAGGCCATCCTCGCCGGGCTCTGCTCGGCCCATCGGGCGCACTATGAGCTTCGATATGAAAAGGGTTATCGCCCGGTCGTGAATCACGCTGACGTGAACCGTATTGTCGAGTCGGCTGCACGGGGACTGTATGGCGCGGGCGCGATCGATTTCAACCAGCGCAACATGGGTGGAGAGGACTTCTCGGCGTTCCAGGAAAAGGCGCCGGGGTCGTTTTTCTACGTGGGTGCCGGGCGTCCGGGAGCAGAGATGGTCTATCCGCATCATCACCCCCGTTTCGCTATCGATGAGAGTGCCCTCGTCAACGGCGTCGAGATGTTTTTGACGGCCGGCCTGCACCTTCTGGAGGAGGGGTTCTGACCCGATCCAGGCCGAACGGCTGGCGCCGCATCGCGGCCATCGCGCTGTCCACCATCGCTCCGGCAGCCATTCTCGGCGGCCCTTTCTGGGTTAACCGGGTTCGCCCCTGGGTTTGGGGGCTTCCTTTCCTTCTGTTCTGGATTCTCTTGTGGACCGTGCTCGCCTCCATTCTTACGGCGCTAGCCTACCGGATCGAGAGGGGGACACGGACCTGATCCGATGAACATCGCGGTCGTGATCCTTGTGACCGTCTGGCTGGCCACCCTCGGGCTCGGTCTTCTGGCGCGGCGTGGGCGCGTCATGAACCTCGAGCAGTGGACCGTAGGCCGGAGGGGATTTGGCGGCATCCTGATTTTCTGTCTCATGGCTGGGGAGATCTATACCACGTTCACATTCCTCGGTGCGAGTGGCTGGGCGTACGGCTATGGCGGCGCCTCCTACTACATCATCGCCTATGGCGCCTTGGCCTATGGGCTCGGGTACTGGCTCCTGCCTCCCATCTGGCGCTATGGGCGGGAACGAAAGCTCTATTCTCAAACCGATTTCTTTGTCGCCAAATACGATAGCCGTGCCCTGGGAGTGGGCGTCGCGATCGTGGGCATCCTCGCGATGTTCCCGTATCTCGCTCTCCAGCTCGAGGGACTCGGGCTGATCGTGGAAGTCACGACCGGCGGGCGGATCGGCGCGCTGCCCGCCGTTCTTCTCGGGACCTTCGCGCTCACGATCTACGTCATGGTCTCGGGGATCCGCGCGGCCGCCTGGACGGCGGCCATCAAGGATCTCTCCCTCCTTGCGGTGGTCGTCTTTCTGGGCGTTTATCTGCCGATGCATGCGAGCGGCGGGATCGATCCCATGTTTCACGAGATCGCCCGGACCATGCCGCCCGGCTTTCTCAAACTGCCCCGGATCGGAAAGAATGCGATCTGGTTCAGTTCGACGGTGCTTCTGTCGGCGCTCGGGTTCTATCTCTGGCCCCATACCTTCGGTTCGATCTATGCGGCACGCGGCGAAGATTTGTTCCGCAAGAATGCGATTGCCCTGCCGCTCTATCAGTTGATCCTCCTGTTCGTTTTTTTCGGTGGATTTGCAGCTTTGATCCTGCTGCCGGGGCTTCATGACCACGATCTCGCGCTGCTCGCCGCCGCCGCCCTGAGCCTGCCGGCCTGGGTTCTCGGTTTGATCGGCGGGGCGGGGCTGCTCGCGGCTCTGGTCCCAGGCTCCATGCTGCTTCTTGCGATTGCAACCCAGCTTGCCAGAAATCTCCTTGGAGTAGGACTCACCAACTGGAGCGAGGAGCGTCTCAATGTGCTGGCACGGGCATTGGTCCCCGTGATCGCGCTCGCTGCCATTGGATTCGAGTGGGCGAGCGGGGCGGGAATCGTGGTCCTCTTGCTTTTGGGATATGGTTTTGTGACCCAGCTTCTGCCGGCCTTGTTGGCCAGTCTCTTGTCCCGTAACCCGGTGCCCGCGCCTGCAGTCTGGATGGGTTCCGGGTCGGGCGTGGGCATGGTCGCGCTCCTCTATTTTGGGGGTCCGGGCGTGCATGCGGCCCTCGAATCCCTGCCGCTGCCCTGGCGCGACCTCAACTACGGCATCCTGGCGCTCGCCCTGAACACCCTGGTTCTGCTTCTCGTGACTGCAATCATGCGGGTGGGATCGGGACGTCGTCCCCTAAGGCAGGGCGCCCAGGCATGAGGGATCGCCAGGCGGAGGCGGGAGGGCGGAAAAGCGTCTATGCCCGATCTGGGATGGTTGCCACCTCTCAGCCGCAAGCCGCCCAGGCGGGTCTCTTCATGTTGCGGGAGGGAGGCAACGCCGTGGATGCGGCAGTTGCGGCCGCGATTGCACTCACGGTTGTCGAGCCCACGAGCAATGGGCTCGGCTCGGATGCTTTTGCCATCGTTTCCGACGGGCGCGAGCTTTTTGGTCTCAATGGATCCGGACGCCTGCCTGGGGCCTATGAACCCGACCGAAAGGTCGAAATGCCCGAATCCGGCTGGCTGCCGGTTATGACTCCGGGCGCACCACGGGCCTGGCACGACTTGCATACGCGCTTTGGCCAACTGCCTTTCGCCCGCCTCTTTGAACCGGCCATTGCCTATGCGCGGGAGGGCTTCCCGCTTTCGCCCGTGGTCGCACATTTCTGGCGCCGGGGCGCCGAGCGCTTTCAGGGATCCGATTTTAGAGCATGGCAGAAGATGTTCATGCCGGAGGGGTTCGAACCCCTCCCGGGTGCTGTTTGGAAATCATCGGATCTTGCCGACACCCTCGAACGGATTGCTGCAAGCGCTGCCCGGGATTTTTACGAGGGCACGCTTGCCCGGAAGATGGATCGGGCCGCACGATCGGGTGGCGGGTGGCTCCGGGAGGAGGATCTTGCCGGCCATCGGAGTGATTGGGTCACGCCCTGGTCGATCGCCTATCACGATCACGAAGTATTTGAACTGCCCCCGAACAGCCAGGGAGTCGTTGCCCTCGAGGCATTGGG
>JAJZBR010000092.1 GCA_021798795.1 Pseudomonadota bacterium
CTGTCCTTCAACCTGGACCCCAGGCGCGCTACGCCGAAGACGCTCCAAAGGTTCCAGCGCGCCTTCGGCTGGGCACCCCGTAATCTGGAATGGGAGTTTCTCACCGGTAGCCCCCGAGCGATCGACCGGGTGGTCAAGGGCGGATTCAAGGTCTGGTTCGGATTCAGACCGCTTGGCACTTCGGCGCTCACTCCTGGTGGGCCGCCTCCGCTCACCTGGCAGAACCCCCTGAACCCGACGGGAGCCATTCCCGAGCCTGCCCACGAGGATCCGCTCGAAATCTACGGCCCAAATCATCATCTGCGGAAACTCTATTCGGAAGGCTCCCTGGTCTCGACCGGGCGTCTCCTGCACGAACTCTTCCTCCTGCTCAACCGGGGCACGCCTCCCGAACACGCCTGATCGGGCCCATGCCGGGCGGATCAGGTCTTGCCGCCGATATACCCCTCGAGCTCCTCGATGAGCCCCTCGCGTTCGGCCAGGAGCATCTTCACGATGTCGCCGATGCTGACGAGACCTGTGAGACGGCCCTCCGAAAGGACAGGTAAGTGCCGGATACGCCGCTCGGTCATGAGCGTCATGCAGGCCTCGATCGGCTCGTCAGGAGTGATCGTGACCGGATTGGGGCTCATCAATTCACGCACCAGCGTATTGCGGGAAGTGAGTCCGTGCAACACGACCTTGCGGGCGTAATCCCGCTCGGAAAAGATCCCGACCAGCCGATCCTGGTCGACGACCGCAAGCGCCCCGATATCGTGTTCCGCGAGGAGTTCGAGCGCCCGGTAGACGGTCTCTGTAGGCTCGACCTGGAAAACCTGATCGCTCTTGCGGGCAAGGACGTGACGCACCTCGAACATGATCGTCTCCGAGAGACTCACTCCGGTTGATTATAACGCCACCCGAGGGGCCTCTCCGGCGGATCCGGCGTTCTGCACGCCAACCCGCCTATAATGTAGAACTTGAACATGAAACCCCAGTCGTCCCGAAAAATCCCGGATCCGGCAAGGCTCAAAGGCTGGACCCAAACCCTCCCGGCCGCTCAGCCGGCCCGGCTGCGTTTTTACAAGATGCACGGTTTGGGCAACGATTTCGTCATTCTTCCCGGCGCGGGTGCGCTGGCTTCTCCTGCCATCCAGAGGATCGCCGACCGGAGATTTGGCATCGGATGTGATCAGATCCTCTTCCTTGACGAGCGCGGCCCCGGGGTATTCGGCTACCGGGTGTTCAATGCCGATGGCAGCGAAGCCGAGCAGTGCGGCAACGGGCTCCGCTGTCTCGCCCGCCTGGCCTACGACTTGGGCGCTCCCCAAGCGTCCGAACTCCGTTTCGAAGGACTGGGCGGCGTCCACTTTGCGCGCCGTGTGGAACCGGAGCAGATCCGGGTCAGCATGGGTATCCCGAAACTCGATCCCGGCTCCATCCCCTTCATCGCCCCGGGGCAGGCCAAAAGTTATCCGATCGACGTGAGCGGAATGGATTTCACGGTCGGCGCCGTCTCTATGGGCAACCCCCACCTGCTCCTGCGCGTCCAGAACCTCAAAACCGCAGCCATCGCGAAACTGGGCCCTGCGCTTGAAAATCATCCGCGTTGCCCGGAGCGGGCCAATATCGGCTTTCTCGAAATCCACTCGCGTACGGAACTCGAACTCCGGGTCCACGAACGCGGTGTGGGAGAGACACTCGCCTGCGGCAGCGGCGCCTGCGCGGCAGTGGTCTGGGGGCGACTCATGGACTGGCTCGGTCCACAAGTCAAGGTCCACCTGCCGGGAGGCACCCTCGCCATCGAGTGGGCCGGAGCTGGAACCCCCGTGTACATGACCGGACCGGCGACCCCGGTCTTCACTGGAGAAATCGAGCCTTGAACGAGCAGCATCCGGTTCTCGGCGATCCGCTCGATCCAGAGGAACAGACCGTGGCGGAGTATCTCATCGACCATCCCGATTTCTTCGAGAAACACGCCACTTTCTTCAGCCAGATCAAGATTCCGCACATGCTCCCCTCGGGAACCGCCTCTCTCATCGAGCGGCAGGTGGAAATCCTGCGCCAGCAGAACCAGAGGCTCGAGCGCAGGCTCGCCGAACTCATCGAAGCCGGCCGGGCCAATGATCGGCTGCTCGAGCGCCTGCACCGGGTGGGTCTCTATTTTTTGGGGCTGGATCCGACGCGCGAGATGACGCTGGCACTTGAAAAACTTGCCCCGATTCTTGAGGTCGATGCCGTCATGGGGGCGCTTTGGGCCAAAACGCCACGCCGGTTCGAAACCTTCCGGGTGCTCGAGGAACGCCCCCGTGCGCTCCTGCCCGATCATTGGGGAACCGCACAACCGTACTGCGGACGGATGGGCGATGCCTTGGGCGAATATCTCTTCGGCGCCCGTCACGCCGACCTTCGGTCCATCGCCCTTGTGGCACTGGGATTTGAGAACGCCGAAGTCGGGTTCATCGCGCTCGGGCTCGCCGACCCGGATCATTTCCGGCCTGGACTCGGCACCCAATACCTGAACCGGCTCGGGGAGATCGTGACCGTGGCGCTCGGGATCAGGCCCCACGCATGAATCCGAAACTCGCCGATCCGCTCAAGGGATTCCTCTCCGAGCTCACCCGGAGCGGGAAAAGGGCCCGAACCACCGTTTCGACCTACCGGCAGAGTCTCGAATCCCTCTCTGACTTTGCGGACGAAAAAGGTCTCTGGGACTGGAATGCGCTCGACCCGGAACTTTTGCGCCACTGGCTTGCGGGCCGCTCCCGTGCGGGCATCGGCGCACGCACACTCGCACGCGATCTCTCTGCCATCCGGAGTTTTTACCGCCACCTCCTGGCCCGGGGATCGGCGACACACAACCCGGCGACGCTCGTCCGTCCGCCCAAGGGCGCGAGGCATCTCCCCAAGACACTTGACGTCGACCGGATGGGCGAGACGCTCGATCATCCCGCGCGCACGCCGGATGGGGTACTGGATCGCGCCATCCTGGAGTTGCTCTACTCTTCGGCACTGAGACTCGCAGAACTCGTGGCGCTGGATGAGTGCGACCTCGATTGTGATGCCGGACTCGTGCGCGTTTTGGGCAAAGGCAGCCGCGAACGCATCGTTCCGGTCGGCGCACCCGCGCTCGCGGCGCTTTGCGCCTGGCAGAACGTGCGTACCGCCTGGGCGATCCCGGGCGAGCCTGCCCTTTTCGTGACCCGTCGCGGAAAGCGGATCGCGCACCGCACGGTCCAGGCGCGCCTCAGCCGTTTCGGCGTCCGGGAAGGGGTGGGGGTGCACCTTCACCCGCACCTCTTCCGCCATTCGTGCGCGAGCCATCTGCTCGAATCGAGCGGAGACCTGAGGGGCCTCCAGGAGTTCTTGGGACACCAGCACCTTGCGACCACCCAGGTCTATACCCACCTCGACTTCCAGCATCTGGCCAAGGTCTATGACCGCGCCCACCCGCGCGCACGCCGGATGCGCCAGCCTGCCCTGAAGGGCACCCGGTGAACAACCCGATGCCGGCCTTCGAGGGAACGACGATCCTTTGTGTGCGCCGCGATGGGCGGGTTGCGATGGGCGGAGACGGACAGGTCACCTTCGGCCAAATCGTGCTCAAAGCCAATGCGAGAAAGATCCGGCGGCTCTATGGGGACCGGGTCTTGGCCGGATTTGCCGGCGGCACGGCGGATGCATTCACACTCGCGGAACGGTTCGAGGAGAAACTCGAGAAACACGGGGGACAGCTCGCCCGGGCCGCCGTCGAACTCGCGCGGGACTGGCGGAGCGACCGGATCCTGAG
>JAJZBR010000033.1 GCA_021798795.1 Pseudomonadota bacterium
TACACGGCCGACATGGGCAAGTGTTAGCTGAAGTCAACGGTTTCCCGGGCGACCGGGAGTCGGAAGGAAGCCGGAAGCAAAGCGCTGGCGCGACGGACAGGAGGCGGATCAGGCGATGCACTGGGGTGAGGCGGCAAAGATCGCCGAAGCCCGTTGCGTGCACGGAACGGTGCGGCGTAGGTCCGGCGCAGACAAGCGTGAGCGTGGGTACGCATACCCGTGGAGATCTTGCGGTGGGCCGCTCTGCTACGGGAATCGAGGGGTCCTCGGAGTCGCACGAACGGTGATGGGGGAGGGATGTGAGCAATCAACTGCGCGAGCTCGCCCCTACCCGATTCGGAGTTTCAAAACCTGTGTGACAAAGCAACTGATCGCCATCCGAGGCTGGGCTGCCTGCCAGGCAACCCCTCTGAAGGGTCCGGGGAGCAGGTGGTTGGGATCGATGCAGGTGAGGGGAGTCCGGGGTCAATCAAAACTCCGCGCACCCGCTCGTTCGCGGAACCAAAGTGTGGCCAGCCATTTTTCCCCGCTCTCGACCGGTAATCCTGCGTGGAGTGCAAGCGGATCACGATTTCCCGAGGCATCAAGATTGCGAAAGACGACACTCTGACCGGTATGGGATTCGATCGTCTGCGATAGTGCGGGGAAATCCGTCGCTCCGCCCGCAAAGGTATCGTTGAGATAGGTGAGGGCGGTTTCGGTTCGTTGTCCCAGACGGATGCACTCCGGATCCTTTCTTTGAGTGTCGGAATCGAAAGCGTCGAAATGCGGCCGGTATTCCTCACCTGGCCGGTAGCGGAGAACAGCCAGTGCCTCGGCCCGCTCGAGCCCCTGTCCGGCAAATGTTGCAATCCGCTCTTCGAGCCGCACCAGGACGAGATCTTCGAGATTGGGCGGGAAGTTCATGGCACTCGAGGTGCGTACCGGATTCTGTATGATGCGACCGGTCTTAGGTTCTCTGGTTTCGGCGGGTCGCAGATGCGGTACCGCAAGTGCAATGAGATAATCGCATTCGACTGGGTGAAGTAGGTTCGAGCCGATTCGGAGTCCGATGCGTTCATCTCGCTCGATCACTGACCCGGCAGAACGGGTACGCCAGTCGAAGGGGAGAATGGTCCGTGTATGTGGACGGTTCGGATATTGCGGGGGCAGGATGGCCAGATTGCGGACGACGGATACGCCCAGACTATTTTGAAGATTTTTGAGTCGTAGCAAACTGGGGAAAAGCCCCTGGGTACCCGCCCAGGACAGGATCGGCAGGGCGGATTCAATCTGACCGAGTTCGAGTCGCATGATACCCAACGCATGGATGGCAAAAACATCACGGAGTGTGGCAGCCGCCTCCACGCAGGCGACGGCGGCATCGTGCCAGTCGGGTCCGAGACCGAGATAGACGAGTCCGAGCGTACGCAGGGCCGCGGGATTGCCGGTTCGGGCCGCGTCCAAGAGGAGCGCTTTGGCGCGTGGGGGATCGCGCGGTGTTCCCAGTCCGAGATAGACCAGGTTGGAGAGTGCGAGGAGGTCCGGCCCGCGGCCCTCCCGAGCTGCCCGCTCGGTCCAATGAAAGGCCTGGCTGGGATCGTATGCGATGCCGAGACCGCGCAGATAAAGCAGGCCGAGGTAGCCCATTGCTTCGGTTTGGCCCTTTTGGGCCAACTCGTTCAAGCGGTGATAGGCCTGCCTGAAATCCCGGTTTTTCAGCGCCTGAAGCGCGGTCCCGAGTTCCGGATTTTGGGGAGGAGGGTTGACCGGGGTCGGATCCATGTGAACTTTGGCCACTCAGCCGGTATGAGCCGGAGCTCCTCGTGTGCGCCGGTAACCGGGGGGGAGAGCGGGTTCATCCTGATAGCGAACCCAGGTATTGAATGCCACCGTGATGCGAATGTCGCCGCCCGTGTACGGGCTCACTTCATGGTAGAGATAGGACGGGAACAGAATGAGTTCGCCAGCTTGAAAGTGGTGTTCCAGGACGCCGAACGTATAAGGCGTGCCCAAGTAACTGTTGCCAGGGTCGAGGAACATGCTCGAGTTGGTTCTCGGATCAAAGAATCTGAGCACACCCCCGACGGTTGGGGTCGAGTTGGATAGGCCCGGGTCGACGCAGTAGACTCCCGACCAGGAGGCCATCGGGTGATGATGATAGCTCGTGTAACCGCCGGCACGGGTCAGATGGAACCAGCTGTGGTGGTGGATGCGCAACTCTGCCATTTCTTCCACGGTGTACCCGTTAAGTGACTGGATCAGGTGACCGAGATGATTGAGGCAGAACCGGGCCAGAAGCTGGACGTCGGTATCTTCCCAGTAAAAAAAATCAAATGGGCTCTCATAAACGTTGTGTTTGCGAACCGGGCTGGGGCGGGTCGGATCTTGCGTGGGGGGCGCCGTCTCCCACTCGAGCAGATGATTCATGAGTCTCAGGTTGAGGGCGTCGGCGTTGGGCAACCGGGCACGATAAAACGGGATCGCGAAGATCGACTCAAGGCCCGCTGGTGGCGGCGATGCTTCAGTCACCATGTGCGACTCCCCAATACATTGTCCCGTACCCCGTATCCCCGAGATCGGTGGTGGGAGCAGCTGGCGCGCTGGCTTCCCTGCGGGCGGGCAACGAGTGTGAAGATCACGGGATCATCCGTGCAATCGGGGTCATGAGAAATATTCTCGGCTGAAGGCTTCATGTGCATCGATCGCGCGAGCAACGAGCTCCTGCTCGATCGGCGCCAGGGCGGGATTCCAGATGTCGGCAATCAGAACGGCTCGGGGAGTTGCGTGTGCGTTCCAAGCTTCGTGCCTGAAGCTGTCATCGAAGATCAAGGCGCGACCCTCACGCCACTGGCGTGTCTCTCCACCCACTTTCATGCCACAGCGATCCGGGATGACAAGTCCCAGGTGTATGGTGAGTTTGGCATTCGACAGGCCGTGATGCGGCGGTAGGCGGGTGCCGGGTTTCAGGATGGAGAAAAAAACCTCCGGTGCGTGTGACTGGCCGCGTGCAAGTGGCAGGTGCTTGAGTGCCGAAAAGGTCCGGGGGCAGCGTTGGATCACACTGGGCGCCGGATTACCCGAACGGTAAAGGTGGAAACTGCTCCAGGCCAGCGATCCGGCCAACTCCTTCCAGATCCGGCTTTCCCGGGCTCCCTCCGCGACGTAGGGCTGTTCCGGAGTGCTACTCTGGCTTTCTGAGACCAGGGACCGATATTCCGCGAGAATGCCGGGTGTCTCGGCCTCAAATGCCTTGATCCAGGGAAACTCACCCCGTTCAAACCAGGGTTTCGGGCCGAGTCCGGGATAAAACAGAAAATCGGGATGTTGCTGGGCATCTTCGTAGGCAGGAGCCTTTAACCCCTTGAAAATATCCAGAAACTCGCGTGCGCGATCGGGCAGCTTGGACGCGAAGAGATCCTCGACTTCTTGCGCTGCCTGGTCAATGGCTGCGAGGCGGAGTGGGGCCAGGCGGCCGATGGCGTGTGCCGCGAGTTTCTGGATTCCGAACGGCTGTGACGCCGGACTGGTCCGCAATACAGGCTCGAGCTTCAAGGCTTTGCCAAAACAGAGCAGTGCGTCGCGTTCCCGTCCCAGGTCCTCCAGGATCATTCCACGATGCAGGTGCGCCACGGCGCGCTCGGGTGCGAGCTGGATCGCCCGGTCAATGGCGTCCAGGGCGTTTTCCGGCAATCTCTGCCGGTGTCGAACCATGGCCAAATTTTCCTGAAGCTGAGCGCTCTTCGGATTGATTCGAATTGCGTTCTGGAGGCGAAGCAGGCTTTCTTCCAGGTTCCCGGTCTCGTAGGCACGCATGGCAAGGAACGTCAGGGCAGGCAGATGGTGGGGGGCCGCCTCCAGGATGCGGTGATAAACCTGCTCGGCTTCCTCGAGGCGGCCATCCCGTACGAGCGCCTCGGCGCAATTCGTGAGCAGGGCAATCTGATCGGGCAGTTCCGCAATCGGGTAGTCTTCTATGCGCCGTGCCGGTGCGGTCGGAGTGTCATTTTCGTGGATGGCCATAAGCTTTGCCGGTTCAGAAGGTGAGGTTGAGATTCGGTCGTTCGCGGAGTACGTCAAAAGCCACGATCGCACGTTCGCCGGGTGCCTGGAAAGGGTGAACGTAGTGAATATAATAGGGCGGGAACAGGAGTAGTTTGCCTTCCAGGGGTTCGATTCGGCGTGTGAGCGTGAATCCATGGTGAACGGAAACCGGATGCGGGTTCAGGAACTCGATCCAACCCTGTGGTGGATCCCTCCCTTCGGGCAGGCGGACATAATAGACTCCACCTGCAAGATTTCCAGGGGTGGGATGCATATGGGGAGCCTGCCAATCTCCTGCCGTGAGAAAATTTCCCCATCCCATGAGCCAGGGCTTGAGGGCGGCGGCGGCCGGTCCGAAAACCTGGGTCAGATAGTGTGTAACCGCCGGCAGAATGATCCGCTCCCGGAGCGTGACCACAGAGTCGTCGGCCCGTTCGAGAAAGTTCCGGTGCCCAGCTGTCTGGTACCCGCCCTGGGTCGAAATCCGACCCGAGTAGATGGCGTTCTCGCGGCGATCCTCGCGATGGGTATCGGCCAGGTTTTGGAGCAGGTTGAACAGTGCCGTGCTCAACTCTCCACATCCGTGGTGTTGCCGTTCGAGGACGGTCGTCGGGTAGTGTACCTCGACGGTTTCATCGAAAGTGATCGGGTCGGATTGGGCTGTGAGGGTCATAATGCTCCGCCGGATATTCCCCATCGAAACCGGCTTACTGTAGACTATAGCTCGAAATAAACCGTTCACTCAAGCCGAAACGCGGCGGCGGGTGAAGCGGGTTCCTTCCGTCCGCACATGATGGTGTCGAAACTCGGGTGGCCAGCCAATCCAGACCGGATGATCCAGTGGCCGAGGACATTGATCCGACCGTTCTGAACAGCGGAGCGGCGGGATATCTCGAAGACCTCTATGAACAGTTTCTCGCCGACCCGCGCGCGGTGCCCGCCGAATACGCGCGCGCATTTGCGGGAGTCGGCGTACCTGATCGTGAACGCCCGAGACGGGTGATCGAAGCCGTCCTCGCCGAGCACGCCCGGGTACCCAAGGGCGAGAGTGTCGTCACGCGCACCGCCGAGAGTAGCGTCTGGGCACGCTGGGTTCAGGCGTATCGCTCCCGGGGCCATTGGGCGGCCCGAATTGACCCGCTGGATCTCATGCCGGCCATTCCCCCTCCCGATCTCGATCCCGCCTTCCACGGAATCGGTCCGGCCGATCTCGAATCCGCGATTCCAACGGATCTCGTCTCCGGCGAGGCGCCCCGGACGGGCGCCGACCTCCGGCGGATGCTCGAGGCGACCTACTGTGGGTCGATCGGTGCGGAGTACCAGCATCTCATGAACGTGGAGGAGCGGCAGTTCATCCGCGACCGGCTCGAGTCGATGCGCGGTGGGTTCAAACCCACGCGCGAAGAGCAGCTCCGGATTTTCACCGAGCTCACGGCTGCCGAGGGACTCGAGCTTTATCTTCACCGCCGCTATATCGGACAGAAACGGTTTTCGCTCGAAGGGGGCGAATCGCTCATGCCTGCCTTGAACGATCTGGTCCGGCAGGCGGGGTGCGGGTCGGTCGAGGAAATCGTGATCGGGATGGCGCACCGGGGGCGGCTCAATGTCTTGGTCAACCTTTTGGGCAAACCCTTGCCCGAGCTCTTCTCCGCGTTCGAAGGCCGCTATGACCCGCGCCATCAGAACGGTTCGGGCGACGTTAAATACCACCTTGGATTCTCTTCGGACGTCACGGTGGGCGAGCGGGTCATCCATGTGACCTTGGCGTTCAATCCCTCCCACCTCGAGGTCGTGAATCCGGTGGTGGAAGGTTCGGTCCGCGCCCGCCAGGACCGTCTGGCCGACCGGGCCGGAGACAAGGTACTTGCGGTCCTGATCCACGGGGATGCCTCACTCGCCGGTCAGGGGGTCGTCATGGAAACGCTCGAGATGGCCGCGACCCGGGGCTTCCGGACCGGTGGGACACTCCATCTCGTCGTGAACAACCAAATCGGTTTCACGATCAGCAATCCGCGCGATGCCCGTTCCACGCACTATGCGACCGATATCGCAAAGCTGATCGAGGCACCGGTCTTCCATGTGAATGCCGACGATGTCGAAGCCGTGATTTTCACCCTGCGCCTCGCGTTCGCGTACCGGATGCGCTACCACAAGGATGTCTTTCTGGATCTCATGGGGTACCGCAGACACGGACATAACGAGGCGGATGAGCCCGCCGTGACCCAGCCCACCATGTACGCGAGGATCCGCGAGCATCCGACGGTCCGGGCAGTCTACGAACGGCAACTTGCCGGAGAGGCGGTTTTGGATCCCGGTCGATCCGAAGCGCTCGTGGGCGCGTACCGGGAGGGGCTGGACCACGGAGAGGTGCCGGTTTCGTTCATTCTCCCGCGTGCTCCGGCCCGTCCGCCCCTGGTCGATTGGGAACCGTATCGTGGCGAGCGCTGGGACCGCCCGGTCGAAACCCGGGCGCGCAAGGCCGATCTCCTGCATCTCGGGCAAACGCTCGTGACCCTGCCCGATGGTTGGACCGTCCATCCGCGGCTTGCGCGTATTCTGGATGAGCGGCGCAAGATGCTCGCGGGTGAGGTACCGTTCGACTGGGGCATGGCCGAGCTTCTGGCGTATGCGAGTCTTCTGGTCGCGGGCCATCCGGTGCGCCTGTCGGGCCAGGACAGTGCGCGCGGCACGTTTTTTCATCGGCATGCCGTGATGCACGATGTCAGGACCGATGCGACCGATGTCGCGCTGAACCGTCTCGCACCCGGGCAGGCGTCAGCCGATATCGTCGATTCCTTCCTGTCCGAGGAGGGGGTGCTCGCGTTCGAGTACGGGTATGCGACTGCGAACCCGGATGCACTCGTGATCTGGGAAGCCCAGTATGGGGATTTTGGCAACGGTGCGCAGGTGGTTGTGGATCAGTTCCTGAGTGCCGGAGAAGCCAAGTGGGGGCGACTGTGCGGACTCGTCTTGTTTTTGCCGCACGGCCAGGAGGGGGCCGGGCCGGAACATTCCTCGGCACGCCCTGAGCGTTATCTCCAGCTTTGTGCCGAGGACAACCTTCAGATCGCAAACCCCACGACGCCCGCACAGATGTTCCATCTGATCCGCCGCCAGGTGCTGCGCCCGTATCGAAAGCCGCTGGTCGTCCTCACCCCGAAGAGCCTCCTGCGTCATCACCTCGCGGTCTCCCCCTGGAAGGAGTTGACCGGGGGGGAGTTTCAGCCGGTGATCGATGAGCCCGCAACCTGCGAGATGCACGCGGTCCGCCGGGTGATTCTCGTCTCCGGCAAGCTTTACTACGAGCTTTATGAAGCGCGCGAGGCGGCAGGAAGGACGGATGTGGCACTCATCCGCCTGGAGCAGTGGTATCCCTTTCCGGAGGCGTTGCTCAAGGTTGCACTCGGCCGTTATGCGGTTGCACCGGATGTCATCTGGTGCCAGGAAGAACCTGAGAACCAGGGCGCCTGGCAGGCACTCGCCCCACGTCTCGGCCGGCTTCTCGGGGCTGGGCAAACCCTCCGCTATGTGGGTCGCCCGGCCTCGGCGGCAACCGCTCCGGGCTACGCGGCCCTCCACACCCTCCAGCAAAAGGCGATACTGGAGATTGCACTGGCCGACGTGCCGCCGGGATCCAGCCGCCGCCCTGCAACGACTCGCTCGAAATCCCTTCCGGAGACCGCATGAGTATCGAAATCAAGGTGCCGCCCCTCCCCGAATCTGTAGCCGATGCGACCGTTGTCAACTGGCGCAAGAAACCCGGGGAATCCGTCCTCCGGGATGAGAACCTGGTCGATCTCGAGACGGACAAGGTCGTGCTCGAGGTACCGGCTCCCGCGAGCGGAACCCTCCGGGAAGTCCGTGCGGCGGATGGGGTGACCGTGACCGCAGGACAGGTGCTCGCGATTCTTGATGAAGGTCTGGTTCAGGAAGGAGCACCCGACTCCGGGAAGCCGCCTGCTCCAAAGGTCGCCCTCCCGGCCGCAACCGCCCCGTCCACCGCGCATCCGGGCAGGCCACCGCCTCTGGCGCCAGCTGCGCGGCGGTTGATCGATGAACATGGTCTCGATCCCAACGCGATCGCAGGCCATGGCCGCGAGGGGCGCATCAGCAAGGGCGATGTGCTGGCCCACCTCGAGAAGGGTGAGGAATCCGCGCAGGGATCGGTCGAGAAGACCGCCGGTACGCCTCCCATGGATGCGTCGCGAAACCGCCGGGTGCCCATGACGCGGATCCGGGTCCGGATTGCTGAACGTCTACGGGAATCCAACCTGAACGCGGTCATGCTGACCTCATTCAACGAAGTGGATCTCACCCGGGTCATCGAAATGCGTGCCGCACTGCGTGAACGCTTCGAGAAGACGCATGGCGTCAAGCTCGGTTTCATGTCCTTCTTTGTCAAGGCGTCCGTGCTGGCGCTCAAGCGGTTCCCGGTGATCAACGCCTCGATCGAGGGATCTGATATCGTCTATCACGATTTCTGGGATATCGGCATCGCGGTGTCCTCAAAACGGGGTCTCGTCGTTCCGATCGTGCGGGATGCGGACCAGCTGGGCTTCGCCGGCATCGAGACCCGGATCGCGCGTTTTGCCGAACAGGCCCGAACGGGTGGACTGGAGCTGCGTGATCTCGAGGGAGGAACCTTTACGATCACGAACGGCGGGGTTTTCGGCTCACTGGTCTCGACGCCGATCATCAATCCCCCGCAAAGCGCGATCCTCGGGATGCACAAGATCCAGGATCGCCCGATCGCGCAGGCGGGGCAGGTGGTGATCCGGCCCATGATGTATCTCGCGCTGACCTACGATCACCGCCTGGTCGATGGCCAGGAAGCCGTTCAATTCCTGGTTCTGGTCAAGGAATCCCTCGAGGATCCGGACCGGCTTCTGCTCGACCTTTGAACCCGTTTTCCGACCCGAGAATGCACCATGACAGACGAAACCTATGATGTAGTGGTCATTGGCGCGGGACCGGCCGGCTATATCGCCGCGATCCGGGCCGCGCAGAATGGCCTCCGCACGGCTTGCATCGACTCCTGGCAGAATCACGACGGAACCTATACGTTCGGCGGCACTTGTCTCAATGCCGGCTGCATTCCCTCGAAGGCGCTGCTCGAATCGAGCGAGCTCTTCTACCGGGCCCGGGAGGAGTTCAAGGCCCATGGCATCGGATTTGAGAAACTGACACTCGACCTCAAGGCACTCCTGGCGCGAAAGGCCCGTGTGGTCGGGACCATGACCGGCGGAATCGCCCAGCTTTTCAAGGCCAACCGGGTGGAGGGGCTCGCGGGACGGGGGCGTCTCCTCAAGGACGGAACGGTCTCGTACCAAGGCCCCCAAAATGAAGCACGCGTGCTCACGGCGCGAGCGGTCATCCTCGCGAGTGGCTCGACGCCCATCGAGCTCCCATCGGCACCTTTCGACGGCGAGCGGATCGTCGATTCCTGGGGTGCGCTTGAGTTCGACCGGGTGCCCAAACGGCTTGGCGTGATCGGAGCGGGCGTCATCGGGCTCGAGTTGGGCAGTGTCTGGGCGCGCCTCGGGTCGGAGGTGACCCTGATCGAGGCGTTGCCGACTTTTCTTCCGGCAGTCGATGCCCAGGTGGCCAAAGAGGCCCTTCGCCAGTTCCAGAAACAGGGACTCAAGATTGCACTCGGCGCCAAGCTCACCGCTTTGGACCGGAAGAAAACATCCCTCACACTCCATACCCAGACGTCCCCGGGTGGGGAGTCCACGCTCGAGGTCGATCGGCTGATCGTTGCGGTTGGGCGTCGCCCCTATACCGACGAGCTCTTCGAACCAGGCACAGGCATTGAACTCGATGAACGTGGCTTCATTAAGGTCGATGACCACTGCCGGACCGCGCGCGCGAGTGTCTATGCCATCGGCGATGTCGTACGCGGCCCCATGCTTGCCCACAAGGGTGAAGAAGAGGGTGTCATGGTCGCCGATCTCATCGCGGGTCAGAACGCGGAGATGAACTACGACGTCATTCCGTCGGTCATCTATACGGCCCCGGAAATTGCCTGGGTGGGCCGGAATGAAGCAGAACTCAAGAAGGCCGCCATCCCGTATCGGGTGGGCAGTTTTCCCTTCGCTGCGAATGGACGGGCGCATGCGCTTGAAGCCCCGACCGGTTTTGTGAAGATCCTCGCGCACCAGACGAGCGATGAGATTCTCGGAGTCCACATCGTTGGGCCCATGGCCTCAGAACTCATCGCGGAGGCGGTTTTGGCCATGGAGTTTCGTGCGAGCGCCGAAGATCTTGCGCTCACGATCCACGCGCATCCGACGCTCTCGGAAGCCTTGCACGAGGCTGCACTCTCGGTCAGCGGCCGGGCGCTCAACGCCATCAACCGGAAACCCGCCTGATCCTGCCTGGTTGGATGACCCAAGAACCGAGCGCTCGTCCATCGTCTGGGGTGATCGGGCTCACCTTGCGGCCTCTCTCGAACTTTGAGCCGGCATAGCGGCTACGCGCACTGAAGTCGTGACGCGCGATCAGGGTCGATTTCAATCACCCCCGGCCTCAAGGCAGGGGCAATCGACTTCGACGAGATGGCTTTCCCCATCGAGCCGCATGGCGCGTAGCGTTCCGCCCCAGAGGCAGCCACCGTCCAGGGGGTAGACATTGGGACCCCGACTCCGGCCGAGTGTGGACCAGTGTCCGAAGAGAATGTGGAGGTCGCGGTTGCGCCGGTTCGGGATCTCGAACCAGGGATAAAGGTCCGGGGGCTGACTGCCGGGTGCGCCCTTATGTTTAAAGTCGAGTCGACCGGTCGAGGTGACGAACCGCATGCGGGTGAGTGCGTTGACCGTGAAGCGCTGGGCGGGGAGCCCGGAAAGCTTGGGATGCCAGGTGTCCGGGTCGTTCCCGAAGACGGATCGTACAAAATCACGCCACCCCGCCCCCCTGAGTTCCTCCTCGACTCGACGCGCATGGGTTTGGGCCAGGTCAAGATCCCACGCGGGAGGCAAGCCTGCGTGAACGAGGGTGTAGCCGAGTGCCGGGTCATGGTGCAAAAGCGGCTGGACGCGCAGCCAGTCGATGATCTCGTCACGATCCGGCGCATCGAAAACCGCGCGGAGCGACGGGTCGGATCGGGCTTCGAGTCCCGGATCGGCCGCGGCCCGAAGGAGGTAGAGATCATGGTTGCCGAGAACCACGATGGCTCGCTCACCGAGCCCGCGGACGAAACGGAGGACCTCGAGGGAGCGGGGGCCCCGGTTGACGAGATCGCCGCAGAGCCAGAGCCGGTCCTCATTCCGGTCGAAATCCACCCGTTCGAGGAGACGTTCAAAGGCTCCCATGAGACCTTGGAGATCTCCAATCGCAAAAGTGGTCATGAGCCGGCCGGAAGATGGGGAGCGGGTGGAGTCATGGCTTCAGAAAAGCTCGAGTGGGGTGGAAAGGAATTGTAGCCCCTGCGGGCATCGCGGGTGTCTGCCGCGGAGGCGGGGCTGCCATCGGATTGCGCGAGCGGATCGTCAGGGTGGCGTTCGGGGTTAGGGGTCCGGGATTTGTGCTAGGATGAAAGTCTTCAGGGGGGCGAAAGCCGAGGGATCTTCATGCATCAGCCGGGGGTTTTTTCCATGGCCGAGTGGTATATCCCGTGGACGCTGGCCATGATCCTTTTCATTTCTGAAATCGCGACCCATACGTTTTACCTGGCCGCTCTGGGGATCGCCATGCTGGTTCTCGGGTTGATTGATCTTTGGGTTCCACTGACCGGAATGCGCGCGATCGCGGTATTCGCCATACTCTGCATCCTGCTTCTGCCTTTGGCCGAATATGCGAGACGGGCGTTGCGCAACCGGGCTTCGACCGATACCAGCGACCTCGATCGCGGCCAGAAAGTGGTTGTGACCCGGGTGAACGGGCGCGATCTCGAAGTGCGTTACCGCGACACCGTCTGGAAGGCCGAACTCACTATGCCGACCACCATCGAGCCGGGCGCGACGCTCCGGATCGTCTCCCGCAACGGCAATCTGCTTAACGTCTCCCCCCCCGCTTCCTGATCCTGAGGGTTCCTTTATGTCGATTTTACTCATTGTCATTGTTGTCCTGGTCATGCTGCTCGTCGCGGGTGGAGTCCGGATCGTTCCCCAGCAGCGCTCCTGGGTCGTGGAACGGATGGGCCGCTACCTCCGGACCCTCGAACCGGGACTGAATGTCATCATTCCGGTCCTGGATCAGGTCCGGTTCCGGTTCGATCTCCGGGAAACCCCGATGGAGGTGCCCGCGCAGGTCTGCATTACCAAGGACAATACCCAGGTCTCGGTGGATGGGGTTATGTACATCCAGATCACCGACGCCAAGCTCGCGGCCTACGGCTCCTCCAACCCGATCATGGCGGTCGTCCAGCTGGCCCAGACCTCGATGCGTTCGGAAATCGGTAAACTCCACCTGGACGAATCCCTGAGCTCGCGCCAGCAGCTCAACACGGCGGTCGTCTCCGTTCTCGACGAAGCCGGGTCGACCTGGGGCATCAAAGTCCTGCGTTATGAGATCAAGGACATCACCCCGCCGAACGAAATTCTCCGTGCCATGGAACTCCAGATCACGGCCGACCGGGAGCGCCGCGCAACAATCGCACGCTCCGAGGGCGAGCGGCAGCAGCAGATCAACGTGTCGGAAGGTCAAAGGCAGCAGTCCATCAATGTGGCGGAGGGACTCAGGCAGTCTGAGATCCTCAAGGCGGAAGGCCAGTCGCAGGCGATCGCGCTCGTGGCCCAGGCGACCGCACAGGCGATTGCGACCATCGGTCAGGCCGCCGTCCAGCCCGGCGGGATCGAAGCGCTTCAGCTTCAGGTTGCGCGGGATTTCATCTCACAGTGGGGGAATCTCGCGAAGCAGTCGACCACGGTTCTGATCCCGGCCGAGATGGGCAATATCGGTTCCTTCATCGCCACCGCCCTCGAAATCGTACGGAGCCGGACGGGCGATCAGCCCGGCACTCCGGTGGGCTCGCCGCTCATGCCGAAGGTCGCTCCGCGCTGAGGAGACGGGCGAGCGCGGCGAAACCCTCTGGCGGGACGGTTTCGGGCCGCGCCTCAGGGTCGAGTCCGGCAGCCGTCAGAATTGGCCGCGAAGCCATGGTTTTGAGGCTCGTCTGGAGCATCTTGCGTCGGCCCTGAAAGGCCTGTGCCACAAGCGCGAAGTAGAGCGCGGGATCCCCGACAGGAAAAGGCGGTTCCCGTCGCGGCGTGAGGCGGATGAACGCCGATTCAACCCGTGGAGCGGGCGTGAACGCGCCCCGACTGACCCGGAACAGGGGCTCCGGTATGAAGTGATAGGCCATGAAAATGGACCAGCGCCCATAGGCGCGCCCTCCCGCCGGGGCCACGATACGTTCGGCCACTTCCTTCTGCAACATGACGTGAAGATCCTGAATCCGCTCCTTGACCGCTGTGAGCTTAGCGAGCAACGGGCTTGCGACGTTATAGGGCAGGTTTCCCACGACCCGGAACGGGGCCACCTCAGGCCAGGTCCGAAAATCGAGCGTGAGGGCGTCGCAAACGCGGAGTTTCAGGCGCGTCTCCCACTGGGCCAGGAGTTCCCGTGCCAGATTACGGTCGATCTCGACAGCCCAGAGCGACGGAACCCGGTCCAGAAGCAGTCGGGTGAGTGCCCCGTGCCCGGGTCCGATCTCAAGGATCGCCTCGTCGGGTTTCGGGTCCAGGGCCGCGATGATCCGCGTGCGGGTGGTCGGGTCGTGGAGAAAATGCTGTCCAAAGCGTTTTTGGGCTCTCATCCCCGTGTGGAGCCGTAGCGTCTTGCGTGATCCAGGGCCGCTTCGAGCGATTGCACCCGCGCCCGCCCGGTGCCTGCCAGATCGAGTGCCGTGCCGTGATCGACCGAGGTGCGGAGAAAGGGCAGACCCAAGGTCACATTCACGGCCGTGTCGAAATAGGCGTGCTTGACGACTGGAAGCGCCTGGTCGTGGTAGAGCGAGACCCAGGCATCCTGGGTCTCGGCCGATGCCTTGAGGAACGCGGTATCCGCAGGCCAGGGTCCGCTCACCCGTTGGCCCCTGGCCTTAAGCTTCTGAATCACGGGCGTGATCACGGTCGCTTCCTCGTTGCCGATCCATCCTCCCTCCCCGGCATGCGGATTGAGTCCGAGAACTCCGATTGCAGGATCCATGAGCCCGTATCGGTTGTGAAGATCATGAATCAGGACTTCGATCGTTTCGCGAAGGCAGGTCTCGTCGAGTGCGGCGGGTACGTCTTTCAGGGCAATGTGCGTGGTTGCAAGCGCCACGCGGAAGGCGGGGGTGACGAACAGCATGACCGGACGGCTAATCCCGGCACACCCGGCCAGATATTCCGTATGGCCCAGAAACGGGATACCGGATGCGTTGAGATGGGCTTTGTGCACGGGTGCCGTCACGAGCGCATCAAACTCACCTGACTGGCAACCCGTCATGGCGCGGTCGAGGAGCGCCATGACATAGCGGGCATTCCCCGGATCGAGCCGTCCGGGCACGACTTTGTGTGCGGGCGCGATGTCGAGAACGAAGGTGCCCGTCTCCTCCGTGCGACCGGGTACATAGGGCTTTGCCACAAACGGATGACCGAGGAGCCGGGCGCGCTCCAGAAGGAGATCCCGGCCCCCGATCAGGATCACACGGGCCCGCTCGGTTTGGGCCTGGAGCTGGATCGCGAGGTCCGGTCCGACGCCCGCGGGTTCTCCGGTGGTGACTGCAATCGTTGGCCTCAGTGGGCCCATGGAACCAGGTAGTGGACGAACGCTCCGTCGATCAGGCGTACGAGAAACCGATCGGCGGCAATCGTGAGTTTGCGTTCGAAGAGTGTGTTGTAGGCCCGGTCCCGGAGCATGTGCCGGGTCACGTTTTTCTTGCGTATACCGAGGATTTCCGTGATTGTCCAGCCGTCCGGGCTGAGGAACGGGCGGCTGATCCGGTCTTTGGGCAGGGTGGCCAGGACGCTCCGGTAAGCCGGGGGCAGCGTGGATGCGATGGTCCAGCCCAAAAGCCCGCCGTTGATGCCGACCGTTGGGTCATCCGAGTAAGCCTTGGCCAGCATCGCCCAGTGGGCGCCCTGGATCAGCCGCTTGCGCAAGGCTATGAGTCGCAACCTTGCATCCGCGCTTGCAAGTATCGGCGTCGGCCGGATGATAATCTGGCGCAGGCGGTATTCCTTTGCAAAAACGGGGTGTTCGGGCAGGAGTTTTTTGCTCATGAGCTTGAGGATGACATAACCCCGGCGAGTTGTGATGGGTAGACTGACTGCTCCCACCTTGAGGTGTCGCAGGGTCCGCCGCCACGCAGCCGGCAAAGTCGCGCCCGTTTTCCACCCCATCACGCCGCCATTGAGTGCGTTGTGGGCTGCCGAGTCGGCGACCGCGAGATTCGAGAAGGGATGTCCGGCCTTGATTTCGGCAACGATCGCCTGGGCCTGGTTACGTGCCTCTTCGACGCTCAGGGGATTGCGGCTCGTGGGTAGCGCGATCAGGATCTCCTTGAGCTCGTAATCGGTCTGGTTCCCGGCTGGGTGAGCTTTGAGATAGGCGCGGACGGCGCTCGCCGGCACATTGATGGTATCCGCGACTGCGGCCGAAATCATCCGGTGAATGATGAGCTGGTCGCGGATGAGTTTCCGGTAGGCCATGTAGTTGATGCCCTGATGTTCGAGTTTGGCCGGGAAATCCTGGAATGGAATGCCGTTATGCAGAGCAATTTCAGCCAGGATGTTGCTCACGTGCTGCTCGGAGACCGTGATGCCGTGAAGGTGCGCAGCTTCGAGTTCGATTTTTTCCTGGACCAGTCGATGAAGAACCTGGGCCCGGAAGATCCGCTTGGGTGGCACGCCCAGGCCGCGCGATTCAAGTTCGTGTTTGAGGAGATCCATCTGCTCATCCAACGTGCTCTGGAGAAGCGGGGATCCGTTCACCACTGCGATAACCCGGTCGAGGAGTACGCCGCCGAGCGGTGGTTTGGGAGCCTGCCGGCGCGCGCGCACTGCGGTTGGTTTGCCCCTGGGGACCGGCGGTTTCGGGGCGATCGGATGAGGGGGCGCCATCGCGCATCCGGCCAAAAGAAGAGCCGTGAGCGGCAGAGCGAGAGCGCGATTGAAAGGTCGGGGAGTCGGTTCAGTATGTCGCATTGCTTTGGTAACCCAGTACGTCGTTTTGAAGGAAACTGTCGAGCGGGCGGCCCAGGCTGCCCAGGCCCTTGAAAGTGAGCTGGAAATAGATTCCCGAGTCGGCCTGGCCCAGGGTTCCATATGTGGCTCCGGGTGTCACGAAGCGCCGGGCGATCAGCCGGAAGATCCAGCAACAGGTATCGTACTGGATTCCGGCGAAGGTTTCGAGTGTCGCCCGGTCGAGGATCGAAAAATCCCAGCTTCCGACCGCGCTGAATCCGCCTGCCACGGGCCAAACGAAGGAAATTTCCGCCTGGTTCAGGAAATCCCGGTCATAACGGTAGGCCAGATCGACGACGCGGTTTCCCGAGGGCCGGTATTCAAACTCGAGGGTTCCCTCGTCCCATTGCTTGAGATAAGGATCCCATTCCGCGCCAGCTTCCGCACGCCAGCGATTGGAAACATCAAGCGAGCCGGCGGTGACATAGTTCGAACGTGCCTGGGTGAGCGGGGCCTCACCCGGCAGGGTGACCCGCTCCTGAGCAAAGTAGTAGATTTCACCCAGAGTGAACGAGGCCAGCTCCGAGCCGGTCGCGCTGTTCAGAAAAGAGGAACTTACGGCTGCGGTCAGCTGGTTGGCATCGCCCAGGCGGTCGATGCCGAGAAACCGGTTTGTCGAAAACAGCTCTTCGACGCTAAAGGGAGGGAGCGTGGTATCGAAAACCGGGATATCGTTCTGGTTGCGATAGGGAATGTAGAGATAAAACAGTCTGGGCACGAGTGTCTCGATCATCCGGCCGCCATCGATCGACCGTGCGAAGTGGAGTTCGCCGTTCAAGCTCGCGATGGGCGCGATGCGGTTGAGCGTCGTTGGCCCCCCGGGAACAGCCGGCGCGCTCAGCAGATAGTGGGTTTCGCTCAATCCGATACGCGGTGTGAGGGAAGCTGCGGAATCTCCCCATTCATAGCTCAGACGGGGTTCGAGATCGAGGCGATTCCCGGTGAGTTTGCCCGATGCCTGATAGCGGACGAACTCGCCGCGCAGGTGGAAGTCGAGCCCGGTCGGAGAGGTGAGCCAGCGCCCATCGAAGAGGATGTCGGGCAGGCTGGCGTAGGGCCGGTCGGCTTCCGGAATGGTCGGATCGACGGTCTGGATGTCCTGGACCAAGCTCGTCAGGTTCCAATCGGGTTCCGCGTAGGTCAACGAAACCGTCCGGTACTGGTAGGGTTGGGCCACCTCGATGAGGCTCGACCCGAAGTCCTGAAAATAGCTCGGATCACTCACATAGTTGATGTTCGCATTAAGGCTCAAATGCCTGGATAGGGCGGTGTTGTCGACATAGCTCAACTGGGCGCGCCGGCTGTTTGTGACCCGGTCATGGGGCAGGTAGTGGCCTTCGAGTTGCCCCTGGCTCGTCTGGGTGAGGTAGCGGAACGTCAGTCCGGTCAGGACGCCCCGGTGGCTCAGGAAGCGCGGGGTGAGTGTCAAATCCATGTTGGGGGCGATGTTCCAGTAGTAGGGAATGGATAAATCCAGCCCGTTCAGGCTGTTGTCGCCGATGGAGGGTGCCAGAAAGCCTGATTTCCGCTGGCTGCTCAGTGGAAACGTCAGGTAGGGAGTCCAGAAGAAGGGGACGCCGTAGAACTCGATCCACACGTCGTGGGCCACACCCAAATCGTCTTTCGGATAGAGCGTGGCGTCCTGGGCGTGCAGCACCCATGCGGTATTTCCGACCGGACAGGTCGTGTAGCGAAGCCTGCGAAGGTGGGTCGCGCCCGTTCCCACGGTGCGTATGGTGGAGGCGGTGCCGCGACCATGACGCTTCGGGATCTCGAAGCGGGTATCGAAGAATGTTCCGATCCGGGTCTTGAAATTATAGGATCCATGGGTACCGATGAGATCGAAGCCGGGTTCAGCGAAGCGGAGGTGCCCCTGCCCGGTGACGACATTGACCGACCGGTCGTAACGCGCCTGATCGACCCAGATTCGCCGCATCCCTTCGGTCAGGGTGACCTGCCCGAACAGATGGGAGATTCCATTTTTGAGCACGGTCGCATGCCGGGCTTCAACCACGATCCGGCCGGGGATGGGGTGGTGCGGCAGCTCCGCCTGGGGCAGCGCCGGACAGGACCGGAACAGATACTGGCCCCGAGCGAGCCCGGGCAGACTGAGAAAAAGTAAGAGGAAGAAGCCTCGCCTCGAGCTCGGACGGCATGTGCTCGCAAGGCGAGGGGAGGGTCTCATGGAGGAGGGTGAGAGAGGTGAGCCACTCACTCCCGGTGTCCCTCGTTCCGCTCCATTTCCGCTATGATGGGGCGCCCGTCGTACCCGAGGATCGTGTGCTGGATCGTCTGACGGAGTTGAGGCAATGGGTCACCGCTGCGGTCGGACGGTTCGAGGCAATCGTTCCGGCATCGGAAGATGCGTCGTTCCGCCGCTATTTTCGCATTATATATCCGGATCGAACCCTGATCGTCATGGATGCGCCACCCGCCATGGAATCTCTGGGCGCCTGGCTCCGGGTGCGCGCGCTACTCGAAGAGCGGGGGATCCATGTTCCGGCTCTGATCCGGGCGGAGCCCAGGCTCGGATTTGTGGTCATGGAGGATCTCGGGTCCGAGACCTACGAAGCCGCACGGAGAAAAGGCGCGTCGCCCGATGTGCTGTTCGATCACGCCTGGGAGACCCTCGTTTGCATCCAGCAGATGCAGGTTCCAGACGACTGGCCATGCTACGATCCCGCTCGTCTACGAGAGGAGATGGAGTTGTTCTGGGTCTGGCTCGTAGGTGAACATCTCGCGCTCAATCGGGATCGGCTGATACGCGAGCGGTTCGAAAACGTGATGGAAGCGCTCGTGGAACGAGCTTGGGCCCAGCCCCGGGTATTTGTCCATCGCGACTACCATTCCCGGAATCTCCTGGTTGCGGCCGGAAAGTATCCTGGAGTCATCGATTTCCAGGATGCGCTCATGGGGCCCGTGAGTTATGACGCAGTTTCCCTTCTGCGCGACTGTTATGTCGAGTGGCCTGCGCACCAGGTGGAGGGTTGGCTTTGGGATTACCACAAACGTGCAGGGAAGTCAGGCGTACCGGTGCCGCCCTGGGAAAACTGGCTCGTCGATTTCGACTGGATGGGCGTCCAGCGGCATCTCAAGGCCGCCGGTATTTTTGCACGCCTCTCACATCGGGATGGCAAGCCGGGCTATCTCCCGGAGATCCCGCGCACGCTCGGTTACGTGATCCGGGTTGGGGAGAGCTACCCGGAGCTTGAGATTCTGGGCGAGTGGATTCGGGACAAGATCCTTCCGGCCACTCTCGCGTCCCCTTCGAGGTCTCGCGGGTGAAGGCCATGATTCTTGCGGCAGGGCGGGGCGTGCGGATGGCGCCACTCACGGATCGAATCCCGAAGCCGCTCCTCGAAGTCGGTGGCGAGTCGCTTCTGGTTCGACAGATCCGCGCGCTCGCCCGCTCCGGCATCCACGATCTCGTCATCAACCTGTCCTACCGGGGCGGCATCATCCGTGAGACGATCGGAGACGGCGCAGAACTCGGCGTCGGGATTCGCTATTCGGATGAAGGCCCGACCCCGCTTGAAACGGCGGGTGGCATCCGGGCTGCGCTCGAACTCCTGCGTCCCGGCCCCTTCCTGGTCGTGAATGGGGACCTTGTGACCGATTTCCCTTATGCAACCCTCATGCTTCACGCGGATGAAGCCGCGCGGATCGTGCTCGTACCGAACCCGTCCCACCACCCCAAAGGAGACTTCGCGCTCGTCCACGATCGGGTCCGGATCATGGGCACACCGCGCCTCACCTTCGCGGGAATCGGCCTCTATTCAGCCGATCTTTTCGAGCGGGTCCCCCCGGGAGAGCCGGTTCCCCTCGCGCCTCTGCTGAGACAGTGGGCACTGGCAGGGGTCTTGGGCGGAGAAGTCTATAACGGCTCCTGGCAGGATATCGGGACTCCGGAAGCCTGGACTAGCGCGAATGATCAGCTGGCTACGCTCCCAAACCCGCCGGGGAGCGGGTGAGGGCGATCGCCACAATGTCGGCGAAAATGAGAAGAGCCAGGATGAAAAGACCCATCCGGAGCCAGCGGGGGCGCGGGATCCGGAACGCAAGGATGCCCACTGCGATATAGGCCACGACGAGGAGTAGTTTCACGCCGAGCCATTTGACTGCAAACGGATCCAGTGCAAGTGTCCAGGCGAGGGCGACACCGGTCAGGAGGAGAAGCGTGTCGACGAGATGCGGAGTAACCCGGAGCCAACGTGGATCATGGATGGGAGCGGGATGAGGGGCGAGATACCGGGTGCCCCGGTAGATGAACAGGCTCACACTCAAGGTGGCCATCAGAACGTGGGTTGCAAGCAGAATATCGAGGGGGGTCATGGGATCCCTATCGAGTCGGCTGGTGGCGAAAGTGATGCCAGCCCGGAGCGCATGGTCTCTGCCGCGACGATTCAAGGATCCTGTCGTTCGTCCGCTCTAGAAGTGGCTGGATTCGTC
>JAJZBR010000034.1 GCA_021798795.1 Pseudomonadota bacterium
ACAATCGCGTCCGCGCGTGGGCTCCCACATGGTATGTCTACCTGCCAAAACCAGGGAGCAATGCACTCCCGCTGGCCGTGGCAATGCGGCACCATGTGCGATAAGGTCCTGCTGTAGGCATGGGAAATGGGAGCAGACGAGTTCAGATCGCTACAACCGCTGCGACTGGCTTAGGAGTCGTAAATAAATAACGGTATCAAGTGCCACGGCCGGGAAGAATGAGATAGTTCCATTCGCCATGAAACCTGCTGGGCTGGAGCTTGACTTGCTTCATCTGCGCAGCGCTCACCTTGCACCTGGTGGAATCGTTGCGCCGAGCAGCGGCTCCCCACCAGCGTGTGTCAATAGGAGTGAGACACCGAAGGTGAAGAAATTATGGTGCGATTGGTGGTGAGTTTGCGGGCGGACGGCTCCTTTCCCGGCGGGTTGATCCACGCTGCGGTGGGTAGGTCCGGTGGTTGTGGGGCGACACCCTTTGAAGCGCTCCGGGTGGCAGGAAAATGCTGCGTCCAATGCGGCGGCGCACTGTTTTTGAACCTCGCCAGAACGACCGAAATGGACCGTCTCGGGCGTCATGAAGCCGATGCCGCTGCGGCGGTGTTCGGTGTGGTACCAGGCAAATGCGGTCTCAGAGAGCTTCTTCGCGACGCTGAAAGCTGAGGAGATCACCGCACCGTATGAGACCAAACAGCAGGCGCACCAGGCTATCGCGGCGTACATTCACGGATTCTACAATCCAATCTGTCTGCACTCATCACTCGGATACTTGTCGCCCAACGAGTATGCGCGTAGGATGAAACACATTGATCAAACCCCATCTATGAGGTCCGTGGCGTAGGGACCAGTTCAAGACACGCCTCCCTTCAGACTCATTTCATATTGGAAGAGGCTCGGAGAGTGGATCAGGATGCCTGAAGCGCCTATACTTCCAAGATCCACCCACTCCCCCGGGAGGCAGACAATGTTGAAACGTGTACTCGCGGCCCTTGCATTGACCCTGGTTCCCATGGTTGGAGCGCTTGCGGCCCTGCCTCCCCCGGTTCATGGCCGCTCGGTCGTGACCCACCACAGCGTGAATGTGGCCGGGCACGATTACCGTTACACGGCCCGGGCCGGTACCCTCATTCTCCGCAATGCCAAGGGCCATCCCACGGCCAAGATGTTCTACATCGCCTATACGCTGAACGGCGTCCGGAACGAAGCCGACCGGCCCATCACCTTCGCCTATAACGGCGGTCCGGGCTTCGCATCTGCCCTGGTCGACTTCGGAGGATTCGGCCCGCGCAAGATCATCTGGCCGCACCCGGGTCCGGGCGCAAGCCGTGCCACGGCGCCTCCGTACCGGATTGTGGCCAACCCGAATACGATCCTGCCAGCCACCGATCTTGTTTTCATCGATGCGGTCGGAACCGGCTACAGCCGCATCATCGGGGTGGGTAAACCCAAGGATTTTTACGGGATCCATGCGGACGCCGCGACTTTTGCCGCGTTCATCGAGGATTATCTCAACCATTTCGGACGCTGGGATTCGCCCAAGTTTCTTCTGGGTGAAAGTTACGGAACGACCCGCTCGGCCGTGCTCGGCCAGCTTTTGGTCGCGAAGGGGGTCTATCTCAATGGCATCATTCTCTGTTCGACCGTACTCGACTTCCCGACCATCAACTTTGGGCTCGGCAATGATCTTCCCTATGAACTCTATCTGCCTTCCTATGCGGCGGTCGCCTGGTACCACCACCGGATCCATCCCCGTCCCGCGAGTCTGCCCGTGCTGGTGCACGCGGTTGAGCGATTTGCGGCCGGGCCCTATGCACACGCTCTTTTTGAAGGCGCGAAACTGAGTTCCCCAACGCGTCTCAGGATCGCAAAGTCACTCTCCCGGTTCACGGGCATCCCCGTCCACATGTGGATACGGGCCAATCTCCGGATGACCCTTCCGGTCTTCATGCGCCGGGTGCTCGGGTCGGCCCACGCTACGACCGGCCGCTACGATGCCCGCTTCAGCGCACCGGAACTCCAACCGCTGCTTCCCGTGGGCGGCGCGAGTGCGGCGGGGGCGACCACGACCGCGATCTGGGGAGCACTCACCGCAACCTTCGAGAGCTATGTGACGCATCGTCTTGGTTTTCGCACCTCCCGGGTCTACAAGCAGGACAGCAATACCGTCTTCAGAGACTGGAACTGGAAGTACTATCCGCCGATCCATGATCTCGATGCAGGAGTCGGAGACATCGGTTACGACAATGTCGCCCCGGCGCTCGCCCGCGCGATGACCAACGACCCCGCACTCGAGCTCATGGCCAACAACGGCTATTTCGATCTCGCCACTCCGTTTTTTGCAACCCACTACACGCTCATGCACATGGGATTGCCGACCCGGTTCCTGAGTCATATCCATTTCGAGTACTATCCAACAGGTCACATGCTCTACCTCAATCCGAAAGCGATGCCGGATATCGCCGCCAAGATGGATCACTTCATCGACGAAGCGGCGCACGGGTAGAGGGGATACGGTGCCAGTTGGCTTGATCCCTAATCCCGGGATCCCCACATACAATTGGGATGCCAAGGGGCGGAGACACCCGCGCGTGTGGCCGCCCCGGTCCGGAGAATCGATCGATGCCCATTTATGAATATCGTTGCGACGTCTGCGGCGCCCTGAGCGAGACGCTCCAGAAAGCGGATGACCCGCCGCTTCGTGACTGTCCGAAATGCGGGAGCCCCTCACTCAAGCGGGTCATCTCGGCCACGGTATTCCGCCTGAAGGGCAGTGGCTGGTATGAAACGGACTTCAAATCCGCGAGCCGACACAACGTCTATGGGGAAGAGGGCCCGACCGATGCCTCGGTCAAACCCGAGACCGAGGGCAAACCCCAGACGGAGGGTAAAGTCCAGACGGAGAGTGCGCCCAAGGAGGCAACCTCGAAACCCGCTCCATCGACCGCCCCGGCCCAACCATCCGCGCAGCCCGTACCCGCGAAGCCAAAGGCCGCTGGCACGCAGAAACCGGCGTCGCCCGGGTCGGACACCTGACCGGGGTGCGCGCGGCCGGCCGGGCGCTGGCTTGAGCTACGCGGCGCTTCCCGTTAGAATCGCCCCTTTGCACCCCGCGCGAGACCTCTGGCATGCGTGATCATCCTTGCGGGGCGATCCCCGAGAGTGCAGTCGGAGGCGAGATCCGGCTGGCCGGCTGGGTCCACCACCGGCGCGACCATGGCGGGGTCATTTTCGTTGATTTGCGCGACTGGAGCGGTCTGATCCAGCTGGTTTTCTCCCCCGAGCACCCCGAACTCTTCGCCTGCGCCGAACGGTTGCGCTCGGAGTTCGTCATCGCCGTACGGGGCCGGGTCTCCCCACGTCCTGCCGGAACCGAAAATCCGGATCTTGCGACCGGACGCATTGAGATCCGGGTGACCACGCTTGATATCCTGAACCGTTCCGATCCGCTTCCCTTTCCGCTCGACGAGCCCGATACGAGTGAGGAGGTGCGATTGCGCTATCGCTACCTCGACCTCAGGCGGCCGGCCTTTCAGGATCGCCTGCGCAAACGCGCCGCCATCGCCCGCTTCCTCCGTGGCTGGCTCGATGAGCGGGGCTTCGTCGAGGTTGAAACACCCGTACTCACGCGGGCGACACCCGAGGGCGCGCGCGATTATCTGGTCCCGAGCCGAACCCACCCCGGCCGGTTCTTCGCCCTGCCCCAGTCCCCACAGCTCTTCAAGCAGATTCTCATGATCGGCGGACTCGACCGCTACTACCAGATCGTGCGCTGCTTCCGGGACGAGGATCTCCGTGCCGACCGCCAACCCGAGTTCACCCAACTCGACATTGAAACTTCGTTTCTCGACGAAGAGACCTTCATGACGCTCATGGAAGGGATGATACGGGATCTGTTCGAGCGGGTTTCGGGAATCCAGTTACCCAAGCCGTTTCCACGTCTGAGCTACACGGAGGCACTGGACTGCTATGGATCGGACAAACCGGATCTCCGCAATCCGCTTGTGCTCACGGATCTCACCGATCTCGCCCGGAAAACGGATTTCAAGGTTTTTAACCAAGCCGCCCGCCTCACCGATGGGCGGGTAGCTGCCCTGCGTCTGCCCGAGGGCAGCCGGCTCACGCGCGGCCAGATTGACGAGCTGACCGAGTTCGCGAAGTCACTCGGCGCACCCGGCCTCGCCTGGATCCGCGTGAATGACCCCGCTCGCCTTCCGGATGGACTCGTCTCTCCGATCGTGAAGTTTCTCGAGACCGATTTTCTCACCTCGCTCATCGCCCGCACGAAAGCCCAGGCGGGGGATCTTCTCTTTTTCGGAGCGGGTGCAGGCCAGATGGTCAATGAGATCCTGGCCCAGTTGCGTGTGCGACTGGGGCGCGAGCTCGGGCTCACACGCGAGGGTTTCGCACCCCTTTGGGTGGTCGACTTTCCGATGTTTGAGTGGAGCGAAGAGGCGGGACGCTTTCAGGCGCTCCATCACCCCTTCACGGCCCCCCGGATTGAGGATCGACCAAGGCTCGGGGACGATCCCGGACACGTCCGGTCCCGAGCCTATGATCTCGTTCTAAACGGGTACGAAGTGGGCGGGGGCTCGATCCGCATCCACGAGGCGGATCTCCAGCGTCAGGTATTTTCACTTTTGGGATTGAGTACCGAGGAAATGGAGGAAAAGTTTGGCTTTCTCCTCGAGGCACTCGGGCTTGGCGCCCCCCCGCACGGTGGAATGGCATTTGGGCTCGACCGTCTCGTCATGCTCATGACCCGGGCTGAAAATATCCGCGAGGTGATCGCCTTTCCCAAGACGCAATCGGCCACCGATCCCCTGACTGGCGCCCCAGGGATGGTGACTCCGGCACAGTTGCGCGAACTCAACATCGAGCTCCGGAAACTGCCGGGAAATCCGGAAAACTGAGGGGCGCGGTTCTTCCGCTTGCACACTGAATCGGGCTACAATGACTGGATCATGAGAGGGTCAGTGATTACAGTCGGGGCCTGTCCCCCAAACGGAGCCTGAGACGTGCCGACCGTACAGCGGACGCCGCTTGCCTTGGGTGCGCCCCTGCCGGATTTCCATCTCCTCGATCCCCGAACCGGCACCTGGGTGGACTCGGCGACACTCCCGGCCCGGGCGGGGCTTCTCGTCATGGTGATCTGTAATCATTGCCCCTATGTCAAACACATCCGGATTCATCTCGCGCCCTTCGCCGCCCGCTATGCGCCCACAGGGATCCAGTCTCTGGCCGTGAGCGCCAATGATCCGGTGGCCTACCCGGAGGATGCTCCGGAGGCGATGGCAGAGGAGGCTCGCAGGCTCGGATTCGGTTTTCCCTACCTCTACGACGAGACCCAGGATTTTGTGCGCGCGCTCCACGCCGCCTGTACGCCCGAGTTTTTTCTTTTCGATGCGGCGCGGAAGCTTTATTATCGTGGCCGCTTCGACGGATCCACGCCGGGCAACCAGATACCGGTCACCGGAGCCGAACTCGCTGCTGCCTGCGAAGGACTGCTCGGAGGAGAGGCTCCGCTTTCCGAACAGCATCCGGCTATCGGTTGTAGTATCAAGTGGCGCGCCCGGGATTCGGGCTGATGTCACACCACCCCCTCTCCCCAAACCTTGGCTAACGGTCAATCATGAGTACCACTCCGGCATCCCGTCCCCTCTATCGCGTCTCGTTTCTCAACCAGGGCAAGGTCTACGAGGTCTTTGTGCGCAAGGTTCACCAGGAGGGACTCTGGGGATTTGTCACCCTTGAGGATTTTGTGTTCGGCCAACGGACGGAACGGGTCATTGATCCCGGTGAAGAGCGTCTCCGGGATGAGTTCTCGGGTGTCAGGCGGGTTCTGGTCCCGCTGCACGCCATCTTCCGCATCGACGAGGTGGCGCAGGAGGGGGTCGCACGCATTGTCGCCTTGGAGGGGAGTAACGTGACCCCGTTCCCCTTCGTCTATCCAGCTGGACGCGAACCCAAAACATAGCCGGCCGGGCGCCGCCGATCGCACCGGATGGGAGGCCCAGTGTGGCCGGACGGCTTGTTCAAGATGGCCGCGCTCGAACGAACCTATAATTGACGGGACCACCGGGGTCGGCTGACATCAGGTAATCATCATTGCGCTGTTTCATGGGAGATGCGGCCCTCTCACGCTTCCGCCTGAGAAAAATCGAGGAGCGCTGGATCGAATCAGGGGGGCGGGGTCATCTGGAGCGGGCGGATTTTTACTACTTCGTTGAAAACGAGCCGGATCCACTTGAGACCAGACGACTTTGGGATCTGATCGGTAGCGAGGGACGCAGGCCACCAGGGGATCAGGGCCCTGATCCCGACCTCTTGGTTGTCCCCCGGCTCGGGACAATCTCGCCCTGGTCCTCGAAAGCGACTGATATTCTTGAAAGCGTCGGATTGGGCGCGCTCGGCCGGATTGAGCGCGGCATCGGATACCGTGCTTCCGGACACGTGGACTCCCATGCGGCGAGGGAGGCTTTGGCCGCCTGCGTCGTCGATCCACTCACCGAAAGCCGGGTGGCCACCCTCGAAGGCGCGTTAGCCCTGTTCCACAATCCCCTCCCGCGCCCGCTCGTGAGGATCCCATTGACCCGTCTCGGCGCGCGCGCCCTTGCGGAGGCGGATCAGGCACTCGGGCTCGGACTCGATTCCCGGGATCAAAGCCATCTGCTCAGGCTCTACCGGGATCTCGGTCGCGACCCGACGGATGCCGAGCTCATGATGTGGGCCCAGATCCATTCCGAACACTGCCGCCATCATATTTTTCATTCGCCGCTCGTTGCGGCCGGCCAGAGACTCGATGCGACCCTTTTCGACCTCATCCGCGAGACCCATGACGAACATCCCGGGCCGGTGCTATTGGCCTATCGGGACAATGCTGCGGTCCGGTCCGGCGGGTTTGTCGAGCGCCTCGCGCCCCGCACCAAAAATCCCGCCTCGCCCCGGGGTGGGGAGCCGGTCTATCGCGAGACCCTGGAACTCGTCCATTCGGTGATCAAGGTCGAAACACACAATCATCCGACTGCCATCGCACCCTTTCCGGGTGCTGCGACCGGAAGCGGAGGGGAGATTCGTGACGAGTCGGCTACGGGACGCGGCGCCCGTCCGCGTGCCGGACTCTGCGGGTTCACCGTATCCCATCTCCGTATCCCCGGGCTCGAGCGGAGCTGGGAGGCAAATGGGCTACCTCCCGCGCCCGCCTTTGCCAGTCCGCTTGCGATCATGCTCGAGGGCCCAATCGGCGCCGCCTCTTACAACAACGAGTTCGGCCGTCCCAACCTCCTCGGGTATTTCAGGAGTTTCGAATGGGTTCCGGCCGACGCGGGCGCCGGGGTGGCCTACGGTTATCACAAGCCTGTCATGTTGGCTGGCGGGATCGGGGTACTCGGAGGCAAACGCTGGCGCAAGCGGCGGGTCCGGCCCGGGCTTTCGATCATCGTGCTCGGCGGACCCTCCTTCCTGATCGGGTTGGGCGGCGGCTCGCAATCCTCACGGACGGGGGGGACTGTCCCCGGGCTGGACTGGGCCTCGGTCCAGCGCGGAAACGCCGAGATGGGCCGACGCACCCAGGAGGTGATCGACCAGCTCGTGGCCATGGGGCATGCCAACCCGATCCTCTCGATTCACGATGTGGGTGCAGGAGGGCTTGCCAATGCCGTCCCTGAGCTCCTCTGGTCGGGTCGTGTCGGGGCCCGCATCGATCTGGATGCCATTCCGCGCGCTGATTCCGGGCTTTCACCCATGGAGCTCTGGTGCAACGAGTCACAGGAACGTTACGTGATCGCGCTGGATCCTGGTGGCACCTCCGCACTTTCGGCCATCGCCCGGCGCGAGCGTTGCCCGTGGGCCGAAATCGGCCGCACCACGGCTGATGCCACGCTCCGGGTCCAAAGCGCAAGGGATTCGGGGCCCGTGGTCGAGATGCCGCTCAAGCGGCTCTTCAAACCGGTCAAAAGGCGCGCGCGTCCGCTCGCCCTCAAAACGGGGTCGGCCGTCTCGGATGGCCTGCGTCTGGTTCCCCTCGAGCGCCTGCTGGCTCTCGTGCTCGAGGCGCCGACAGTGGCTGACAAGAGTTTTCTCGTAACGATTGCCGACCGGAGCGTGGGCGGACTTTCGGTCCGCGATCCCCTGGTCGGGCCCTACCAGGTACCGGTCGCCGATGTGGCAGTTGTGGCTCGTGACTTCGTGGGGTATGCCGGTGACGCCATGAGTCTCGGCGAGCGATCTCCCGTGGCGCTCATTGATCCCGGGGCATCGGCCCGCCTCGCAATCGCCGAGGCGCTTACCAATCTTCTGGCTGCAGATGTCCCCGGACCGGATGCGGTCGCGTTTTCGGCCAACTGGATGGCCTCCTCCGGTGATCCGGGAGAAGAGGGGGCACTCTACAGAGCGGTCCAGGCGGGGGCAGCATGCGCCCGTGCGCTCGGGATCCCGATACCGGTCGGAAAAGATTCCCTCTCGATGCGTGCACGTTTTCCACTGGGTGGTCGACCGTTCGAGGTGCGTTCTCCCGTGACACTCGTGATTTCGGCCTTCGCGAGTGTGGGCGATGTGCGCAAAACGCTCACGCCCGCCTTTGATTCGGAGACGCCGCATCTCATCCTCCTGGTCGATCTCGGAGGCCACCCCGGCCAGCTCGGTGGAAGTGTCGCGGCTCAAGTGATGGGCACCCTCGGAGATCTCGCTCCCGATCTCGGCGATCCCCTGGATCTGATCCGCTTCTGGGATGCCTTGAATGCACTCAAGCGGCGTGGCCTCGTCCGAGCCTACCACGACCGGTCAGATGGCGGGGCCTGGGTGAGCGCGCTCGAGATGGCCTTTGCGAGCCGGGCTGGAGTTCACTTCGAACTGGATCACATGGATCCCGACCCGGGCGTCGCCCGCTTCCTCCTGGACGAGGCTCCCGGCGTGCTCCTCGCGATTGACCCGGCCGATCGCACGGCGGTTTGGGAGACATTGGAAACCTCGGGATTGGGGAGGCGTGTCCATCTCATCGCTCGGACCGATCAGGAAGACCGGGTGCGGATTCGGGTAGAGGGGAAGATCCGCTTCGAATCCAGCCGTACGGAACTCCACCGGATCTGGTCGGAGGCGACCCATGCCATAAAACGCCTGCGTGACGAGCCTGAAGCGGCCGACGAAGAGAACTCCGCCCGCATGGATCCCGATCGCTATCGGCTGTGGGGTACCCCACTCCCCATCGCCCCGGATGCACCGGACGCCGTGGGGCGCGGGGCACGGACCCGGATCCGCCCGCCCCGGGTTGCCGTGCTGCGCGAAGTGGGCGTGAACGGACAAATCGAGATGGCGGCTGCCTTCCACGCGGCCGGGCTCACACCGGTCGATGTGCATATGAGCGATCTCATCGACGGGCGGTGTCAGCTCGATGACTTCGATGTGCTCGCAGCCTGTGGCGGGTTTTCCTACGGGGACGTTTGGGGAGCGGGCGTCGGTTGGGCCCGGGTCATCCTTTCCCATCCCGATCTCAAACAGGATTTCGCAAGGTTTTTTGCGCGCCCCGAAACGCTTGCGCTCGGGGTGTGCAACGGCTGCCAGATGATGACGGAACTCGGAGCGCTCATTCCGGGCGCGGACGATTGGCCGCGCTTTAGACGCAACCGTTCCGAGCAGTTTGAAGCGCGTCTCGCCGTGGTCCGCGTCACTTCTCCCCACTCCCCCTGGTTTGAGGGTTTGTCCGGTGGTGCGTGGCCGATCGTGGTCTCGCACGGGGAGGGTCGGGCGGCATTCGCGCCGGGCGCGTTGGAGCGCCTGCGCGCAGGGGGCGGGGTTGCCCTCGAATATGTTTCCGGTCTCGGGCAAGCCACCGAGCGGTATCCTGCAAATCCCAATGGCTCCCCCGAGGGGGTCACCGGGTTCACGAATCAGGATGGCCGGGTGCTCATTCTCATGCCACATCCGGAACGCTCCTTTCGATCGATTCAACTGAGCTGGCACCCGAGTGACTGGGGCGAGTATTCGCCCTGGTTTACGCTCTTCAAAAATGCTCGCCGCTTCATCCGTCATGGACGCTGATGGTCTCGATATCCGCTACGGGCCGCGCACCGGGCGGCCCCTCCTCGAGCACGGTGTAAAATTGCAATCTCACCGGGTTTCCCCGCTTCCTGTTTTCACTTGGGAGAATCGCCCATGACGACCCGTTACCGAAAGGGGGCGCTTCACGCACCCCGCGGCGCGACCCTCACGTGCAAGGGATGGGTGCAGGAAGCCGCGTTGCGCATGCTGCACAACAACCTGGACCCGGAGGTGGGCGAGAACCCCAACGAACTCATTGTCTATGGCGGGATGGGTCGGGCGGCACGCAACTGGGAATCGTTCGACGCGATCGTTGCGACGCTTAAGCGTCTTGAAAACCACGAGACGCTGCTCATCCAGTCTGGCAAGCCGGTGGGCGTGTTCGAGACGCATCCCTCTGCTCCACGCGTGCTCCTCGCCAACTCGAACCTGGTCGGCCGCTGGGCGACCTGGGAGCATTTTCACGAACTCGACCGCAAGGGTCTCATGATGTTCGGGCAAATGACGGCCGGATCCTGGATCTACATCGGATCCCAAGGGATCATCCAGGGCACCTACGAGACCTTCGCCCAGGCACTCTCGCAGCACTACGCCGGGGATTCCAAGGGACGTTGGGTCCTGACCGGCGGCCTGGGCGGAATGGGTGGCGCCCAGCCGCTCGCCGCCGCATTCGCCGGATTGTCCTGCCTCGCGGTCGAAGTCGATCCCGCCCGCATCAAAAGACGACTCCAGAGCGGTTATCTCGACCATATGACGAACAATCTCGCGGAGGCGCTGGCCTTAATCGAAGCGGCGCGGGGGCGCGGCAAGCCGACGTCGGTCGGTCTTCTCGGGAATGCGGCCGAGGTTTTCGAAGCGCTCGCGAAGAGCCCCGTGCGCCCGGATCTCGTCACCGATCAGACCTCTGCACATGACCCCCTGAACGGGTATGTACCGGTCGGTTGCGATGTCGGACAGGCAGCCGAACTGCGCCGGAGCGATCCTCTGCAATATGTGGTGCGTGCCCGGGAGTCCATGGCCCGGCAGGTTCGCGCGATGCTCGCGTTTCACGACCGGGGCATTCCGGTATTCGACTACGGCAACAACATCCGTGCCGAGGCCCGGGAAGCCGGGGTCGAGCGGGCATTTGACTTCCAGGGATTCGTTCCGCTTTATATCCGTCCCATGTTCTGCGAGGGGCTGGGACCGTTCCGGTGGGTGGCGCTTTCCGGCGATCCGGACGATATCGAACGAACCGACCAGAAGGCGCGCGAGCTCTTTCCGGATAACCGGCGGCTCCAAGACTGGCTTGACCATGCCCGTGAGCGGATACCTTTCCAGGGGCTGCCAGCCCGGATTCTCTGGCTCGGCTACCGCGAACGCGACAAGCTCGGTCTCGCGTTCAACGAGATGGTTGCCCGGGGCGAACTCCGTGCGCCGATCGTGATCGGCCGCGATCACCTGGATGCCGGATCGGTGGCCTCACCCTACCGGGAAACCGAAGCCATGCGGGACGGATCTGATGCGATCGCTGACTGGCCGGTTCTCAATGCGCTTTTGAACACAGCCTCCGGCGCTTCCTGGGTGAGCTTCCATCATGGCGGCGGGGTGGGCATGGGATACGCCCTCCACGCGGGACTCGTCGTGGTTTGTGACGGCAGCGAGCGGGCGGGCCGGGCGCTCCGGTTGTGCCTCACCAATGATCCGGGAACGGGGGTCATGCGGCATGCGGATGCGGGTTATCCCCGGGCCATCGCGGTCGCAATCGAGCGCGGGCTCGATTTGCCCATGGTATCCGAGACTCAGATCCAGACGGATCGCGATCGCACATGAATCCACCGGATCGGACGGGCCGTCCGGGAGCCGAATCCGGGCGACTGCCGATCGAAGCGCGCCAGCTCATTCTGCTGCGGGGCGCGCGGAGCATCGGGCAGGGTGCCTTTTTCGTTGATCTGGCGCTCTACCTCGCACACCTCGGCTGGAGCGGAGCTGCAATCGGACTGGTCCTGACCGGTGGTGGGCTCAGCACGGGCGTGCTCGCGCTCATCGTCGGCGCGACGAGTGATCGACTCAAACGCAAGCCGTTCATCGTGGGCAACGAGGTCTTGACCCTGCTTGCGGCCGTGACGGCATTTTTCGCCCATACCCCATGGCTGCTTGCGATCCCCATCATCCTCGCTGGCTTCGGTCGGGGTGCCAATGGCTCGGCCGGCCCCTTTGCACCGGCCGAACAGGCCTGGCTCGCTCATCTCACACCCCCGAAGCGCCGAGGCCGGGTCTTCAGCTTGAACACCGCAACCGGGTTTTTCGGCATGGCCTTGGGCGCGCTCCTTGCGGCATTCCCTGGGTTTGTTCATCTCGGACTCCTGGGTTACCGGCTTCTCTTTCTGCTCCCGGTTTGTGCGAGCCTTTTCAATCTGAGCCTCCTCGCGTTCATCCGGGAAACGCGGCCGATCCCCCAGAAGGGGGTGCGGACGGTTCGCTCCCGGGTCAGGCGGCGCAGTGAAAACCGCTCGCTGCGCAAACTCGTCCTGCTGAACTCCGTGAACGGGTTTGCAGTGGGACTCATCGGTCCGCTCATGTCGTATTGGTTTTCGGTTCGCTTCGGTATCGGTCCTGCTTCCATCGCGCCGGTCATGGCGCTCGCGTTTGCGGTGACCGGGGTTTCCTCACTTTTGACCGGGCGGCTGACTGAGCGGATCGGTCTTGTGAAATCCGTGGTCGGAATGCGGAGTGTGGGACTCATGCTCCTGGTTATCCTTCCGGTCATGCCGACCTATACGCTCGCTGCCCTGGTCTATTTCCTTCGTTCGGGGCTCAATCGCGGCTCGGTCGGCGCACGCCAGGCGGTCGTGACCGGCCTGGTCGGAGACGAGCGGCGCGGCTGGGCGGCGAGTCTCAATGCGACCTCGTTCCAGTTTCCCCAGGCTCTCGGCCCGGCGTTATCGGGCGCACTCATCGACCAGGGGGATCTCATCCTGCCCTTTTATCTGGCGTTTGTCTTGCAGTTGGTCTATGTGGTGGGGTACTGGCGCACGTTCCGACACCTCGAGTCTCAGGCCGTAGCGCCGTAGAGCGGGTGTTCCCGGATGGCCGTGCGGAGAAGCCATTTTTCACCGGCTATGATCGGGCTACCCTCGTGGCGGGTGGTGGGGTCGGGTTCACCGCTCGGAAGGGTGTTGTCGTGGACGAGCGCGAGTCCGCTCGTGCCCCGAATCTTGAGGCCGGTCTCGAGATAGAGCGTTTCACCGCCTTGGTCAGGCGCGCGAAGGTAAATCAGGAAGGTGCTCAGGCGTTGCCCGCCCCGATCTCCCCCGCGTTCATATTCCGCAAGGCGAGCGGCATCGAGATAATCGACGTGCGGAGCGTAACGATGCCCCGCACGATAACGAAGCACGGAAAAGGGTTCGATGGTTGCGCGCGGGATTGAAAGCGCCGAGGCGGTTTTCGCAGCGATCCAGTGGATCACGACATCGGCGTGCGGGAAGAGCAGGGTAGCCACTTCTCCGTCGAAAGCCTGGTGTTCGCGAGACAGGGTATCTGCGATCTTCTGTTCGGTCGGTCCGAGTTCATGCCAGACGAGTTCCATGACATGCGCGATGGTCTCGAAGTCGAGAAAGCCGGGATAGGCCCAGACGTGGGGGCGGAGGGAATGCTCCCTCGCAACCGGTTTCGTCCCGGCTTCGCGGGTCAGGCGCAAAGACGATAGGGCACGTGGAGCCAAGGCCGGGAGCGGTTCGAGGCGGAGTCCGGGATGGGCAATCGTGTGGTTCCAGTGCCTGAGTGCGAGCTCGTTCAGGAAACCCGGCCGGGAGAGTTCGGGTGCCTGACGCGCTTCGAGGGCGGAGACCTCCTTTTCGAAAATTAAATGCTGGGCATCGATGGCGTGGAAAAGCTCATCTGCGGACTTTTGCCCGGCGGGGTCGAGTGCCCACCTTGCCGCTTCGGCGAGATCGTGGGCCAGGGGATATCCGAGCCGTTCGGCCTCGAGGGCGAGTGCATAGGCTGCGACCGGGTCCGCACCGGGCCCCTCGCGGAGGGCCCGGGCGGAGGCGAAATAGCCGCGTGGATAGGCAAAGGCCGCCTGCCAGAGTTTGGCAGACCGGGCAAGGGCCAGGTCGGGTTCGATCCCGATTCCATGCTCGAGGCAGAATGCGAGATGTCCGTATCCAACAGGGTACCCCAAGAGCGCAGTCCTCTCGTAACAGGCGAGTGCCTGCGCCGGATCTTCACTCCGCCCCCAGCCGAGAAGGAAACAATCGCCCAAGTGGTCGATGGCTTGCGGTACCCCAAACGCCGCAGCCTTTTCGTAGCAATCTGCCGCTCGGGTGAGGGATTCGGGGTCGATCAATCTCTGACTGTGGAGATCGCCGAGCGCGAGAGCGGCGAGGGGGTGGCCCGCCTCGGCCGCACGCTCGAGCCAGTGTTCTCCTTCCGCGTAGAGGGTTTCACCGAGACGGCTTGCGCTGAGCAGTCTCTGGCCGAGCGCCAGCATGGCATCCGGATGCCCCGTTGTGGCCGCTTGTCTCAGGCGGGCGAGCTCCGCATCGGTCATGGCAGAGCCCCCTCGTTGAGTCGGGAGTGCTCCTCCGGGACAACTTGGTTCCAAAGGCGCGCATCCCGGAGGAGACCCCGGAGCGCCTCGATGTCCCGATCGAGTCTTCGGTCGCAAAGGTGGGGAGGAATCCGTTCGCGGACTTTGGCTTGCAGGCTTTCGAGGAGAGGAGAGGTCTTGAGTGGACGCAGAAAATCGATCCCGGCGCTTGCCGCCAGAAGTTCGATGGCCAGGATGGTCTCCACGTTATCCACGATCGTAAGGAGTTTATAACCGGCCCAGGGCGCCATGCTGACATGGTCTTCCTGGCCGGCCGAGGTCGGCAGGGAATCCACCGTGGCTGGATGGGCGAGCGTCTTGTTTTCGGAGGCCAGTGCCGCGGCACTCACATGAGCGATCATGAAGCCGGATTCGACTCCGGGATCGCGCGCAAGAAAGGGGGGCAAACGCGGGTTGACCTCGCGCATGAGAAGATCGATGCGTCGCTCGCTCAGGGCGCCGATCTCGGCCAGAGCGATCGACAGGAAGTCAGCCACGGCACCGACCGGCTCGGCATGGAAGTTGCCGCCCGAGACGATGTCATCGCCGAAAACGAGTGGATTGTCGGTGACGCCGTTGATTTCGTATGCGAGGATCCGGCCGGCATGGGACAGCGTATCCTCGACCATGCCCAGGACCTGTGGTTGGCAGCGCACCGAATAGGGATCCTGCACCCGGGGGCAGTCCCGGTGACTGTTCAGAATTTCGGTTTCGGGCAGAAGCCGGTTGAAATGCCGGGCGACGCCCATCTGCCCCGGCTGTCCGCGTGCCGCATGGATGCGCGGATCGAAGGGTTGGTGGCTCCCGCAGAGTGCCTCGGTCGTGAGGGCGCCAATTGCGATTGCCGCCTGGAGCAGACGGCTTCCGCCGAGGAGCCCCTCCACGGCGAGCGCCGTCGAGACCTGGGTTCCGTTGAGAAGCGCGAGGGCTTCCTTGGCCTTGAGCTCCAGAACCGGAACGCCTGCAGCCTGCGGCACCCTTGCGCCCTCGATTTTCGAGCCGGCGCATGTCGCCTCCCCTTCTCCGATCAGGGCAAGCACGAGATGCGCGAGCGGCGCCAGGTCGCCCGAGGCGCCAACCGACCCGCGCTCGGGAATCACGGGCAGGACGTCCTGGTTCAGGAAGGCCAAGAGATGCTCGACGATGATCGGGCGTACGCCCGAGAGGCCGATGGCGAGACTGTTCGCCTTGAGGAGGAGAATGCGCCGGACCCGTTCGGGCGCGAGCGGGGATCCCGTTCCCGTGCTGTGGCTTCGCGCGAGATTGTATTGCAGCTCGATCTGCCGGTTTCCGATATGACGGTTTGCGAGCGCGCCAAAACCGGTATTCAGGCCGTAGTAGGGATGATCGGAGCCGGCGAGCCGGTTCACGGTCGAGGCGGTCTCCTCCATGCGTTTGCGCGCACCCTCCGAAAGCCGATAGGTCGGGCGGGCGGTATCCTGCGTTTCGAGATCGGCGAGCCTGAGATGGCCGCCTTCGATCATGAAATCATTCATCGTCGTTCACCTTGAAAGAAACTCATGACAGGCCGTTGGCCCGCGGGAGCGTAGAGGAGGAACTCTGGGCGGGGGATATCCCAGATCGCGAAATCCGCGCTTTGTCCCAGGGCGAGCGTGCCAAATCCGGCATCGGGATCAAGGGCGCGGGCCGCATGATGGGTCAGTCCGAGGAGCGCTTCGGTTGGGGTGAGTCCAAAGAGCCGGATCGAGGTGGCCGCCGCCCAAAGCAGGCTCGCCACGGGCGCGGTTCCGGGGTTCAGGTCGCTTGCGATCGCGATGGGGACACCGGCTTGGCGCAGAGCTTCGACCGGGGGCTTTTGGGCCGTCCCGAGGAACGCCTGCGCGAGCGGCAGGAGGACCGCCACGGTTCCGGAGTGAGCGAGAGCGGTCACATCCTCTTGATCGGCGTACTCCAGGTGGTCGCAGGAGCAAGCGCGCCAGTGGGCCGCCCGCCTTGTGGCGCCGGTATGTCCGAGCTGGTCGGTATGGGCGTGCAGGCGGCAGGAATGAGCTGCGGCTCGCTCGAACAGGCTGTCCAGATCCTCGGGAGTGAAGGCGAGCGGGTCAACGAAAATGTCGACCGAGCGGGCGAGTCCGGATGCGACCACAAGGGGCAACATCTCGTCTTGGACCCAGGCGAGATAGGATGCGCGCGTAAAACCGGTCGGCACCGTATGGGCTCCCATGAACGTCGGTACAATACGGGTTTTGAGGATGGGTTCCATGGCCGCCGCCACGGTGAGGATTTTGATTTCGCTCTCGCGGTCGAGACCATAGCCGCTTTTGATTTCAAGAGTGGTGACGCCTTCCGCCACGAGAGGAGCGACATGTTTCAAGCTGCAATCGAGCAGTTCCGAGAAGGAAGCCCGCCGCGTCGCACTGACCGTGCTCAGAATGCCGAAGCCCGCACGATTCTGGCCAGCGTAGTCGGCACCCTCGAGCCGCGCCAGGTATTCATCCAGACGGTCGCCCGCAAAGACTGCATGGGTATGACAATCGACGAATCCGGGGAGGATCACCGCATCGTGGGCGTCGAGACGCAATCGGCTTGGCGCGGATTGCGGGATTCCGAAGGCCCTGATACGTCCTCCCGTAACAGCCATCGAACGGTCCGACCGGATTGAAAGATCCCGCTCGAGAGGGTAGATCCTTGCGTTATCGATTACGAGATCGAACATGAACGGGGCCTCGGGGCTTTCATCGCGCGAGCTGACGTGCCGATATGTTCTCACATCTCAGGGTTGGCTCAGGGATCAGTCGATCGGCTTTGATGAGACAGGACGGGTGACCGGTTTCGCTCCGGCGCAGCCGCCTTGGGATGGATTCGTCGTGATTCCGGGCATGCCGAACGGCCACAGCCATGCGTTCCAGCGCGCCCTCGTCGGGATGGGCGAACGGGTGGAGGAGACTCCAAACTTCTGGAGTTGGCGCGCGCTCATGTATCGACTGGCTGCGGTCATTGGACCCGATGAGATGGAACTCCTTGCGACGCTTGCCTACCTGGAGATGCTCCAGGCTGGTTTTACTTCCGTGGCCGAGTTCCTTTATCTCCACCACGGCCCGGATGGGCGTCCCGGTGTTGCCATGGCTGAAGCCGTCGTCCGCGCCGCGCGCCGGGTCGGTATCCGGTTGCGCCTCGTTCCTGCCTACTATGAACGCGGCGGATTCGAGGCGGCGCTCGACCCGGTTCAAAAAATGCGGTTTGTCCATCACTCGATCGATGCCTTTGAGGATTATCTGCGCGCGTTGGGTGGTGTGCCACTCGGTGTGGCCGCGCATTCGATCCGTGCGGTGTGTCCGGCTTCGCTCGAGCGCCTGGGCGAGCTCGCCGTGCGTCTCGGGGACGGACTGTTCCACATCCATGTCGCGGAACAAAGGCTCGAAGTCGAGGAGTCGCGTAGGTTCTACGGGGCGGGGCCTATCGCCATGCTGGACCAGCTTGGCCTTGTAACTCCACACCTCCAGGCGGTGCACGGGACTCATGCGGATCGAGCGGAGCGCCGCCTGCTCGTTGAACGGGGCGCCAACCTGGTCTTGTGTCCCACGACGGAAGCCTATCTGGCCGATGGTATCTTTCCGGCCGTGGAATACCTCGACCGGGGTGGTTCGTGGGCGGTTGGCACGGATGCCAATGTCGCGCGGGATGCCGTTTCCGAACTGCGTTTGCTCGAATACGGTCAAAGGCTGTGTTCGGGGCAGCGGAGCAACTTGGCCGGCCGGTCCGGGATCGGTACACGACTCTGGCAGGATGCCGCGCGCGGGGGCGCGCGGGCGGTCGGTTTTCCGGTGGGCGTGCTCGAGCCGGGGGCGTTTGCGGATCTTGTGATGCTTGAAGACCCCTGCCTTTTGACCGGAGGGGATCCAGACCTCGATCTCGATGCGTTCCTGATCGGGGGATCGCGTGAGACCATTGCCCGGGTCTATGTCGGGGGCAGGCTCCGTTCAGGATCCGGGATCCCAAACGAACAGGTTTCGCTGCGCGCTGACGCCGGCCGCCTGATTGGCTGGTTGCGCGAGCGGATGTTTGAGCGGCCGGGGAGCCCATGAGACCCGATCCACCCGCAAAGCCCTGGATCCTCCGTCCGGCCCGGGAACCGGCCCAGCCGATCCTTGTTTCGATCCCCCATGCGGGCATCTTTGTACCCGATCCGATCCGGGCCCGCTTTGCCTCTCAAGCCATCGGGAGGTTGCCGATGACCGACTGGCATCTCGATCAGTTATACGATTTTCTGCCTGAGATGGGGATCGCGAGCCTTGTCGCGACCTACAGCCGGTTCGTTGCTGACTGCAACCGCCCGCCCGACGGGGAGGCGCTTTATCCAGGACGTTTCGAGACCGGGTTCGTGCCGACGGAAACGTTCGACGGGGATCCCATCTGGTCGAGCCCACCCGATCCGGAATGGATCGGTGCGCAGAAGCAGGCGGTCTGGCAACCCTATCAGGATCGGCTGGATGCACTCATTCGTGAGTGGCAGCTTCGTTTCGGCCAGGTCTGCCTGATCGATGCCCACAGCGTATCCTCCGCACCCAACCGGATCACGCCTCGACTTGAGGCGGAGATTTATTTGGGAGACCGGGATGGATCAAGTGCCAGCTCCAAAATCCGCGCGCTCTTCAAAAATGCGTTCGAAGCAGAGGGGTTCAAGGTTTCAGTCAATCATCCTTACAAAGGCGGTTATATCACGCACCATTACGGTCGTCCGCCTCACGTCATGGCGATCCAGATCGAGATGGCCGAACGGGTTTACCTCGATGAGGACGAGCCCCAGGTTCGGGATCCGAATCTTTGGCACAAGACCCAAAGTCGCCTCATCGGGGTCTTTACCCGGCTCATCCAGGGGCTCAGGGCATGAAGGCAGATGCAGCGGCCCGCATGGTTCCCGCTCCCCTCCTTTGGATTGCCGCAAAGCGATGCTCTCGTGTATCATAACGGGTTCAAATGAGCGGCTTTCTGGCCCGGTCTTGGAGTATCCGATGAAAAGCTACATGGCGTCCACCGTAGATGCAGTACACGGGTGGTATGTGGTCGATGCGAATGGGGTCAGCCTTGGACGTCTGGCGACCGAACTTGCCATGCGTCTTAGCGGCAAACACAAGGCGGTTTTTACCCCACATGCCGATACCGGCGATTTCCTAGTCGTGGTGAATGCCCGGAAGGTACGCGTGACCGGCCAGAAACGAGCCCAGAAGCGCTACCACCGTCATACCGGCTACATCGGCGGACTCAAGACGGTCACGTTCGAAGAGCAGCTCGCAAACCATCCCGAGCGCATCATCGAAGAGGCTGTGCGCGGCATGCTGCCCAAGACACCGCTTGGGCGGGGCATGATCAGGAAGCTCAAAATTTATCCAGACGCAACCCATCCCCACTCGGCCCAGTGTCCCAAACCGCTCAAGATCCGGGATCCCCATGCGGTTCCGGCATCCGCTTCCTGAGGAATCACGATCATGATTGAAGACAAAAGTATTCTGGGTTACGGAACCGGACGCCGCAAAACATCCAAGGCCCGGGTCTTCCTGAGACGGGGCGCGGGCCAGATTCGGGTCAATGATAGGGCTCTTGATGCCTACTTTGGCCGCGAGACTGCGCGGATGATCATCCACCAGCCGATGGATCTGGTCGAGTTCAAGGACCGGATCGATGTCGAGGTGACCGTTGTGGGCGGCGGGTTGACCGGGCAGGCGGGAGCCATCCGCCTGGGTCTTGCACGGGCGCTCGTCAACTATGACGAGACACTGAAGGCGCGGCTTCGCGGTCAGCACCTCCTCACACGTGATCCGCGTGCGGTCGAGCGCAAGAAGGTGGGCCTCCACAAGGCCCGACGTGCCACCCAGTTCTCGAAGCGCTGATTCCGCCTCATTGGGGGATCGTCTAGCGGTAGGACAGCGGACTCTGACTCCGCTAACCTAGGTTCGAATCCTAGTCCCCCAGCCAATA
>JAJZBR010000093.1 GCA_021798795.1 Pseudomonadota bacterium
TAGTGTACCCTGCAAAGTCAGGGCTTGGCTTCATCGCTGCCAGTCAGATCCCACCGGGGTGACTAATGGATCAGCCGGTTGAGTTCGAAGATGGGCAAAAGGATAGCCAAGACAATCGTGAGGACAATGCCGCCCATGATAAGGATCATCACGGGTTCGAGGATGCTGAGCAGTGTTCCCGTGATCGATTCCAGTTCTTTCTCCTGGTTTGTCGCGGCCCGTTCGAGTAGAAGATCCAGCTGCCCGCTCGACTCACCGCTTGCGATCAAGTGCACCGTCATGGGCGGGAAGAGGTGACTCTGATTGAGTGCGCGGCTGATCGACGAGCCTTCGCGTACCCGTTCCGCTGCATCCCGCACGGCAGATTGCATGGGAAGATTCGTCACCACTTCGCCTGCGATATGAAGCGCTTCGAGGACTGGAACTCCGCTGCCGATGAGAATGCTCAAGGTGCGGGTGAACTGGGCCGTGTTCATGCCACGGGTGATCCGTCCGATCAGGGGCAGCCTGAGCCAGAAGCGGTGCAACCGTTGCTTCATGGCCGGTTTGCGAAAGAGTCGGATGATTCCGAAGATTCCCAGTGCGATCGCGGCGAGCAGAAAAATGCCGTCGGAACGCACGAAATCACTCAAGGCGATCAATCCGCGCGTGAGGAGCGGGAGCCGGTGACCGATGTTTTTGAATACCGTCACGATTTCGGGAACGACATAGATCAGCAATCCGGTCACGATGAGGAGAGCCATACCGGACAGGATGAGGGGATAAACGAGAGCCAGAGAAACCTTCTGACGCACCAGTTGGCGGTTTTCGGCATAATCGGCGAGCCGCTCGAGTACGGCGTCGAGATGTCCGGAATGCTCCCCGGCAGCCACTGTCGCTCTGAAGATTTCGGGAAAAACATGGGGGAACTCGGCCAGTCCGGATGCCAGGGGATGTCCTTCCATGACTTTCGCACGCACGGAAAGGAGTATTTTTCTGAGTCGAGAGCTCTCGTTTTGCTGACTTGCGGTGATCAGTGCTTCTTCAATCGGCAGTCCGGATCGCACCAGGGTTGCGATCTGGCGTGTCATGAGAGCGAGGTCGGTGGCGGAGATGCGCGAGGTACCCGTGAGCCAGCCGCGATGGGTTACGCCGCGTTCGTTCTGGGAAGCCTCCGCAATATGCAGCGGCATGAGCCCCTGCTCGCGGAGTTGCTGCCGGGCCGCCTTTGCGGTATCGGCTTCTGTCAACCCCCGCTTCCGGCGGCCTTCCCCGTCAAGCGCCAGGTATTCAAATGCGCTCATCGGCCTATTCGGCCCGAGTGACGCGCAAGACTTCTTCGAAAGTCGTCAACCCGTGACTAATCCGATCGAGGCCGTCATCTCGGATGCCGGGAGTCAGGGTCCGGGCATACTGTTCGATATCCTGCTCGGACGCTCCGTCATGGATCATTCGGCGCAGGTTCGCGTCGACCGTGACGTATTCGTAGATGCCCGTTCGGCCCCGGAAACCGGTGTAGTTGCATGCCGGGCATCCAGCTGCCTGAAAGACGGTTGGGGGACCGGATTTCCGCAAGGACTGTTCGAGCAGCTTGGTCTCATAATCGCTCGGTTCATAGCGCTTTTTGCAGGTTGGGCAGAGCAGGCGAACGAGCCGCTGGGCTAGGACTGCGATCAGGCTTGATGCGAGAAGAAACGGTTCGACACCCATGTCGCGCAATCGGGCAATCGCCCCGATGGCTGTGTTCGTGTGGAGCGTAGAAAGAACCAAATGACCCGTGAGGCTTGCCTGGACCGCGATTTCGGCTGTTTCGAGATCACGGATTTCTCCAACCATGACGATGTCAGGATCCTGTCGAAGGATGGCACGAAGTCCACGCGCGAAGGTCATTTCAACCTTGGTATTGACCTGCGTCTGGCCAACTCCATCAATATAGTATTCGACGGGATCTTCGACCGTCATGATGTTCTGGGTGCGGTCATTCAGGCGGATGAGCGCTGCGTAGAGGGTCGTGGTCTTTCCGGAACCGGTCGGCCCGGTCACGAGGATGATCCCATGGGGATTATGGATCGTATCATCCATCGCTTTCTGGAGTTCGTCGGACATGCCGAGTTGTTTGAGATCGAGTCGGCCGGCCTGTTTGTCCAGCAGACGCAGAACCACCCGTTCCCCATGGCTCGAGGGAATCGTCGAGACGCGAACATCGACCGCCCGTCCGGCCAGACGCAAGGAGATACGCCCATCCTGGGGCAGGCGTTTTTCGGCAATGTCGAGTTTGGCCATAACCTTGACGCGGGAGACGACCAGGGGAGCCACGGCGTGACGTGATGCGAGCACTTCCCGCAGGACACCGTCCACGCGCATGCGGACGATCAGGCGGTTCTCATAGGGTTCGATGTGAATGTCGGATGCATTGCTTTTGACCGCCTCCGTGAATAATGCGTTGATGAGACGGATGATGGGTGCGTCGTCATCGCTTTCCAGGAGATCCTCGGGTTCGGGTAACTGTTGGGCGACGCTCTGGAGATCGCTCGAACCATCGAAGCTTTCCATCGCATGGATGGTTTGACCGGACCGCTGCTCATATGTTTGCTGCAATAGCCGGGCAAAGGATTCAGCGGAAACCCATTCAATCGGGCAGGCCTGCCCCAGGAAACGGTGAGCCTCGATTACGGCGATGGGAGTGGTGTCCTCGCGGCAGATCAGCTCGACTCCGGGGCTGGGATCGATGCGCTGGTGTACGAGAATGCCATGACGCTTGGCAAACGGGAAGGGCAGTTGCTGAAGCGCCATCCCGTCGTCGGATGTGGGCGCCGGATCCAGAGACGATGAAGAAGGTGCGGGTAGGTTCACGAATGACCATTGCCGCGGTTGTGGGCAGTGTGCGGGTGACTTTTTGCCGGCACCTGGGATGGCCTGTGCTTGATTGGCGGCAAGGTGGGGCGTCGACTGCCCGGCATCAGAGGAACCGGTTTCTGATGAGCGAGTTCATAGCTCCGGATGAGTCCGTAACTCTGGCGGGTGTAGTAACTTGTTTGTGTCCCGTTCCGGAGGATGGTCGGTTGCAGAAAGATCATGAGGTTCTCTTTCTGTTTGCTCGTGCTCCGGTACTTGAATAGATCGCCCAGCAGGGGAATATCGCCGAGAAGCGGGATCTGTTCTTTGCTCACTGAAATCTGATCACTGGTCAGCCCCCCGAGTACGACGATCTGACGGTTGTTGGCCACGATCGTGGTCTGGATCTGGCGGTTGTTGGTGATGAGACCGACGGCGCCGGCTACCGATGGCGCCAAGGTCGAAACCTTCTGTTTGATTTTGAGGATGACTGAGTTGCGCGCGCTGACGCGTGGAGTGATCTGCAGAGTGATGCCCACCTCATGACGTTGGATGGTTTGAAATGGGTTGATGATGCTGGTTGCGCTCGATGAACTGCCGGAAGACAGGCCGCCATAGGCATATTGACCGGTCAGGAAGGGAACCTTTTGCCCAACTTGAATTTTGGCTTTTTGGTTGTCCATGGTCAGGATGCTGGGTGTCGAGAGAATGTTGGTTGAGGTGTTGGATGCCAAGGCATTGAGCAGGGCGGCGAAGCTGAATCCATTTTTCACGATCTGCCCGACGCCGAGGAGAAGGCCATCGGGAACCGAACTCAGCGGGGACGAAACTCCGGTGAC
>JAJZBR010000094.1 GCA_021798795.1 Pseudomonadota bacterium
TGGTTGAGGTGTTGGATGCCAAGGCATTGAGCAGGGCGGCGAAGCTGAATCCATTTTTCACGATCTGCCCGACGCCGAGGAGAAGGCCATCGGGAACCGAACTCAGCGGGGACGAAACTCCGGTGACACCGGTGCTGGTGCTTGACAGGCCCGCCTGACTGGCTTCATAAGCCTGGCCCAACTGCACGACTCCTGTTCCGGTACCGCTGAAGTTGGTCAGGGCTGCACTGCCGGCGGTCTGAAGGGCATCGGTGACCCAGGTGACGCCAAGCTGTGCGGCTGTGTTGGAGCTGAGTTCGGCGATGATGGCCTGGACCAGAACCTGGGCTCTGCGGATGTCGAGCTTATGGATGATTGCACGGATCGATCGCATGAGACGAGGTGGAGCGGTCACGATGAGCGAGTTGGTGCCTTTGTCTGCGGCGACCACTGCGTGAAAGTTGTGGGGGGTCTGACCCTTCGCGGCTGGGTGTTCGGCTTGTGCAGCCTTCACATAGCTTTCGAGAATCTTCGCAAGGGATTGGGCCCGGGCATAATGCAGGTGAATGACTTGGGTGTTTCCACCATGGCGGACCGGCGTATCCAGCCGGTCGATCATAGTCTTGATCTCGAGCCTTTCTTGAGGTGAGCCGCGAACCAAGATGCTGTTGTTGCGCTCGTCTGCTGCAATCCAGACCGGTGCCGAAAGCGCTCCGCCCTGACCCTGCATGAGTTTTGAGATGATCCGAACGATCGTACCGGCCGATGCGTAGTGGAGGGTGAAAATGTTGAATCCGATGGGTTGGTCGATTTGGGCAATGATCCTGAGGATCCGATCGACGTTATTGAGCCGGTCCGAAATGATGAGGCTGTTCGATGTCGCATCGGCCGACAGTTGTGCCGAAATGCCCATGAGCGACCGGAGCGTGGGCACCAGATTGGCAGCGTTCACATATCGGAGATGTACGACATCCGTGACCAGGCTGTCGCCGGGGGGACGATGGGAGTTCACGGCGCCCGGCATCTGATGTCCCTCGAGCGCGGGTACGATCTTGTAAAGATGCGGGCCTGCCGGAACGGCCGCAAAACCATGGACCTGAAGTACCGAAAGAAACGTGGCAAAAACCGCCCTTGGGCTGATGGGGTGCGTCGATATGATTGTGACGTTGCCTTGAACACGAGGGTCCAGGATGAAATCCTCACCGGTCATGTGACTGATCAGACGGGCAACGGCTTCGATCTTCGCATGTTTGAAATTGAGCACGATGCCTTGGGAAGCATTCGGGCGAGAGGATTGCGCAGAGGCCGTTGGGATCCATGGCATCAGCGCGAGCAACACAGAGCAGCCAAGCATCATGCGGATCCAGGAGAAGGGTCGTGTACGGGTTCGATGTCGAATGGATGTGTTCAAGGTTGGTTCTAGGGTTGGGAGGGTGGGATCATGATCTCGCGAATCTGGCCGTTATCCTGGACTGTAAGCGTAATCGGTTGATGCGACTGGGCGAGGCGATGGATCAGGTTCAGGCTTTGCACCGGGTTGGTGAGCGTGATGCCATTGATGGCCTGAATGATATCCCCGGGGGAGAGACCGAGACGCAGAAATGCGCGCGGCCGGGCACCGGGGAAAACCCGGTAGCCCGCGAAATGACCAGACTGAAAGACAGGCATGGGTCGGATATATTTCAGGAGCGCCATGGGCTGCCGGGCGAGTATTTGAGGCAGGTTCGAGGCCATGGATCTGCCTGGGCTTGCGGATGTTCCGACACCGGAATCTCCGCTGTTGAGTTTCAGGGACTGGAGCTCTCCCGCTAATGTCAAAATCACCTCTTGTGACTCAATCGACAGGATATGGGCGCCACCAGGAATCAGCGATCCAATGGTGAAGACGCGTTCGGGCGCCTCCGGCCCACCCATGGCGATAATTGCCCAGGAATGGTTTTTTTTCGGGGTGACGGCCACCCCGAGTAAAGTGAGAGCCAAGTGGGTTGCTGCAATCGCACCGGCTTGCCCCATACTGGCATGGCCGAATAGAGGCTGTTCGCTAATCTCACGTGCCAGGGTCAGCTCCGGTGTTCTTTTGAGGGGACGTGTCAGAACCACGGGATTCAGGAATCTCGGTTTACCCCAGAGGGTCCATGTCAAGTGAGCGCCGATCCAACCCAAGCCAATCACGAGCAGAAAAGGGAGCCAGGACGGGGCTTTCTGCCATAGAGTGAAACCCATGTTTCTGATGGGGAGGGCGAGATGTCTCGTGGGAGGCCAGAATGATGACAGGGTAGCCATGTTATGAAGGCAAATCCGTTTCGCACACGGGATCAGAATCTTAAGTTTATCTCAGATTGGATCATCAAACACCGGGAGCTTGTCCGGGCGCGGCTTCTGCAACCCTCCTGCTTGACCGTGCAGTCTCGCAAGGGCATGTGCCATTACAGATGGCGTAGTCAAGTGGCGGCGGTCCATCGCCCTGATCCGGATATTTTACGCAAGATGTTTATTTTTAAGGGATTAGTTGAGTCCGGTCGTCGCTCAAGCTGAAGCTCCTGGGGTGGCGTTACGAGGAGTAACCGGATCGGAGCTGCGATGACGAAATGACACCACTTGACGGGACGCTACCGCGATTCCGGCTTCACGGCAACCAAGTACACCAGCGTTTCGTCGCGTTGGCCGGGGGGTGACACGCGTCTCAGTCTAAGCAGCTCAAAAATGCCTTGAAGTTTCGCCCGGCTCCACCAGAGATAGGGCAGCAAAACCTTACTTCGGTCAAAAACAAAGCCCGTCTGGCGAATCATTTCGAGGTATTCCTGTGCGCTTTTCTGTACCTCCATAGGATGGCGGAACAGGAACCGGATGAGCCAGGTGCAGATGTATGCACGGGTAGATTCTGCAAATAGCAGCAGCCCCCCGGGTTTGAGTACCCGGTAAAACTCTGCCAGAGCTTCCTGCTGATGTACCAGATGATGAAAAGTCTGGTGACAGAATACCAGGTCGACATGAGCCTCCTGGATGGGCAATGCGGCACAATCACCCTTGAGCAGGGTGACGGGTAGTTTGCCGTGCACAGCGATCCGCTGTGCCCGCTCCAGACTGCGGGCATCCGCATCCACGCCGATCAGCCGCTGTGGGTAGAATGTTTCGGAAAGTAGTCGAAACGCCATGCCCTGTCCACAACCCACGTCCAGTACGACCGGATAGGATGCATGGGGCGTGTCGATGAGGCGCGCCAGATCATTCAGTGTGTCCTTTACGACGTGTCGTTCCCAGGTTCGTGTACCGAGGAACCAGAATCCGAACCGCGATTCGGGTACAAACTCCCATGAGGTTTTCATCGGCGCGATTGATCTTTTTGCTCTGATCCCTAGCTCATTCATCGTGGTTTGCACCTTAACATGTACCGGTTCCGGTTGTCTGGACACGGATTTGCACATCGCGCGCCTTGCCGAGAAGAGCCGCCTGACGGGCTTCCCGGGGTGACGGGAAACCTCGTTTCCCGAGACGTCAGTGCGCATTGTAACGCGCAACGAATTCGCAGGCAGCCTGACGCACACCTTCCAGGTTGCAGAAGATGCGACTATGGATCGCC
>JAJZBR010000095.1 GCA_021798795.1 Pseudomonadota bacterium
TCTTGGGCGCAGCCCAGGCGTTGAGATCCGGTGCGCAAGCGGTACTCGCGCCGAGCGTCGACGGAGGTTATGTCCTGATCGGGCTGAGGCAGGTTTCCCCGCTCCTGTTTCGTGACATGGCGTGGGGGACCGATGCGGTGTGTGCAGAGACCATCCGCCGTCTCGAAACGCTCGGAATCCCCTGCGCGCTTTTGCCGCACCAGCGTGACCTCGACACACCCGAGGATTATGCGGTCTGGAGTGCGGCGAATGAGGAGGGTAGGGCGCATGTCCGGGACTCGGGTAACGCACCCGTTTGACCTGAAGTGACTTTCGCCTGGAGGGGGTGACCCAAGCCCTCGACCGGGCATCATGGCAGTAGTTTCCAATCCAGAAGAGGTCAAAGGAAACCGAAAACATTTAAACTGAACTTTATAAGGATTTCGGATCGTGGATCGAGGCGCTGTCCCACACTACGATCAGCTGGCCGCGCAGATGACGCATCAGATACCAGAGGAAGTCATAGATTTCCTCCCGAGAGATATGCTTCGGATGCCTCCGAAAGTAGAATCCCAGCTGCTGGCGCTTGGGGCGCGCCGACAGCCCGCGATCGCCGAGATGCGATCACGACGGTAGTAGTGGCGAACGATGGGGGTCTGCCCGACGGGCGCCCAGGTGCAGCGCACCGAGGGAATCATCATGAAGCCGGATTCGTCTGCAAAGACGATGTGGCACCCAACCGCGCAGCGTTTTTTTACCTGCGGCCATCGCGTGCGCTTCCACTCCTCGATTTTCCGCTCGTCGCACTTGAGCGCGCGGCGCTCCGGTTTTTGGCAACTGAAGCCCAGTTCATGCAGGAGCCGCGCGACGTGACTGCGGTGGAATTGAACCCGACAGTGCTGCTGGATCAGGGTGCCCACGCGCCGGGCGGTCCACAGTTCGGTGCTGAATCCATTGGCCATCGCTCCTTTCAGCAGCAGCTTCACGAGCGTCCTACCTTGTCGATCCGTCAGGGTGGGTGGCCGGGGGGGGACCGCACCTTCAGCGCCTCTTCCCCACCGCCCTCGGCGGTATCGCGCCAACGCATGACCGAGCTCGCAGCCGCGCCGAGCATACGGCCGACCTCATTGAACGAGAAACCCTCATCCAGGAGCCGCAAGGCCTGATGGCGGCGTGCTGCGATCAGCTCAGCCGAACCCTTCGGTCGCGGCACCGGCGTGCTCCCGCTTGAGGACTGCGCCGGTTATTGCATTATTTACGAGACGGTCAATAACATCCTTATGGGACCCAAGCCCACCACGTGTGATCCTTCCCTTCGCCCAGAGTCCACCGCAGGTGGTGGCGAACCATAATCCCGTCTTTCCAGTGTCGCGCGGGATAAGCTGGATACAGACAGACAACTCCACTTGGGATCGGTTGGCCGACCTTGAGCGGGACAAGGTGCCAGTTCATGATGAGTTCAAAGGCATGTGCATCCCGGGTCGGTACCTTAAAACGCCAGTGTCGCAGGATCCGGGCGACCCAATCCTCCGTGTAATAGGTCGGTCCGAATACCGTAAATGTCAGATGCTTCAGCCTCGCCCGTCCATCTGGATTCACGGTCACTGTGGCAACCATCGGAACCACCGGCATGTTTTCCCAACGCCGAGGCGCTACGGGCGGTGGGTACCCAGTGGCTCGGTTCTGCTCAAGGCATTTCACATGGCCCGCAATTGTGCTCCGGATCGATCGAACCTTGCTCGCATGGGCGCCCTGCTCGCTCTCGATACCGGTTAGGCTCACACTCAGCCCGAATGGTTCATGCGTGTTCCGCGCGGCACGCTCCCATCTCTGCACGCTCACGAAAGTGGGTTGAACCCTCTGGCATAACCCGGTCGGCATCACACAGGCCGGACCTTCAACCCTGATGGCTACCGCGGCGTACTTCTGGAGGAACGCAGTAGGAGCAGCCTCGGAACCAAACCCCCCCCAACCGTGACAAGACCAAGTCTTGCATTCAGGTTCGAGAAGGAGCGCCGTGGCGCCGAGCCTGTGAGCTTGCCGCAGCCAATATCTGAAAATGGCTCGATCGACGGGACTCCCCATGTTTCCGCCGAAATAGGGATATCCCCTGTTCCCCAATCGCCGGAGAACCTGGTAGTGCGGGGGAGGTACGAACAAAACCGGCAGGGTTTTAGCCGCTAGCGGCAGCCAACCGACCGCAACCAGGAACCCAAACGCCTTGATCTTAGGGCGCAATAGCCTGAGCATTGAACGCCTCATACCGAAAGGATCAACTCACCCAGCATTTGGGCTCGTTTGAAGGATACTAGCATTTCGTGTAGATTCCACACAATTGATGTGTGTCACCCCGACATGTTCAGGCAATTGGTACAGCCAATCGTCGCTTTGTCGGCCGCAGCCTCTAGGGCGATGGTCGTCTGAATCTGGGTCTTGATATTGAACTGAAGCGACGGAGTGAGCTGGATGTAGGTGCTGGCGCTGACCGGTTCGCCACTGTCGTTTTCAGGCTCGCCGTCCGCAGCATGCCCGCTTCCGGAGACGAAACCATAACTGGTTGGATTCGTCCCAATCACCTCATATTCCGCACTCGATCCGTCCGGAAAGATTGTCAGAAGGTCGGCATCAAGCGTCGTACTCGCTCCCGCCGTCTCCTGGGCCAGCTAGGCGCTCACCACCGAAGCCTGAGATGTACCTGTGAACGTCGTGGCCACGCTCGCAGGGATCTCAATGGCGAGCGAGGGAGCCATCTCTTCAAATAACTGCTCCATATCGGCCGTTGTGCCAGTTTCATCGGTCCAGGTGATATGCCACGAACAGGGTGCACCATCTGCGGTCGAGAAGCATTTGCCAAAAACAGCAATCGCAGCGGCAAGAGATGCCCCCGGATTGAAGACCAGAAAATGAGCTTAGACGCTTACCGCTCCTCCGCCGATAGAACGGTAAGCTCCAGCGGGCATGTTTTGCTCGGCGTAACTCTGGAACGCAGCCACGGTGGTGCAGCTCGTGCAGATATCGAGCGCTAAATTATCCGCCAGAACCCGACCAACCGGGAACAGAAAGAGCGTAAACCCGAGCAGGACGACGCACTTCAGATTATTGAAGGTTCGCATGACCTTTCTCCCTGAATAAAAACCACTACCCGAATGTACCCCCCCGTTACCCCCGAGCTGTCAAGCGCCCCATTGGGGCGTTTGACAATGTCCTGATCGGGGCGGGTTTTCGCCTTGGGAGCGGGCCCTGGCCCAGGCCGTAGTGATCGGCCATGGCGACACATGATTGTCGCGAATCCGGCGATCGAACTCGTCACGGTCGGCCCCTCCTCGTGCATCCTCCGGGTGCTCATACAGTCCCTCCATCGTGTTACTGGCTGGCGCTGTCCCAAGCCGCCGGGCAATAGTCTCGTCATCCACGGTCGACCGCACAGAAGTTCTCACGGAGAGACCGGGTTGAGATCATGCGCGGGCTCGAGTCCCAGCCGCTATTTTTTTCCTTCGGTCACTCGAGCGATACCTCGAGAAAGATTGCCGTCACCGACACTCCGGAGTTTCTCTGCGATGTGCGGCTCGAGCAGGA
>JAJZBR010000035.1:0-8185 GCA_021798795.1 Pseudomonadota bacterium
TGAGCGATGACGGCAGCAAGCGGAGTCGTCAAACGGCACTGGGCGATCCTGCGCATGATTCCGGTCGAACCGCGCAAGATCACGGCTCGTGCCATCGCACAGGAAGTCTCGACGCTGACCCGCGAGAAGATCCACTACCGGAGTATCCAGCGCGATCTCATCAAGCTCCAGGAGATCTTCCCCGATCTCATCTGCGACGACCGCGACCGGACCTATGGCTGGGCCTGGCGGAAAGGGAGCGAGCGGATCGAGTTCCCCGCCATGGACGGCTATACCGCATTGGGCTTCCGGCTCATGGAGCTCCACCTCAAAAACCTCCTGCCGACGGAGGCCAAGCGACATCTCCAGAGCTATTTCACTCGTGCCACATCGGTGCTCGCGGAAAACGCCCAGGGCGCACTCACCCAATGGCAGGATCTCGTCCGGATCGTTCCGCGGGAACTCCCCCGTCTGGCCCCCAAGATTCCAGAAGGGGTCATGACCTCGGTCTACGACGCGCTGCTTGAAGGAAGAAAGCTCCGGGTGATCTACCAACCGGCCGCCGCCAAGCGGGCTCGCGGCCCCTATGAACTCAATCCCTTGGGGCTTCTCCTCACTCACCACATCTACTATCTGGTCGCGACCGCCTGGGACTACACGGGCGTGCGCCACTATGCCCTGCACCGAATGCAACGGGCTGAAAAACTCGAGAAGGCAGCGATCCCGCTTCCCGGTTTCAGTCTCGACCAGCACCTCGCTCAGGGCGAGTTTGAGATCCCCGTGGGCCATGCCACGGTGAATCTCAAGCTCCGTATCGCCCCACCGCTCGATGGCTATCTCCTCGAAGCTCCGCTATCCACCGATCAGAAGATAGAAGCGGATGGGTCGGGGACAACGATCCTCACGGCTTCGCTTCATGACACCCTGGAGTTGCGCCGCTGGATCCTGGCCCAGGGCGCGAGGGTCACGGTTCTCGCCCCGAAGACGCTTAGGCGCGAGATCAGAAACAGCCTCGGTGAGGCACGAGAGGGTTACGAACCACCGCGTGGCGTTCGGAGACAACCCATGCCGCGGAGATCGCGGATGAACAGGTCCAGGAAATAGGAATTATTCGTTTATTTCGGCTATTTCGATTATTATGTTTATAACCTGTACCCAGAAAATAGAGGATCGAAACGTGCCCAAGACAGCCGGCCATGGCAGTGAGGTGAGGCTCGATGAGAAAAGCCGGGCCATGGCCCGGGACAGTGCCCAAGAAATCAGCCGGCTCCTCGAAAAGCTGCCGGGAGCGGTTTCGGCCCGCGTCCGACTCGATGGACGGGACATCGTCCTCCCGCGAGCGGTCTGGATTCTCTTGCGAGATCTCCTCGATGTGCTGGGCCGGGGCAATGGCGCGACTCTCACTCCGACCCATGCCACACTCACCACTCAGGAGGCCGCCAACCGGCTTCAGGTCTCCCGTCCCCACCTCGTCAAACTGCTCGAGTCGGGCGCGATCCCGTTCACCCGGACCGGGACCCACCGCCGGATCCGGGTCCAGGACCTGATCACCTACGAGAACCACAAACGCTTGGGTAGGAAGCTTCCGGGTGAACCCGGTACCTTGCGCCAACGCATCCACATGAGCGCAGAGTTCGATACACCGTTCGAGGAAGTGGACCTGCTTTCCGGCAAACGCTGAGCAGCGATGAACCTCCTGCTCGATACCCATGCGCTGCTGTGGTGGCTCGCGGATGGCCCCGAGCTGCCCGGCAGCACGCGCGAGCGGATCGCTGATACCCGCAACAACGTGGTCGTCAGCACCGCATCGACTTGGGAAATCGTCATCAAGGTTCCTCTCGGCCGATTGAAACTCCCTCTCGATGCGTTTGACTAGCAGCTTGCCACGAGTGACTTCACGCTCCTGCCGATAACGATCGAACATACTCGCGCATACGCCGGGCTCTCGCGTCATCACAAAGATCCCTTCGACCGTATGCTGATTGCACACGCCTTGCATGAGAAGCTTGTATTCGTCACAAAAGACACGGTCGGGGCGCGCTATCCCGTCGAGACCCTTTGGGGAGGCCCTGAATAAGCTTCCTCTCCCACGCCAGTTCTGGGGGAACACGGCTCTTTCAAAGTAGCCGGTCATTGGGCAGGGGTTTGTTCAAGCCCTGGGGCCACTGGTCATTTCGTCAACCTTCTGCCATAACATCCCTCATGAATCCATCGACCGTTCCCGCGTCCCCCTCTCCGTGATCTTTCCTGTCCCGAGGTCCGTCTCGCGCCGTGGTCAGAGGGGAATCGAGAAACCCTCGACTGGCGCCGGGACGTCACCGTTGTTCAAATCAACTTGGAGGATCCAACACGAACCATGGCAACTGTTATACACATCCCTGAACATGTGTACCCGTGATCCCCGTTCTATACCGCCTGCAGGGCATGACATGCGGTTTGGGGTATCGTTCTGTTTACGGGGCTTAATCTCGCACTGTCAACCGGAGCCGGGCACTCTCACGGGCACGTGTGTGCTAGACTGCCCGGACCGTATCCGGATCAACCCCCGAGGCTCCCATGGTCGATGCCCGGATTGCCGCCTTAACGCCCGCCGGTCTCGAGCTCGAGCCCGGTACCTACTGGTGGTGCCGCTGCGGCCTATCCCGCGCGCAGCCCTTCTGCGATGGGTCCCACAAGGGTACGTCCTTCTCACCCGTTGCCTTCGAACTCAAGGAAAAGCAATCGGTGGCCCTCTGCCGTTGCAAGCGCACCCAAAACATGCCCTTTTGCGATGGAACCCATCGTACGCTCGGGGATGCGGACAGAAAACAGACGGGATGAGACGCCCGACCTGAACGCCGCCTTGTCCAATCCAAACCCCCAGAAAGAGCAGATGAGCCATGAATCCATGGACCGCTGCCTCGCGGCCCAGGCGGAGGCGATCTGGCCGGAGGAATCCCGGCTCCTCCAGGCCTATGAACTGAATGCGCGAGCGCGGATTCTGGACGCGGGCTCAGGAACCGGCCAGTTCGCGACAAGGCTGCACGCGCGCCTGCCCCAAGCCCGGATCACGGGGATCGACATCCTGCCCGAGCGCATTGCACCGCTTCGCGCACAGATGACTCCCGGCCTGACATTCGCCCTGGGTGACATCTTTCAACTCGATTTTGACGATGCCACCTTCGATCTCGTCGCCTGCCGTCATGTGCTCCAGTCCATCCCGGAGCCGGAACGGGCGCTCGCGGAGCTCGCGCGCGTCATCAGGCCGGGCGGGCGCATCCACCTTTTGGCCGAAGACTACGGCATGCTGCATTTCCACCCGACCCGTCATGACCTCGATCTCTTTTTCCACAACAACATGCGCTCGATCCGGGAGCAAACCGGGGTCAACTACGAGTCGGGACGACACGCCCCGTTCTGGCTCGAAACCCTGGGGTTCAAAGGGGTCGCAGTGAACTATGTGATCGTGGATACCCTCCGGGTGGCGCGACCGATCCTCAGGGAAATGTTCATCGCCTGGCGGGATGGCTATACCGGGCTCCTCGCCGAGATGACGGGACTCGCGCCGGATCTCGTGCGCGAGCGCTTCGAGGACATGATCGCTTGCGTAAGCACGCCCCCGGGCTATGCCGTCTGGTTCGTCCCGATCGTGACCGGAATCAAGATCTGAGAACCGTCTGCCCCGGACATCCCGGGCCGATCAGCGGTCGATCGTTTTCATGAGCTCCGGGCGGTAGCGCAAACCGGCGATCGCGCCCGGCTGGAAGGCGCGATCGAGCCTGCCGAGTTCAGGCTGCGTGAGGGTCACCTGGGCTGCCGCCACGTTTTCCTCGAGATAATGCCGTCGCTTGGTCCCCGGAATCGGAACGATCCCGTCTCCCCGATGGAGAAGCCAGGCAATGGCAAGCGTGGCCGGTGCAATCCCTCGGGCATGGGCCATCTCGCGGATCACCCCAGTCGCCCGGAGATTAGCCTCGAAATGCTCTTTCGCAAAGCGCGGATCACCGGCGCGGAAGTCATCCGGCGGGTATTCGTCCGCCCGTTTCGCGGTTCCGGCCAGGAATCCCCGCCCGAGCGGAGCGAAGGGAACCAGCCCGATCCCGAGTTCGGCGAGGACAGGAATGATGTCCGCCTCGAGGTTGCGTTCCCAGAGCGAGTATTCGCTCTGGAGGGCCGAGACTGGACAGATGGCGTGTGCGCGCCGGATCGTCGCGGCAGAGGCCTCAGACAGCCCGAAGTACCGGACCTGCCCCTCCCGGATGAGATCCGCCACGACTCCTGCGACATCCTCGATCGGAACCGCTTTGTCGACCCGGTGTTGGTAGAGGAGATCGATGTAGTCGGTACCCAGGCGTTTCAAGGATCCCCGGACTGCCTCCCGGATATGTTCGGGCCGGCTGTCGAGACCGACCGTCTTCCCGTCCACGATCTTGAAACCGAACTTGGTCGCGATCACCACCTGCGCACGCCGTCCCTTGAGAAACTCCCCAATCAGGGTCTCGTTCGCAAACGGGCCGTAGACTTCAGCCGTATCCCAGAATGTGCAACCGAGCGCAAGGGCACGCTCGAGCGTAGCCCAAGACTCCTTCGCATCCGCAGTCCCATAGGACTGGCTCATGCCCATGCACCCCAAACCGATGGCTGGAACCCGGAGTCCCTGGCTCCCGAGCCGGCGCTCAGGCAGGATCCGGTCGGTGGCGCCCATCAGGCGACCCCCCCTTTGAGCGTGGCGAGATCAATCACAAACCGGTAGTGGACCTCTCCCCGATCCATCCGGAGATAGGCTTCGTTGACCGCCTCCATCGGGATCACCTCGACGTCCGCGGCCACCCCATGTTCCGCGCAGAAATCGAGCATCTCCTGGGTTTCCAGGATCCCCCCGATCAGGGAACCGGTGAGATGGCGCCGCTTCATGATCAGGGATCCTGCCGCAAGCGGAGCCGGAGGAGGAACACCGATCAGAACCAAGGTTCCATCCCGCGCGAGGAGATCGAGCGCCGCGTTGTAGTCGTGGGCTGCCGAGACGGTATCCAGGATGAGATCGTAAGTGCTTGACTCTTTTTTGAGCGTATCGGCATCCGAGCTGTCCACGAAATGGTCGGCACCAAGCTTCATCGCTCCCGCCCGTTTCCCGGACGAGTGGCTCATAACCGTGACCTCTGCGCCCATGGCCTTGGCGAGCTTCACCGCCATGTGCCCAAGCCCGCCCAGCCCCATCACGGCCACCCGCCGTCCGGATCCCGCACCGTAGCGTTTGAGCGGCGAGTAGGTCGTGATCCCCGCACAGAGGAGCGGGGCGACACGCTCATGCGGGAGGCCGTCCGGAATACGCAGGACATAGTTCTCGTCGACCACGATCCGGGTGGAATAGCCGCCGAAGGTCGGCGTCACCTGATCCCGCTCGAATCCGTTGTAGGTGAGCGTCATGCCTTCCTTGCAGAACTGTTCCTCATGTGTGCGACAGGCCTCGCAGTGTCGGCAGGAATCCACGAAACAGCCGACGCCGACCCACTCGCCCGTGCGCCAGCGCCGGACTTCCGATCCGGTTGAGGCGACTTGTCCCACGATTTCATGACCGGGAACCATGGGGTAGTGGGAGCGGCCCCATTCGTCGCGCACCTGGTGGAGATCGGAGTGGCAGATGCCGCAGTAGGCGATCTCGATCACGACATCGTGGGGTCCGGGATCGCGCCGATCGATCATGAAGGGCTCGAGCGGAGCCTGGGGGCTTGGGGCAGCATACGAACGGATTTGCGCCATGGCGCACCTCGCTATCGGAGTCCGAGCGGATCTTCATTGTAGTCGAGGTCTGCCCGGAGGCGGGTAATCGAATGTGATGCAAACACACGAACATCAGAAGTCCTGATCATTATTGCCCTGACGACTCCCATGAGCTCCTTGGTGGCACTCTGGGTCCAAAGCCCGAGGTCAAACCCGTACGGGCGGGTATTCTTGCTGCGGACCGGGCATCGCATCCGAGCTTCTGGGAGGGCTTGGGCTTGATTACGGGATTGAGGCGCGACAAGAAACGAGACTCGACCTCTTTCGACACACGGTCATTTTTCCAATCAATCAGTTGCTGTATGCCAGGATCACACGAATCGATCAAGGCTTCCCCAGGCAAACGGTCGTTCAGGCTGACTATGACTGGTGTTCCGCGGACGACCGGATGCCCTTCCCTCCGATTTTCTGGAAGACCCGGCGCAGGCATCCGAATACTACAAACTCGCTCAGGACCATCTGGCCCAGACCCATGTTCGAGACTTGGGTGTGCGAATACATGGCGCGGGAGAATATCCGGCACTTTGATTCAAGCTCGTGCAGCGCTTCAACAAAAGCGCAAACTGTTTATTCTCGACAGTTGCTTCAGAAAGCCTGAACTCACTTGGCCTGCCAAGTTTGAAAAGAGGGGTACAATCCGGGTCACACGATATAGCGACATCAGAGAACATCTCAGTGCTCCTGCGCCTCTCCAAGATCGATGAACGGACAAGGAGGGACCCTTACTACCTCGAGGTTACCGATCAATGCGACTTCCTACAGGAATACACCGCGCGTCGCGGGTTTTCTCATAGCGAGACAAATCAGCTCATCATCAATCTGAAGAAACCCGTTGATCGCCGTGACCGTCCAGAATGGAGCCATAAAGAGAACGCCATCAGACGGATCCTGCCGGGCTGAAAACAAAGAGATCGAAGAGACCTCATGAACGGCCCCTCGATACGGACGAGATGCCGGCTTTCGGTAGGGGAGCATCGAAACGACCCGCTCCGTCCCACGAAGTTGGAAACCCAGGCGAATCACTTTACGATAGGGGCTCGGCCTTGAGCCCTCCCGGTTCCGAAAAGGCGTTCGGTGCCTTCCTTTCACCCAGCGGAGAATCTTCCATGTCCAAGCACGCCCGCTTTTTTATGGTCCCGATCCTGCTTGCTTTCGCCCCCGCCCTCTCTTGGGCTGCCCCCAAACCCCCACCGCCGCCTCTCGCCCCGATTCACGCCCGGAAGTCGGTAAGCCACGGTACGGTCGTAGTCAACGGGCACAGGATCCGCTACACCGCAACCGCAGGAACGATCATCCTCAAAAACAAGAAGGGCAAACCCACGGCGAGCATGTTTTACGTCGCCTATACCAAAGACGGCGTGCATCGCCTCGCGCAACGCCCGGTCACCTTTGTCTACAACGGCGGCCCGGGATCCTCGACGGTCTGGCTGCTCATGGGCGGGCTCGGCGCTGTTCGGGCGGTGACGACCAACGCGCATCCCACTCCTCCGCCCCCCTACCAGGTCATCGACAGCACGACGAGTCTTCTGCCCGTAACCGATCTGGTTTTCATCGACGCAGTGGGAACCGGCTACAGCCGGGTCGTCGGGGTCGGGAAAGACAAGGACTTCTGGGGTGTCGATGCGGATGTCCGCTCCTTCGGTCAGTTCATCCGGCGCTACGTGAGCGAGAACGACCGCTGGAACTCGCCCAAGTTCCTTTTGGGTGAAAGCTACGGAACCACCCGGTCGGCCAATCTGGTCGACTATCTTCAAAGCCAGGGCATTGCCTGCAATGGGGTGATCCTCCTGTCCTCGATCCTGAACTACGGGGATTCCTGGCCTGGCACGGATGTCCGCTACGTCACCTATCTGCCCTCCTATACCGCGGTCGCCTGGTACCACCATGTGCTTCCGGTCGAACCCAAGCATCTTGCGCCACTCATCCGGAAGGTCGAACACTTCGCCCGGACCGCGTATGCCTACGCACTCTTCCAGGGCAGCCGCCTGAGTCCCGCGCGTATGAACGCGGTCCTTCAGAAACTCCACGACTACACGGGATTGAGCGTCCGCTTTCTCCGTGCCGTTCACCTGCGCGTCACCCCCAGCCGCTTCCGGGCCGAGCTTCTGCGCTCCCAAGGCCACGAACGCTTCGTGGGGCGCCTCGATGCCCGCTTCGAAGGCACGAACCGCGACGGCGCCGAGGAGTTCCCGGACTACGGCGCGCTCATGGCCGCCATCTCACCGGCTTATACCGCCGCCTTCAACTGGTATGTCCGCGAGCGGCTGCACTACGTGAGTCACCGGCCCTACCGGATCATGAATGGGGAGGTGATCCAGAAGTGGAACTGGAATCACCCGTTCCCGGGCAGTGAATACCCCTGGCCGCTTCCGGATGTCGCTCCCAACCTGGCCGATGCACTGCGCAAGAACCCCCACCTCTGGATCTTCTCGGGCAACGGCTACTT
>JAJZBR010000035.1:8285-18707 GCA_021798795.1 Pseudomonadota bacterium
GGAACGCTCGAGATCGGCGTGCTGCTCATTCTGTCGGTGCTCCTCATCACCTCGACCCCGCACGCGCTCAATACAGCCGTCTTCAATCCGAGGTGGGCCGCAGGTGGCTGGAGCGGGTTCGCCCACGGCGTCCTGATCGCGATGTTCGCGGTCTCGGGATCCTCCGCCGCGGTCTCGCTCGGCGAGGAAACCCACGCCCCCGAACAGCGCATCCGCTGGGCAGTGATTACGGCGTTCCTCTTCTCCTCGTTTCTCTTTTTCCTCATGGCTTACGCGCTCACCGTGGCCTGGGGATACACGAAGATGGGCAGCTTCGCGAAATCCCTCGTCCCGGGGGCGATCCTCGTCCGCCATACGCTCAAGAGTCCGGCACTCGCCTGGCTTCTGATCGCGCTCATCGCAAACTCGCTTCTGGCCGGGAGCCTGGCTCCGCTTCTCAGCAGCGCCCGCATGGTCTTTGCCCTGGCGCGCGACGGGGTCGTCTTCCCCGCCGCCCTGGGCCGCCTCGACCGGCACAACAATCCGGCCCAGGCTCTCATCTGGATCACACTCGCTGCGGCCGCGCTCTCCCTCGCCACGGGTTTCTGGCTCGGACCGTTCCAGGGGTTCATCCTCCTCGTCACGACGAGCAGCGTGGCGCTCTTTATGGGTCACCTCCTCGCCAACTTCGCCCTTGGTCCCTACGCCCGGAAACACGGGCGCGCCAACTGGTTCTTCCACCGGCTGGCCCCGGGACTCGCCAGCCTCTTCATCGCGAGCGCCATGGTCGTGACCTTCATTCCGCCGAGCTTTCCTTCCGAGCTCGCTCCGCTTTTCATCCTCATCTGTCTGGGCGGTGTATGGTTCAGGTTAAGACGGGTCCCGCCCCGGACGCTCGCCCAGGCCGGACTCCTCAATGTGATCGACGAGGGCGCTCCCCCGATCTGAGTCCGCTCCCGGACGGATTCAGGCCGCCCGGGGAGGGATCATCCGTTCAGGGCAGCGGATGGACGATCGCGTCGAGATAATCCGGCGTCCCGGGAACCCGCGTGAGGTGGGGGTAGCGCGGACCGCCATAGTAGGGAATCGCAACCCTACGGTAGACGCCCTCGTCCTCGATGATGAGATGGAGTGGCCGGTGGCTCCGCTCGGCTGCAACCAGTGCACGTGCGAGCACCGGGAGTGCGAATCCCGCGCCATCGATGGCCTGAATCCGCATGCCCGGAGCGAGACCCGCCCGGAAGGCAGGGCCCTTCCAGAGCACGTCCCCCACATCGCCTTTTGCATTCACCGTGAATCCGATCGAGAACATGAGATCGTCGAAATGGAACAGGCTCTGCATGGCGGCCGCATAAGGTGAGGGATGCGCGGTGTAGACGAGCCGCCAGCCACCCCATTTGAGTCCCGAAAGCGGTGCGCGGTTGCCAACCCGCTCAAGCCGCTTTTTGAGGAACCGTCCCCAGTGGTAGGGCTGGACGGAGTTCAGGGCACGCACGACATCGGCCACATCATAGGTCCGGGTGACATCGCTTCCGTTGTCCATGCCGAAGAAAACACGCGCAAAATCGTTGAGCGAATGCACGCCGTGACTTAACTCACGGATCTTCGTATCGACCTCGAGCCAGATGAGTTCGCCCTCGGGATAAAAATCCACGCTGCGTCGCCAGGTCGCGTAGAACCCCGGGGCATAGTAAAGATACGGGGACGCGGTCGCGGTATCCTCGAGGGAGCGCCATTCGCGTCCGGGACGGTGGCTCATGTTGGCAGCCGTCATCGCGAGGGCTTCGCGGAAATCCCGCGGCGTCCAGATCCCCGAGCGGGTCGCCATGACATCTCCCCAGTACTGGGTCAGTCCCTCATACACCCAGAGGAGGCTCGTCTGTTCGGGAATCTGGAAGTTGGGCTGCCAGAGCTTGGCCGGTCGCCGGAACTTCCCGTTCCACGAATGCGTGTATTCATGAGGCAGGAGATCGGCTCCGACGAGGAATGCCTTCGGGTTCAGGAAATAGTCGGCACCCGTTCGGTCATCGCTCGACTGATGGTGTTCGAGCCCGAAATGCGACGTATGGTTGCTGAGCGTCAGGAGAAAGTGGTAGCTCGTGTAGTGATGCGAGTGGAACATCAGGCTTTCCTGACGGATGAGGTTCCGGTAGTCCTGGATTTCCCGTGCGCTGAGATCGAGCGCTTGCGGATAATCGGCCACGATGTCGAGAGTGCGGTGCACGGGATTGCCGGGCGCGAGGTTGATCTTGCGGAAATAGGCCCCGGTGATGACCGGTGAATCGACGAGCGTGTTGAGCGGAACCTTCCGGAAATGGATGGTGGAGCCCTCGCGGCCCAAAACCCTGAGCGCGGTACCGAACCGCCAGCCAGGAGGCACCGTGAGCGTCGGGACGTATTCGATCTCGCGTGTGGGAGAGCCCGCAGGATAGAGAAGGGCCTCGTTCCAGTTGAAATCGACAAGGTGCGGGGTAGCCGAGATGCCCTCGGTGAAGCTCCCGCCCGAGACCGGAGAGAGATAATCCAGACGGATCACGAGGTGGTGAGCCCCTTTCGGAATCACGAGATGGAAACTATAGAGGTGGACCGGATCGCGTACCCAGGGGATCCGGTGCCCGCCCGCGGAACACTCGAGCCCGGTCAGTTCATTGATGGGTCCGGCTGGCGAATGTTCTCCGGGAATCCACTTGGGATAATAGAGGGTGAGTGCCCCGGGCCGGGCAGGCATCGTGATCCGGGCCCGGACGACGTGCTGCCAGGGGGTCTGGGCCAGATTCACGCTGAGCGCGATGACGCCTGGATCGGGAGCTGCCTCGACCCGGGCCAGAAGGAGTGGGATCGACGCAAACATCGTCAGGAAGAGGATCGTTCGTGTGCTTCGTCTCATGGGTATTCCCCGGAGTTGGCTAACCTCGGGAATATCCTAGCGCGCATACGCCCATCGGGTCATTGCTCGAGCCGTCTTCTTCGAATGGCGTAGAATGGGGATGAAATGAGACCGTCGGGCCCTCCGGCCTGCGCAATGCGGAGTCGCATGTGAAATGTCCGAAATGCAACCTGGATCTCGTGCCAACCGTTCGGCACAAGCTCAAGGTCACCTCCTGCCCATCCTGTAAGGGCATGTGGCTCGAATATCGGGAACTCGATGAACTCGAGGATGAGGTCTTCGACTTCGGCGAGGAGGCGAAGGGGACACTCATCTTCAGTTCGACGTCCACAACCGCCAAATGCCCCGAATGCAACGATCTTCTCAAGCAATTCAAATACAGGCTCTACGATCTCGAGATGGCGTTCTGCCCCAATCAGCACGGGTACTGGCTCGAGGACGACGAAGATACCCGCGTGCTCGAGTTGATGAAAAAGGAGGAGGCGGGGGTGCAAAGGTCTCTGCGTGCGGAAGATCAGTGGGCCGCCACGCTCAAGCGTATGCGCTCCGGTTCATTTCTGAGCAAGGTACGGGATCTGTTCCACTAGGCGGTTTGCCACCTGCTTTTGAGTCGTCTCCGGCTCAGCGGAAATCGAGAGCCCGAAGGGTTAGAGGTCCGCCCCTCCCGGTCGACACGCGATATCAACCGTGCACAGAGTTTACGATCACTTGGAAAGTGGATGACCCCCGGTGTGCGGCTAACCCCGCCGTTTGGGGCGGGGTTCACGTTTATGAAGAAGTGTACCTCAACGAATACGATTCGCCGCGCCAAGCCAGAGAAAGAATTCGGGACTGGTTCACCTTTTACAATACAAAATGACCTCACCAGTCTCTGGACTACCCAACCCCTTGGGAGGCTCTCTCAAAAGGAGAAAAAACAAACCTCTCGGGAAGAGGACCAAAGATTGAATGGTGATTTGCAAAATGTGGTTGGGATGAATCCTATCCCAAGCACGTATTGCACAAAACGGAGGCCCATCCTGCTACCGTGACAGTGTCAGTCAAGCAGTGCGATCAACCGTTCCAAAGCATCGTCAACAACAACTTGTGGCACGCGCTCAACCTTCCGTGCCCGGCGGGCGTTCAAGTCCAGCATCCGAACCTTGTTGACCAGCGCAACCCCTTGGGTCTTGCAGCCGGTCCCGGTCAGTGGAACGGCGAAACCTGCATAGCGCGAAAAATCTCCGCCCTGCGTTATGGGCGCAACGAGCACGTCACCGAGTCTGTTGAAGTCTTTGGTGGTAAGCACCAAAGCCGGTCGCCGACCACGCTGTTCGTGACCCACAACCGGGTCAAGCGGGACGCTCACGACATCGCCACGATCAAACGCCCCCCTCACCACGCCTCCCGTCCGACCGGTCTCGCTGCATCCCAAAGGTCGAGGTCAGCAGGAAGTGGCGCTTTCGGGTCACACTGCGCAATCATGTCCTTTAACACATACCTTCGCTTGCGCGCCAGCACGATCTTGCCGTCGCGAGTCGTCTCCAGCGTCATGGACTGGCCGGCTGCAACTCCCAGTTCCCGGAGAACCGGGGGAGGCAGGACGGCTACCGTGCTGTTCCCGTATTTGCGAAGCACCACTTCCATTACAGCTCCCGTGTATCGGTATTGAACCCATTGTACGGGCATCAAACCCAGTTGTAAAGCAGTGTTGAACATTAAATCGCCCGCCGGGCCTACCGAAACTGTCGGTTGAGCCTCTGGTGTTTCCAACCACATTTTGCGAATAGCCGATTGAATCCGATTCCGAGACATTTCTCTTTCCTGAGATTTTTGTGCTTAGAAAAGACCTAAAAACTGTCTTGACAAACCGATCCACTTCACGCTTTCGCCTCGGGCGGGCCATCGCTCGACATCTTTCGCAATCCCCAGATTGTGGGAAACCCTGCGTGCGAGGTGCCCAACATTACTAACACAGTACAAATAAATGATTGTTCTTATTGGTGGGCCCAGCAGGACTCGAACCTGCGACCAATCGATTATGAGTCGACTGCTCTAACCAGCTGAGCTATAGGCCCCTCGTACCCTTCCGAACTACCGGAATATCGATTCTCGCCCATTGTAACCCCAGAGCTCTTGCTGCCCGGATACCCGTGGAATATACGGGCTCAAAAGCGCGGGGCTCACGCAAGGTGGCGCGTAATGATCTGAGCGAGTGCTCGCGCATGGCCCATATCAGCGTTCAATGCTGGAATGTAATGAAACGCCTCCCCCCCAGCCTCGATAAACGCCCGTGCGTTCTGAACCGCAATTTCCTCGAGTGTCTCGAGACAATCGCAGGGGAAACCCGGGCAGACGACATCGAGACTGCGGATACCGGCTCGGGCGAGGTCCCGCACCCGATCGATGGTGTAGGGCGGGAGCCAGGGAGTTGGACCGAAGCGGGACTGGAACGAGAGCCCCCAACGCCCAGCTTCAAGATCGAGCCGGGTGGCCAGCCGTTCCGCGGTCTCGAGACATTGCTCATAGTAGGGATCACCCTGGGCCAGGCTTTGGCGGGGCAGACCGTGAAAAGAGAAAAGGAGATGGTCGGGTATCTCCTTGCGCTCCTTCCAGTCCCGCTGGATCCGCTCGGACACAGCGGATAAATATTCCGGTTCGGCATGATACCCCCGGACAAAGACGAGTTCGGGTACCCGCCTGCGGCGCTCGAGCGCATGCGCGAGCCCATCGAAGCTGCTCGCGGTGGTTGCAACCGAGTACTGCGGGTAGAGAGGCAACACGATCAATCGCGCACAGCCTTGGAGACGATCGAGCGCCTCGGCGATTGAAGGTCGGCCGTATCGCATCCCGGTCTCGACCCCCACCTCCGCATCGCGCCCCGAAGATCCGAGATAAGCCCGGAGCGCGAGCCCGAGCTGCTCGGTATAGAACCTGAGAGGCGAACCCTCTGGCATCCAGATGCTGCGGTAGAGTGCTGCGGAACGGGGCGCACGCACGGGGAGGATGATGCCCTCTAGAAGCGGGCGCCAAAGCATGCGCGGCAACTCAACAACCCGGGGATCTTTGAGAAACTCCCTAAGGTAGCCCCTTGTGGCAGAGGCGGTCGGAGCATCGGGCGTTCCCAGGTTGACGAGAAGGATTCCCGTCTTTGGCCGAGGCGGGATCGAACGAGAAACCGACAAGCTTATCGCTCGAGAATGAGTGTCACGCCCATTCCGCCGCCGGTACAGACCGAAACGAGCCCCCGTCCGCTTCCTTTTTCAGCCAGGAGTTTGGCCAGGGTCCCCACAATCCGGGCGCCGGTTGCGCCAAAGGGATGGCCCAAAGCGACACTCCCACCCTTGACGTTGATTTTGCTCCGTTCAATGGAGCCAAGCGCCCGGTTCAATCCCAGTTTCTCGCGGCAAAAAGACTCCGATTCCCAGGCTTTGAGGGTGCAGAGCACCTGTGCCGCAAAGGCCTCGTGAATCTCGTAGTAGTCAAAATCCTGGAGCGCAAGGCCGTTGCGCTGGAGCAGCTTGGCCACCGCATAGGTGGGCGCCATGAGCAGGCCTTCCTGTTTGTCAAAAAAATCGACCGCGGCCACCTGCGCATCGACCAGATACGCCCAAGGCTCGAGCCCCTGCGCCTTGGCCCAAGATTCCGACCCCAGGAGTACCGAGGCCGCGCCATCGGTGAAGGGCGTGCTGTTCCCCGCGGTCAGGGTCCCGGCCGGTGACCGATCGAATGCGGGTTTGAGCGCGGCAAGTCTGGCCAAAGTGGTATCGGGGCGGACATTGTTGTCGTGATCGGCGCCGTGGAAAGACGACACCAGATCCGAAAAAAAACCGCTCTGCCAGGCGGCGTGGGCTTTTTGGTGACTGGCCAGCGCAAAGGCATCCTGTTCCGCGCGTGGAATCTGCCAGTATTGGGCCATACGTTCGCAGGATTCACCCATATTGAGCCCCGTCTGACGTTCCGTGATGCGGGGCGGCTCGGGCTTGAACTCCCGCGGCCGGATCCCGACCCAGGGGCGCAGGCGCCCGCCCAGCGTGCGGGCACGGCTCATGTCCGTGAATCGGCGGGTGATCGCATGTGACCAGAGCAAAGGAGAAGCACTGATGCTGTCGACTCCAGCACCAATACCCGCATCGATCTGCCCGAGGGCGATTTTATTGGCGATCGCAATGCATGCCTCCGCACTGGTTCCACAGGCCCGTGCCAGATCAAATGCCGGCGTTTCGGGCGCGAGTCCACTGCCGAGCACCGCCTCCCGCGCGAGATTCCATTCACGCGGATCCACGATCGTGGCGCCCGCCGAACAGTCCCCAAGCCGCTTCCCCTGAAGGTGGTAGCGCTCGACCAGTGAGTGAAGCGCGGCCGTCAGGAGCGCGCGATTGCCGAGTTCCGCGTAATGGGTATACGCCCGGCAAAAGGGGATCCGGACACTGCCGAGTACTGCAACGCGTTGGGACGACTGGATTGCGCTCATCGATCACACTCCTGATCCGAACTCCGCCAGCTGCGCCGGGGACTCTGGTATTCCAAGTTGCTGGTATTATAATCTTCCCTTAAGCACTCTACCCTCGGGATGCCCGGCCGTACCTGCTTGGGAGGCATCGAGAGGGATCACTACCTTGCCACACCTGCCAACTGGAGACCCGGATGGATTACGCAACCGCACAGAAACAGATCGCCGACAGCCAGAAACTTGCCCAGGACACCCTCGGCAAAATACAGAGTTTTGCGGAAAAGCTGACCCCCGCCGCGCCCGATGCGTCGACTGCGCGCGATTGGGGAATGGATCTCAAAGAAGTGGCGCTCGCGATCCAGCAACAAAACCAGCAGACCCTCATGGTTCTGCAACAGATGGGACAATACATCCAGACGCTCGAGGGAGAACTCCAGACGCATCCCACGACCCAGCTTCAGCAGCGCGGCTGGGGTGGCGGCGGCGGCTTCCTCTCCAATCTCACCTCCGGGCTTGCGATGGGCGCGGGCTTCGGGGTGGCTGACGACCTCGTCGGCAGTCTGTTCAACTCGTTTTGACGGCGCACGCGCCGTGCTCCCGGATCACGGCGCCTTCGGAGGCTCGGGAGCTCGCTTCAGATATTCTTCGCGAAGCGCACGACGCAGGATCTTGCCGATGTTGGTCTTGGGCAGTTCCTTCGCGAAAAAAATGTGGCCGAGATCACGGGGGCGTTTGTAGCCCGTAAAGTGTTCGTGACAGAACTGCATCACTGCCTCACGTGTGAGTGAAGCGTTTTCCGGGACGATAAAAAGCGCCACGGCCTCTCCCGACTGTTCGTCCGGGAGACCCACCGCCGCCACCTCCCGAATGCCCGGAAGGTGGGCCAGCTCATCCTCGAGCTCGTTCGGATAGACGTTGAAGCCCGAGACCAGGATCATGTCCTTCTTGCGATCGACGATGTAAACGAGGCCCGCTTCATCGATTCGCGCGAGATCCCCGGTCTTGAGGAAACCGTCGGACGTGAAGACCTGTGCGCTCTCTTCTGGCTGGTTCCAGTATTCGCGCATGACCTGGGGTCCAAGGACACAGAGTTCGCCCACTTCACCCAGTGCGACCTCACTCCCCTGGTCATTGCGAATCGCAATCTCGGTCGAAGGCAGGGGATAACCCACTGCTCCCGTATATTCATCAATGTCCAGGCGATTCACACACACGACCGGCGAGGATTCGGTGAGTCCGTATCCTTCGATGATCGGATGGCCGGTTACGGCCTTCCAACGCGCCGCCACGGCACGCTGCACCGCGGCCCCGCCACCCAGTGTGAACCGGAGATGGGTAAAATCGAGCTCGGTGAATCCAGGAGTTCGAAGGAGCCCGTTGAAGAGCGTGTTGACTCCGGTCAGGACGCTGAAGGTCTTCGCTCGAAGGGTCTTCACAAAACCGGGGAGATCGCGCGGGTTCGTGATCAGCACGTTCTCGCCGCCCAAATAGGTAAAAAGGAGCAAGTTGGCCGTAAGCGCGAAAATATGGTAAAGCGGCAACGCCGTGATCACGACCTCCGTTCCCCTCTTGAGGTCGTGACCGAGCATGGCAGCACACTGTTCGACATTGGCCAGAAGGTTGCTGTGCGAGAGGACTGCCGCCTTCGGCAACCCTGTCGTCCCGCCCGTATATTGCAGCAGCGCGGTATCGGATCCCACAAGTGGCACATCCGGAAACGTGGCGCGGGCACCCTCCTTCAGCGCCCGGGCAAATGGAACGGCCTGGGGCAAGCGATAACTTGGTACGAGCCGCTTGACATGTTTCACGACAAAGTTGACCAGGCGGCCACGCGGCCAGGGGAGCAGATCCCCGAGCGTTGCGACGAGCACGGTATGCACGCGACTGCCCGGGATGGCCGCGGCCAGAACCTGGGCGAAGTTCTCGAGCACGATGGCGACCCGGGCTCCGGAATCCTTGAGCTGGTGTGAGAGTTCCTGGGGGGTATAGAGCGGGTTGCAGTTGACCACCACAAGCCCCGCCCGCATGAGCGCATAAAGGCTCACCGGGCAGACCAGCACGTTGGGCAGGATCACGGCCACGCGGTCACCCTTTTTGAGATGGAGCCGGGTCAAGAGATACGCACCAAGGTTGCGGCTGGCTTCATCAACCTCCTCAAATGTCATCGTATGCCCCAGATTCGAAAATGCAGCCAGTTCGGGATAGCTCGCAAACGATTCCTCCGCCAGTGTTTTGAGCGTGGCGTGAGGCGCAAGCATGATTTCGTGCGGAACGTTCGGTGGATAGTTATGGAGCCAGATTTTTTTCACGTTCCCCCCCAAACCCGGGCCGACCAGAGACGATGGTAGAGCTTAGCTTCGAAGGCAGGCCCGTGGCAATAGCGGTTTCAATACCGGCCATACGTTGGCCAAAACCCCGACTTCCCCGCGGGCGTTCGGATGGAGCCGATCCGGCTGCATGAGCTTGCGGTGGGTCGCGACATGTGCGAGAAGAAACGGGACAAAGGGCAGGTGATAGGTATGCGCCAGGCTCTGATAGATCCCGGCAAAGTGCCGGGTATAAAACGGGCCATAGTTGGGTGGAAGGTACACACCGATCAGGAGGACTAGGGCACCCGCAGCCCGGGCCTCACGAATCATCGCGACAAGGTTCATGCTGAGGATCCGGAGTGATGCACCGCGGAGCCCGTCATTGGCTCCAAGCTCGAGCAGGAGAATCTTCGGATGAAAGCGCTGGAGGAGCGGGGGCAGACGGACAGCTCCTCCGCTCGAGGTCTCTCCACTGATGCTGGCGTTGACGACGCGGCAGGACCATCGGTTCCGTTGCAGCTTCTTGCGAAGGAGCGCAACCCACGAGTGGCCCTCGGCCACTCCGTAACCCGCGCTCAGGCTATCGCCTAGAATAAGGATGTTCCCAAAGGCCGGGTGGATCGACGCCGCGTGCGCGCCCCCCGCAGGCCCCCAGGCCATCCAGCCGACCAGTACCCATGCGAGGGCCCCAGAATGTCTGAATCCCCTCCTGCCGTGCAAGCTCAAAATGTGAGCCATCACTATTCCGGATCCGATGGTCCGATCGAGATTCTACGGGAGATCGACCTTCGGATCGAGTCGGGTTCGTCCTGGGC
>JAJZBR010000036.1:0-12644 GCA_021798795.1 Pseudomonadota bacterium
TCCGGGAGGAGGATCTTGCCGGCCATCGGAGTGATTGGGTCACGCCCTGGTCGATCGCCTATCACGATCACGAAGTATTTGAACTGCCCCCGAACAGCCAGGGAGTCGTTGCCCTCGAGGCATTGGGTATCCTCGGCGGATCACATCCGTTCGCAACCCCTCCCGCCGCGCACCTTCACGACAGTATCGAGGCCATCAAGCTTTCCTTCGAAGACGCGCTGGATCGGGTCGGCGATTGTGCGGAGTCGGGCTCGGCCCGGGAGTTGCTCGAATCCGGGCATCTCGCAAAACGGCGGGAGCAGCTTGGTCCGAACCCGTACCGGTTTACTCCTCCGAGGCCGTTTCTCGGAGGAACCGTCTATCTCGCGAGCGCGGACCAATCCGGGCTCATGGTGAGCTTCATTCAGTCGAATTACATGGGATTCGGTTCCGGGGTCGTCATCCCGGGAACCGGAATCGCTCTGTCCAACCGGGCGCTCTGCTTCAGCTTCCAAGACCAGCACCCCAACCGGATCGGCCCGCTCCGGCGCAGCTATCACACGCTCATGCCCGGATTCCTCATGTCAGGGGGCCGACCCTTGGGCCCCTTCGGGGTCATGGGCGGATTCATGCAGCCGCAAGGTCATCTTCAGATTGTCCAGGCTCTCGTGGATCAGGGTCTCGATCCGCAGGGAGCGATCGATCGGTCGCGCTGGCGATGGGACGGAGGATTGCGGATCGCGCTCGAACCCGATTTCCCAAAAGCCGACGCCCGCGCACTCGAGGCCCTTGGACACGAAGTGGTCTGGGCCGATTCAGGATTCGGGTTCGGCCGCGCGCAGGTCGTTCTGCGGGAGCACGGGGGAGGCTTTGTGGCGGGCTCGGATTCCCGAGCGGATGGCATGGCGGTTGGGTGCTAAATACCGCAGCGGAACGCAGTTCGGGCACAGATCCGGGGACGGAACGGGCTTCCTCATCACGTATACTGTACGCGCTACCCCCTAAGCGGTGAACATGATGGGATCAGTTGGGTTCAAGGCTGGCGCGATCTGGTGTGCCCGGGCGGTTGGGGCGATCGGATTCGCTGTGATCCTGATCGGACCCCCGACCTGGGCCCGGGAGGCCGGTCCGAGGCCCGCGACGCTCAAACTCTTCGCGGCGATGGGAGTGCGGATCGTACGCCGGTTCCCGACGGGAGTGGGCGTCGAAGGCTATGTGATCCAATCCGGCCTGCACCGCGCCGTGGTTTACACCGTCGGAGGCGGGCGGGCGCTTCTCTTCGGGCGGCTCATCAATGCCAAAGGCGAGAACCTCTCCGGATATTTTATGGATCAATACCTCGTCCGGGGTGGCGTCTGGAAGCGCCTCGCCGCTTCTCCCTGGATCGCGGAGGGCGCGATTCGCCCGAGCACCATCGTCTACGCCTTGGTCGATCCGAACTGTGTCTATTGCCACCATTTTTGGGAGTGGGTCAAACCGTATTTCAAGGAAGGATTGCAGGTGCGCTATCTCCTCGTGGCCGTACTCGCACCCTCGAGTCTCGGCAAGGCGGCACGTGTACTGCAGAGCCGGAATCCGGCCCGCGCCTATAACCAGATGGAGAAAGCCTATGCTCAGGGGGGGCTCGCTCCCCTGGCCCACAGCCAAATCGACTCCAAAGCCTATGCCGAGATTCGTCATGCGACCGAGCTCTTCAGCTGGCTTGGATTCACAGGAACTCCCGCGATCATCGTGCGGGGTGCCCACGGCGGACTCCACCTCACGAGTGGGGTGCCGCCCAAAGCCGATCTGCCCGGCCTGCTCGGGCTGGCTCCGCCACCCTGAGGCACCCGGTCACCCGGGTGAGGTGAACTCCGATGCCGCTTGACGTCCTGGATAGGGATCCCCCGGAGTCGGGAGTCGCCCATGAACTGGATCCGGGACTCTTCTGGATCCGTATGCCGCTCGCGCTCGCGCTCAATCATGTCAATCTCTGGCTCATCCACGATGGAAAGATGCTATCGATCATCGATACCGGCATGGATACCCGACCGACGCGCGCGGCCTGGTCCACCCTGCTCGAGGGGCGTTTCGACGGGGTCCCCGTGCGCAGGGTGATTGCAACCCATCTTCACCCGGATCATGTCGGACTCGCCCACTGGCTCTGCGCGCATTGTCATGCGCCCCTCGCGATGACACTTGGGGAGTATCTCAGTGCCCGGATCATCCAGGCCCGTCTGCCGCCTGCGGATCCGCCATCGATCCGGAGTTTTTACGCCCGCCATGGCGGTGGGGAGCTCGAACTCGACGCACTCGAGGACCGTGCCCAGTTTTATGTGAGGACCGTTCCCGAGCTGCCGCAGTGTCTCGAGCGTCTCGAGGCCGGGCAACGCCTGGCGCTCGGCGGCAGCTGGGAAATCTGGGTCGGAGGTGGTCATAGCCCCGAGCATGCTGCCTTCTGGTCGCCTGAGCGGAACATCTTTATCGGCGGGGATCTGCTTTTGCCACGGATTTCGAGCAACATCTCGGTTTTTACCCTCGAGCCCGATGCCGACCCTTTGGCGGCCTATTTCAGAACCCTGAGACAACTCCGGGATCTGCCGGACGATGCGCTCGTGCTCCCCTCGCACGGCAAACCTTTTCGAGGCGCCCGCCTGCGGGTCGAGGAACTCTTTGCCCACCACTGCGATCGTCTGGAACGGTTGCTGGGGGCGCTGGCCGGGGTCTCCAAGACCGCAGCCGAGCTGATACCGGTTCTTTTTGATCGCAAACTGGATCCTCACGAGATCGGCTTTGCGTTCGGGGAAACGATCGCTCACCTGAACCGGCTTTGGCACGGGGGGTGGATGGAACGGGACGTCCGGGCGGGGCGGATCCATTTTCACACGGCCCGAATCGGTTCCTTGGAACAGAAACAGCTTGCCCGAAAGGCGCTCGAGGATCCGGGATCGACTGTGCGCTGAACGCGATCCGTTCAGGCGCTACGTTCAACCCACTGGCCGATCAGGCCGTGCAGTCTCTCGACTCCATCCGTCAGGGCGGCCGGACCGGGTTGAAGAATCTCGCAGGCGGGCAGTTCGTGGATCCATCCGGTTGCCACGGCACGAATGCCGTCAAAGCCGGGACGTGCCCGGAGCTTTTCAGGTTTGAATTTTTTGCCACACCACGAGACCAGAATGAGATCGGGGTTGGCTTCTACGATCCGGGCGGGGTCGGAAATGATGCGATCTTTGCCGAGCGGTTTGCGGGCCTGATCCCGGAAGCAGTCGCTGCCGCCCGCCATTTCGATGAGCTCCGATACCCAACCGATTCCGGAAATCAGGGGGTCGTCCCACTCCTCGAAATAGACTCTGGGATGACGCGGCCAGGCTTGGGCGTGGTGACGGATCCGGGCGAGACCAGATTCGATGTCCTGAATCAGGGTTGCTGCGCGCTCCGCACAGCCGACGAGTGCACCCAGGGTCTCGATCATGCGGAGGATCCCGGAGACGTCACGCTGGTTGAAGATGTGAACCTCAAGTCCCAGACGGATCAACGCATCTGCAATCGGCGCCTGGAGATCAGAGAACCCGAGAACGAGATCGGGCTCGAGTGCGAGGATGCGGTCAATTTTCGCACTCGTGAAAGCGCATACCCTGGGTTTTTCAGCCCGCGCCCGCCTCGGCCGGACAGTAAAACCGGAGATACCGACGATCCGGCGCTCTTCCCCGAAGAGATAAAGCGTTTCGGTGGTCTCTTCAGTCAGGCAAACAATGCGCTCGGGAGTGCGGGTCATCAGTTTGGAAAATGGCGGAGAAGCCTCTCCACGCGTCACCATTGTACCGGCCGGATGGGATTCGAGCCGGGGGCCGCGCCGTGGACGCATCGGGAGGCGGGGTGGCGGATCCGGGTCCGGATCTTCTTCGCGGTGTTTTTTGTTATCCTTGCCCAATGATATTGACTGCGGTCTAAACCATGGGAATCAGGATTCGGGTCCGCTGGCGCGTGGCCGTACGCACCCTGGGGCGCTTTTTCCATCGGGCCCTCGCTCTCTTGCGCCGCATCTGGCACTGGGCCCGCGCCCTGGCCCGCGAGTATGTGAGTTCACAGATCAATCTCCGGGCCATGAGCCTGGTTTATACGACCTTCCTGTCCCTCGTTCCGCTGATCGCCATCACCCTTTCGGTCCTCAAGGGGTTTGGCTGGCACAACGTGGTTTTGCCTTTTCTGCTTCGCTTTCTCGCTCCCATGGGAAGCCGTGGCATTCTCGTCGCCCAGCACATCCTGTCATTTATTCATCGGGTCCATGCGAGCGTGCTCGGTTCACTCGGTATCGTCCTCCTCCTTTACACGGCTATTTCCCTGATGCAGAAGGTCGAATCCGCCTGCAATCATATCTGGCGCATCCAGAAATCCCGTACACTGGCCAGCCGCTTCAGCGACTACCTCTCCGTCCTCCTGGTCGGTCCCGTCCTGGTTTTGGCCGCACTCGGGATGACAGCCGGGATCATGGACAGTCACTGGACTCGGGCGCTCCTTGCGATTCAACCCTTCGGTGCCCTCTACCTGACCGGCATCCGCGTGGCGCCTTATCTCCTGATCGTGAGTGCATTCACCTTTCTCTATGTTTTTATGCCGAATACGCGGGTGCGCCTGCGCAGCGCCTTCCTGGGAGCGATTCTGGCCGGTTTCCTCTGGGAAGGCGTCGGTTGGGGATTTGCCCAGTTTGCCGCGACGATGACCGGTTATACGGCCATCTATTCGGGGTTTGCGCTTCTTTTGCTGTTCATGATCTGGCTCTATTTAAGCTGGCTGATCTTTCTGATCGGCGTCGAAATCAGTTTTCTGGCGCAGAATCCGGCAGCCCTGCGCCTGCACGACCCACGCTATCCGCTGACGCACCGGGAGATCGAGCGCAACGGTCTCCTGTTCATGTATCTTGTGGCCCAGGCCTACCAGTGGCGCGAGTCCCTCTGGACCCTTCCGAAACTCAGCGAACGCCTGTTCCTGCCGCCAGACGTCGTGCAGTGGTTTCAGGACCGTTTCCAGGATTCCGGTCTCCTTCTCACGACCGGAGGCGATCCCCCAACGCTCGTTCCGGCGCGAGCGCCGACGGATATTCCCGTGGCGGATGTCCTGGCGGCCGTGCGCGGGAGCAATCCGGATGCCGAGTTCCGGCGTGATGAGAGCTTAAGTCCCGAACGATTCGTGGATGAACGGCTCCAGGCGATCGATCAGGCAATCGTGGACGAGCTCGCATCTTTGTCTCTTGGAGCTTGGGTCCATGAGCGCTCTCGGGGGCCAGCCCGGAACCCGCCTTTGGCCGAACCCGGGGAGACAGCTGTGGGGCCAGGTCGCCCCCGCAAGAGTAGCGGAAAATCAACATTGGTCCGCGTTCCCGAGTAGGGGTGGCGATGGGCCCGCCACGTCGCCTCTCGCGTGGGTTATAGTGGTTCAATCGACGAGACGCCTGTCGGGGGAGAAACGATGCGAACATCTCTTTGGGTACCATTTGCGGCAGGTTTGATCACCGCCGGTTTCCTCGTTCATGATCCGGCCTTGGCCAGACCCAATGACCGGGCGGTTGCCTATGCCACGCGACGGGATCCGGAACAGCTTTCGGTGGATGCGCGCGGGGTGATCCGGGGGCTCGCTCGCAATACGATGGTGATGCCCGTTCGACCCGGGCCTTTTACCTTTGTATTTCCCAAGTGGATTCCCGGATACCATGCACCGGCGGGTCCATTGTCCGACCTCTCCGAGATTCGCGTCTTCGCGCACGGTCACCCGTTGACTTGGCGGCGAGGCAAGGTGGATCTTTACGCGTTTCACGTGGTGGTTCCGCAGGGCGTTCGCCATCTCGTCATCCGCTTCACCGCGATCCTGAACGGGCCGGGCCGGGTCGTGTCGACCCCGCACCTTGCCGTTCTCAACTGGAACCGGCTGCTGTTTTACCAGAACGATACCAACTCACACGCCGTCTATTTCCGGGTGCGGATCCGCCTGCCCCAGGGCTGGCATTTTGGAACCGCCCTCCCTCATCCCGTGGAACAGGATGGCTGGATCCATTTCGGCGAAGTCAATCTCGCCACCCTGGTCGATTCCCCGCTCGATACGGGTCTTTATTTCCGCCGCATCGTTCTCTGGCAAAAGGGGTCCGCCCATCAGGTACTGGATCTCTTTGCCGATCAGCCGGAGGACCTTGCGATTTCTCCGCGTCTCATCGCCCACTACAAGCAGATGACACCCCAAGCGCTGGCCCTTTACGGAGCGCGTCACTGGTATGAATACCATTCACTCCTCGCGCTTTCGAATGCGATCGGATTCCAGGGCATCGAGCACCATCAATCGAGCGACGATCGGGCGCCGGCTGATTTCATGACGAATCCCTTGCAGCAGATGGTCGCAGGCGATCTTCTCACGCACGAGTTTTCCCATTCCTGGAATGGGAAATACCGTCGTCCAGCGGATCTTACGACCCCCAATTTCCAGATCCCCCAGAAGACCGACCTCTTGTGGGTTTATGAGGGCATGAACCAGTATCTCGGCGATCTTCTCTCTTTCCGGACCGGGATTCGCAAGCCCGCCGAATACCCCTCCTATCTTGCCATGCTCTATAGCGAGATGGCGACCGAGCCGGGACGACTCACGGATCCCCTGATCGATACCACGACGGCAGCACCGTTCCTCTACGGTGCACGGGGTGATTATCCTTCGCTGCGCAGGACGGCGGGCGACTTTTATACGGAAGGAGAGCTTCTGTGGCTGGATGTGGACACGATCATCCGGGCGCACACAGACGATCGCAAATCACTGGATACGTTTCTCCACCTTTACGCAGGACCCCCGAGCACGGGCCCGATCACGGTGACCTATACCCGAGCAACGATCGAGAATCTGCTCAACCGGGTCGTGCCTTATCCCTGGCATGCTTTTTTTGAGCGCCACGTCTACGATATCGCGCCGCTGCCGCCCACTGGGGAACTCAGGCGTGCGGGCTGGCGTCTCGTCTATACCGCCAAACCGAACCGTTTCATGGTCGCGCAGGAAAAAATCCGGCACGACAATGACCAGTGGCTGACCTACGGCATCCGTATCGGGCGAGCGGGACAGATCTTTGATGTTCGCAAGGGCTCCCCCGGATGGCGGGCGGGTCTCGCGCCGGGGATGAAGATACGTGCGGTCAATGGCCAGAAATATTCGGTCGCCACCCTCAACTGGATTCTCAAGCGGACCGGGCACACCCACCGGCCGACGATTTTCCTGGTCGAGAAAGACGGGTGGTATGCGAGCAAAACGGTGTCCTACTTCGGTGGTCCCCGTTTCCCGCATCTTGTCCGGATTCCCGGCACGGTCAACCTTCTGGCGCGGATCATGGCGCCCCACGCGCAAGGCTAGGCGCAGGGGCACACTCCCCGGCCCGGGCTCGATACACCCGGGCCGGGTGTGCGGGAATCCGGGCGGTTCGGATTCAGTATCCGACATGGATGCCTGTGGCATCTCCCCTTCCAGAGAGCATGGTCGTACCCGGCGAGGATGCAAAACCCATGCGCCCGCAAAGGTCGATCACGATGAGCCCGGCGATGCCGGGAACCTCGAGTCCGAAAAAGTCAACGGCATCAGCTGCGGCCTGCAGAGGATCGAGATGGATACCGTATGACACGGCCACCCGGTGCGCCAATACGGTCCGCATGATCGATTCGCCATCACCGGTGCAGGAGACGGCCACACGCCGGTCGGCATAGGTTCCCGCACCGATGACCGGGCTGTCCCCGATCCGCCCGGGATGTTTGCCCCGGAGGCCACCGGTCGATGTCGCGGCAGCCAGATGTCCGAATGCATCACACGCCACGGCACCGACCGTGCCACGATGATCGAGCCAGTCTTTTTTTTGTGCTGCGGTCACGAGGCTGGCCGGGTCAATCTGGGTCAATCCCCGACTCTTTGCAAAAGTCTCCGCTCCGGAACCCACGAGAAAGACGTGTCGTCCATCTTCGAGGAGAGCCCGCGCGAGACGGATCGGGTTCTGGATGCCGGTAACCGATCCCACGGCACCGGCGCGAAGGGTATGCCCTTCCATAAGCGCCGCGTCCGTTTCGACGGTTCCAGCCTCGGTCAATACCGAGCCGCATCCCGCGTTGAACGTGGGATCATCCTCCAGAATCGCGACCGCCATCTCGACGGCGTCCAGGGCGGGTTTGCCCGCAGCCAAGAGGGCATATCCGGCCTCGGTCGCCCGGGCCATACCCTGTCTGCGTCGGGCTTCCGACGGATGAGGGCCCACACCGCCATGGACCAGGATCGCAGGGGTCATTGAGTTCTCCGGGAGGCAATGGAACGCAGGGCATTATGTTGCCTCGGTCAGCGTCTGGCAAGTTGAGGCGGGGGGCTCGGTCGCAAGAAGTACGGCGGAGCGATCGCATCGAGCCGTGATAGTATGAGCAGAACTGACCTGCAAGAGAATCTCGTCTGTGTGGGGGATCCCGAAATCATGAACCAGAAAACGGGTCCGCAGGTCGGGGTGGTCATGGGTTCCCGTTCCGATTGGGCAACCCTCAAACCCGGGACGGCCATTCTCGATGAGTTGATCGTGAGCTATGAGACGAAGATCGTCTCGGCCCACCGGACACCCGACTGGCTATTCGAATATGCCGAGGGGGCCCCCGCGCGCGGGATCAAGGTGCTTATTGCAGCTGCGGGCGGTGCGGCGCACCTGCCGGGTATGCTGGCTGCAAAGACGATTCTGCCGGTTCTCGGCGTTCCGATCGAAACCCATACGCTCCATGGCCTCGATTCCCTCTTGTCCATCGTGCAGATGCCAGGAGGCATTCCGGTCGGCACGCTGGCCATCGGTCGCGCCGGCGCCATCAACGCAGCGCTTCTGGCGGCTGCGATTCTTGCCCTTCACACGCCGGAGCTTCGCAAACGCCTCATGAGATGGAGAAAGACGCAAACTGAGCGGGTGCTGAACCAACGGGATCCCGAGCGGGGCTGACATGCGGATCGGTATCATCGGCGGTGGACAGTTGGGTCGGATGCTCGCATGGGCCGGGTTGCCGCTCGGGATGGAGTTCAGTTTCATCGATCCCTCGCCGGGGGCACCCGCCGGGCAACTCGGTCATCTCATCGTGGCACCCTTTGAGGATCGGGCTGCGATGTTTGATTTGGCGCAAAACGTGGATGTCGTGACCTATGAGTTCGAGAATGTACCGACTCCCCTTCTGCGTGAAGTGGCAGCCGCACGCCCCGTCATGCCTGCGCCCGAGGTTCTCGAGGCGAGTCAGGACCGGGTGGCTGAAAAATCGCTGTTTCAGGCGCTCGGGATCCCGGCAACCCGCCATGCCGCACTCGATCGCGAAGAAGAACTGGATTTCGCACTCGATCAAACCGGGTTGCCCGCTATTCTCAAAACCAGGAGATTCGGCTACGACGGACGGGGACAGGTACCGATCTTCGAACGTGACGAAGCAAACGCCGCTTTCCGTTCTCTGGCAGATGCCCCAGGTGGCCTGATTCTCGAGAGTCGAGTCCGATTCGAGCGGGAGATTTCCATTGTATCCTGCCGCGATCGCACGGGCTCCGTGGTGTTCTATCCACCGGGTGAAAATACCCACCAGGATGGGATCCTGCGGTCGTCGCGCGCACCGGTCCGAGATCAGTCGCTCGTTCATCAAGCGGAGGATTATGCGCGGCGCATTCTCGAACACTTTGATTACGTGGGGGTCCTGGCCGTTGAATTCTTCGTGGTGGAAGGTGCCCTGATTGCGAATGAAATGGCGCCCCGGGTTCATAACTCGGGGCACTGGAGCATTGAAGCGTGCGCGACGAGCCAGTTCGAGAATCATCTGCGTGCGCTGGCCGGGTTACCGCTCGGGTCGACCCGGATGCGCGGGGAGGCGCTTCTCGTGAATGCCGTTGGCCGGCTTCCGAGCGCATCTGCCACGCTGGCCTTGCCGGACGTCCATCTCCACGATTACCGCAAGGCGCCCCGATCCGGCCGCAAAGTGGGCCATGTCACGGCACTGGCCGAAACGCGCGACGAACTGGAAACGCTCGCACCCGGCCTCTTCGAACTCGTCCCCTTCGAGCGGTGAGGCCCACTTCAGGATCGCTTGAGGGCTAAACTTACCGGTTTCACAAAGCCTCCTACCCCTGAGACCGCCTGATTGAACACGCTCACGCCCGACCTCAGTCTCGATGTCCAGCCCCGGCGTACCCTGCGCCTCGGGGTGTTGACACTCGCGCATTTTCTGAACGATGGGGCCGTCAACTTCCTGCCGGGGATCCTGCCCGCGATCCTCGTGCGACTCGCCCTGCCGGATGCCGATGCCGGACTCATCATGTCGGCGCTCCTCATCGGTCAAGCCCTGCAACCCGCCATGGGCTGGCTGGCCGACCGTTATGGCAGGCGGTGGTTTTTTCTGCCCGGTCTTTGTCTCAGCACGGCGGGTGCGGCACTCGTGGGAGTGGCTGGGAGTCTCACCGTTCTGATCGTCCTTCTGCTCGCAGTCGGAGTCGGCAACTCCGCCTTCCATCCCCCGGGGCTTGCGGCCGCGCGGGATCTTGCGCACGAGCGTCATGCCTCCGGGATCCTGTCGATCTTTCTCGTGGGCGGAGAGCTCGGACGGGGGCTCTGGCCGTTTCTGGCCAGCCTGATCGTCATCCATTTCGGCTTCAGGGGTCTTCTCATCTTTCTCATTCCGACCGCATTGATTGCGCCCTGGATATTCCATGCGGCCCCGGATTCCCGCACGCGAACGACCGTGCGGGTGAATCGTTCCTGGCGTACGCGCGTGAAGCCGCTTTTGCCCCTGTTATGTTTCGCAGGGCTCCGCGCGACATTGGTTTACGCGAGCGTGACCCTGATCCCGCTGCTCTGGTATCGTCGAGGCGGATCGCTTGTGATCGGAGCGACCTTGATCAGTGTCCAGTTGCTGGTCGGTGTCATCGGCAATCTCGGTGGCGGCTGGCTAGCCGACCGTTTGGGGCGACGTCGCATTCTTTCTGTCATGAGTCTGCTTTCGCCTCTTTTTCTGTTGTCCTACCTCGCGGTACCGTTGCCTTGGGGCTATCTCCTGCTCGGATGCTTGGGAATCACCCTCTTTGCAACTCTTCCGGTCGTGATTCCGATCGGACAGGATCTCTGTCCGGATGAGCCAGCCTTCGCTTCGGGGGTGACCTTGGGTCTCGGCAATGCAATCGGGGCCATGGGACTTCTCCTCCTCGGCGCGCTCATACCGGTGATCGGTCTCGAGGGAGCGGTCTGGGTTGCCTGCGGGATCGGATTTTTGGCGCTGCCCGTCGCGCTCTGGGCATTGCCGACCCCATCTCCCCGGTCGCCTGCCGGAGTGCGCCACTAGGCGCACGCAACCACTGGATGGGAACGAATCGCCGGTGAAAGGGAAACCGGCTCCTGGATTACGGTTTCGGCAACCGATGTGTTCAATCAATCTGGAATACATCTCAAAGATCCCCGTATCGCCCCCGTGTTCGGGAACCGGCTGCTCTGGCGTGGCGGAGAACTGATGGCTGCCCGGATCGGGAGTCTCTTGCAGGAGCCGCCTGCTTCCGAGCGATGGGCCTGGCATCAGGCGCTTTTACGGGTGGGTGTCCCACCGATGCTCGTTCCATTTGTGCGAGCGAATGCCAATCCTAGCCTCTGATGGATCCGTTCAGTCTCTGCCATGCTTCCTCGTATCGAGAGCGCGTCCCTTCCAGGATGTCCGCTGGCAGAGGCGGGGGCGGGGGTTTCTTGTTCCAGCCGATCGATTCGAGATAGTCGCGGACAAACTGCTTGTCGAATGAGGGTGGCGTTTGTCCGGGCTCGTAGGTGTCAAGCGGCCAGTACCGTGTCGAGTCTGGCGTCAGGAGTTCATCGATCAGCATGAGCTCGCCTGTGGGGTCGATGCCGAACTCCATCTTCGTATCCGCGATAATGAGCCCACTGGTTTCGGCTCTCCGGGCGGCCCACCGGTACACCTCGAGCGCCCGCTCCCGGATGGCCTCGGCGAGTGGCCCGCTGCCGATCAGCTCCACCGTATCATCGAAGGAGAGGGGCCGGTCGTGTTCACCGAGCGGGGCCTTACTGGTCGGTGTATAGAGGGGAGTCGGGAGGCGTTCGGCTTCGCGGAGCCCAGGGGGCAAGCGAATGCCGGAGAGCGGTTCCCCCTGCTTGTAGGATTTCCAGGCTGATCCCGCGAGATAGCCTCGAACCACAGCCTCGATGGGCAGGGGGCGCAGTTTTCGTACGAGGAGGGTCCGCTCACGAAGGTACGCGCGCGCCTCCGGCCGGACATGGGATTCCCATTCCCCGGCCAGGCAATGGTTCGGCATGAGAGATGCGGTCGCATCGAACCATAAACGCGACAATCCGGTCAGAATCCGGCCCTTTCCGGGGATGGGTTCCGCGAATACGACATCGAATGCCGAAAGCCGGTCGGAGGCAACCAAGAGGAGCCGATCGGCATCGAGGCGGTACAGGTCGCGAACCTTGCCCCGGCCGATGCGCTCGAGTCCCGGGTCCATCCCGGTGGAATATCGATCACCGGGACGGAGGGTCACGGGATCCGAGGCGCTCAGGCGGGTTCGCGTCGGCGGCATGCGCCGATCAGGAGGAGCGCGAGCAAAAAGAGAAGAGTCGTGGGATCGAGTGCGCTGCTGTTCGTATTCGGAACCACTTCAACATCGAAACTGACTGTACTTTGGAG
>JAJZBR010000036.1:12744-18607 GCA_021798795.1 Pseudomonadota bacterium
GTCGGGGCTCCCGGGCCGCTCGTTGCCTGAGCCGTAAAGGCCAGGTGGTCGGCACCGACAAAGCCCGTGGCGGGAGTATACGCAAAGGAACCGTCCGATGCGGTCAGGTTCATCTGGCCGTGACTCGGGGGTATCGCAAGCGCGAAACTCAGGCTGCGGTTGAGATCGTCGGTCGCGCTCAAGGAGCCGTTCAGAACCGTTCCCTGGGCCACCTCGAACGTGGCGTTTGGGGCGATGATGTCGCCTGCGCCACCGAAGGAACCGGCAAACGTTTCCGGATTGGAGAGATCAAGGGTCGCAACCACACTGGCGCTTTGTGTATCGATCACGTTCAAAGCGGGAATTTCGCTGTCCAGGACATCGAGACGGGTCCCATCGGGTGAATAAACGAGGGTCGCGGGCGAGCGGCCGACGGGGACGGATGTAACCGGTCCGGATTGATTGAGGGGGATGAGATCCACGATACCTGCAGCCGGCAAGGCGGCGGCAAGGGTGGTCCCATCGGGCGAGACCGCGAGACTGCTTGGAAAACCGGTGACCGAGATCGAGTTCAGAAAGGATCCTTTCTCGATGTCGAGAATCGCGATCGTGTTGTTTCCCGAGTTCGCGATGTAAAGACGGCTCCCGTCCGGGGAGAGTGCCAGGGCGAGCGGATCGAGACCGTTCGGAATGGTGAGCGTGGAAACGACGTCCGTGGGAAGGGTGACGATCGAGAGGACGCTATCTTGGCTGAGCGTGACATAGAGGTGTCGTCCGCTTGATCCGGCGAGAACCGCAGTGGGGGCGATCCCCGTGCCGTAATCGGCCACGGTTGCGACCGTTCCCGTTGCGAGATCGAGGCTGAGCAAAGCCCCGGAATCCGGATTGATGACGTAGAGTGTGGTGCCATCCGGAGCGATCGCCATGGCACCGATCGCAATGGCGGATCCCCCGCTTTGAAGGGGGGTTTGGACGGTCACGGCATTGCTCGCAAGGTCAATGGTGTCGATGGCCGAAGAAAGGGTGGTCGTGGTGCCGGATGTGGATGAGCTCACGACCCCGACATAGGCCTCATCTCCATTGGGGGCGAGCACGACATTTTGCGGGGAGGCGCCGAGCGGGAGCGTTGCGGCGAGCGTATTGGTCGCGGCATCAATAATATCGACAGCATTTTCGGAGGATTGGGGCACGACGAGATAAGGTTTGGCAAAGGCCAGCGGGCCGAGCCAGAGTCCGAGCAGGAGCAAAGCCGGCCATAGGTTTCGCGGGGCGGGCAGGGCATGCATGGATCGGTCTTTGCGCATGGTGATCAACTACGGGGGTGGTCAACCGGAGATTATATCCCTTGGAACCCGGGCCCGGGCCCGGCCAGGCGCCTTCCGTCACCCCGGATCGCAGCGCGTTAGAATAGCCGGACAGTCGGCTCTGCCCAAAGCTCGCGAGATGAACGTTTTCGGGCCCCGGGGTCCTGAGGTAGCGCAAATGAACCCACCTTCCAGACGCCGGCAAGCCGAGATCGTCCCCTCCCTTCTGTCAGCGGATTTTGCCTGCCTGGGCGCAGAAGCCGAGACAGTCATCAGATTGGGGGCCACCCGGCTCCATTTCGACGTCATGGACAACCACTATGTGCCGAATCTCACGATGGGTCCCCTCATACTCAAGGCGCTCAGGCGCCATGGGATCGGCGTTCCCGTGGAAGTGCACCTCATGACGCACCCGGTGGACCGGCTGATTCCGGATTTCGCCGATGCGGGTGCTTCCGTGATCTTTATCCATCCGGATGGAACGGATCACCTCGACCGGAGTCTCGCCCTGATCTCGGAACACGGATGCGAGGCCGGCATCGCGTTAAACCCCGCCACGCCGCCCGCAGTCCTGCCCTATGTTATCGGGCGGATTGACCACATACTCGTGATGACGGTCAATCCCGGTTTCGCGGGCCAGGAGTTCATCGCGGGCGTGCTGCCCAAAATCCGCGAGATTCGGCAATGGATCGACCATTCGGATCGGATGCTCGCACTCGAAGTCGACGGCGGGATCCACCCGGCCACGATACGAGCGGCTTGGGATGCGGGTGCCGATCGTTTTGTCGCGGGGTCGGCTGTTTTTGGCAGCCAGGATCGTGCCCAAGCCTGGGCCGCACTCCGGGCCGCGCTGGATCCGGGTGGGCGGTCAGGGGCGACAGAAACCCAGGCTTTGGGAAACCTGCGATAATGAACCCATCAGGCTCCGCCGGAACTCGGGAAGCGGCCGCCCTCTCGCCGCCTGTGCGCAGGCGTGATTAGGAGGAACCCTAACATTGGCCTATCTCAATCGAAAAATCCGGCTCAATGGGTTCAACAACCTGACCAAGACCCTGAGTTTCAATATCTACGACATCTGCTATACCAAGACGGAACAGAACCAGAGGGAGTACATCAGCTACATCGATGAAGCGTACAACGCCGAGCGCCTGACCCAGATCCTGACGCATGTCTCGGAAATCATCGGTGCCAATATCCTCAACTGTTCGCGTCAGGATTATGATCCGCAGGGTGCCTCGGTGACGATGCTGATATCGGAGACGGCTGTCGGCGCCGAGCAGCTCGAGCAAAGCCACCTGGAAAGCCCGGGACCACTCCCTGAGGGCGTCGCGTTCCATCTCGACAAAAGCCACATCACCGTCCATACCTACCCCGAGAGCCATCCGGACAACGGCATCAGCACCTTTCGCGCCGACATCGATGTGTCGACCTGCGGGCGCATTTCCCCGCTCCGGGCGCTCAACTACCTGATCCACAGCTTTGAGTCCGATATCGTGACCGTCGATTACCGGATCAGGGGATTTACCCGGGATATCCGGGGCGAAAAACTGTTCAACGATCACCACATCAACTCGATCCAGAATTTCATGTCACGCGATACGCGTGAGCATTATCAGATGGTGGATGTGAACGTCTATCAGGAAAATATTTTTCACACGAAGATGATTCTCAAGGAATTCGAGCTGTCGAACTACCTTTTTGGAACCGAGCAGGAATCCGTGAGCGCCGAAGAGGCCGACCGCATCCGCGAACGTGTCAAGACCGAGATGCTCGAGATTTTCTACGGGCGCAACATGCGCCGGGGCTCTCTCGCCCAGATCCAGAAGCTCGAGCTCGGGGCCCCGGCCGCCGTCGCCCGTCAGAGCCAGTAGGATCCGTAGACCAAGGCGCGCGAGGCTCCGTGCATGAGTCCCCGGACCATTCGGGGAAGCGCCCGGCCTCCCTCTGTAAGCGCCTTTTGACGGTGTCCGGCCTCTTCCGCCTTCATTTTTTCGAGGATGGCCCGGGTCAAAATATCTTCACGTGGTAATCCTGCGAGATGCTGATCCAGGTGGGCTTCGACCTGCCTTTCCGTTTCGGCAAGGTAACCCAGACTGGCAGCACGACCCAGCCGGCCTGCGAGGAGGCCACTCAGGAAGGCTCCGGCATACCAGAGCGGATTGAGTCGGCTGACTCGTCCGCCGAGCGCCTGGAGCCTGCTTTCGCACCAGAGGAGATGCCGCTCCTCCTCCGATGCGGCATTGCGGAGCACCTGTGCGAGTTCCGGATCGGCAGATGCGGCAAACGCCTGCCCGCGATAGAGGGCCTGTGCCGCCACTTCGCCCGCATGGTCGACCCTGAGATAGCTCCGACTGCGCCGCACCGAAGCGGGGTTCAGAATCCGATCGTCCGGATCCCGCTCCGAAGGCCCCGCTGCCGGCCGGAGGGTTCGGAGCGCATGGTCACACTCGATGAGGAAGCGCTCTCCGAGTGAGCGGAGGCTGGATTCAGAACGGGACCAGCGCATAACCCTGGTTTTCATAGAGTATGAGAGTACTCGGCCCGGTGGGAGCCACGCCCACTTCGGGCAGCACGTCCATGGGCTTGAATCCCCAGCCAGCCAGTGCGACGCCGCAAACCCTGAAGATGACCCCGTTTTTTGCCAAGATCGCGATGAGTCCGGCATTGGGATTCGGATGGTGAAAGCGGGCCTCGTAGGTGGCGTCGTTCAGGATGGCAGGGATGGCCCCTCCGTCGAAGACGGTAACGAAATGCAGGTGTTTGAGTGGTACCCGGTCCGCGGTGAAAATGTTCAGCATGCGGGCGATGCGCCCGAGTTCCGGATCGGCTTTGGACTTCTTGGCAATCGCCTGAGGGATGTAGAAGACAGCCTTGTAGGATGCGCGGGGCGAGGGCCGCGAGACCTCATGAGGCCAGACATGAATGACGCCGTAACCGGGTACGGCGGGTGTCACCCAGAATCCGCTTGCGGCGTGCGCCTGGGTGATCGATGCAAGGGCGGCGAACACGAGGGCTGCGAAAATACCGGGAACGAATCGGCTGGAGATCTGGCGCATGTGCAGGCTCCCAGGGAAGGGACATCCATTCTAACTCCACCATCCATCTTAAGCCCGGCCGGGTCTTTTCATTGCGATAGGAGTGGGTGCGGGTGCGATTCATGAGGCAAGGGATCGGAAATCCGCCTCCTTGAGGCCATCATCGATGGTGAAAGACCCGGAGGACGGTTTCCACCGGGTGTTCAACCGGGATATGGAGCCCTTGGCGCCTAAGCTCGGCCTGCCAGCGTAGCCGGCAACCAATATTGGTGGTGACGATCCGCTCCGGTCGCTCGGAGCCGAGTCTCGCGACCAGATCGGCACCGAGGGCATCGCTCATGAGCGGTTCCCGGAGGAGATAACTTCCCGCGGCGCCACAGCAGCCATAGTCATCCGGAATCGGTTGAACGGTCAGGTTCCCGATGCGGCCGAGCAGTCTTGCGGCAGCCTGGGCATCGCCGACTTCGGTGCGTTGTGTGCAGGGGATGTGAAGCGCGATCCGTTCCGGCTGCCCGAGGGAACCTGGACCGGTGGCAGGCCAAAAGGCGTCCAGGAAGGAGGTGAGTTCGTAAACCGGTGTGACGCCCGAGCCGGCCGCCCTGAACGCTGCCCGGGTTTCGGCAAAGCAGCCGCTGTCCAGGACCAGAACCGGTTGGGTGGGCGGGAGCTGTTTCAGGAGCGCGGCCTGCACGACCCGGGACACGCCGGGGTGACCCGCATGCTTGGCCAATGCTCCACAGCAGAGTGCCTGATCGGGCAGATCCACCGTGAAACCCCAAGCCAGGAGTAGCTCCAGTGCGGCCTGATACGCATCCGGCATCCAGAGGCTCGAGACGCAACCTGCGAGAAGCGACACCCGCCCTACGGGATCGGTCGGTGCGATGTCCGGAATGAAGTGGCCATGCGGAGCTCTCGTCTTGGGATAGGGGTCCGGCAGGAGGTGCAAGGCGCGCCGGAGACGGCCGGTCGCCAGGCGACGCAAATAGGGGAGGATCCGAAGCCGTTCGAGAGCTGCGACCAGGCGGTGAAGCCGCTGTGCCACCCGGGGTCGGCGGGTGAGCGAGACCAGGATCCGGATAACGGGCTCGCGGAGCCCGGTTCGGGTAACCGCGTGGTAGCGATCGTAAAGCTTCCCGTAGGGAACCTCGGCCGGACAGACGGCTTCACAGGCGAGACAGCCCAAGCAATGGTCGAGTGCCGTACGCATGGAAGCGTCGAGGGGAGCCGCATCCCGGTCCAGTGCGGCAAGCATCGCGAGCCGCCCGCGCGGGGATTCGGACTCATCGTGCATGAGCCGGTAGGTTGGGCAGTGTGGCAGGCACAGTGCACACTGGACACAGCGATCGGCATCTTCGAAACCATAGCGGCGTGGCGTGACTGTCATCTCCGGATTCCGTTGATCTTGGATCCGGGGGTTTCAAATTTGAAGTGCAACACCGCTGTTCAACTCTCTGATTGGTTGTGCCATGGCTTCGGCTGATGTCCGGAATCCCAAGAATTTTCTGGGTCGATTATTAAGTTCTTCCGTAACGCGCGTCAAGTGCC
>JAJZBR010000037.1 GCA_021798795.1 Pseudomonadota bacterium
GTCGCGAGACAAACCCGACACGGACATCCGACCATCACGCTCCACCTGATCGGGTTTCAACGCTTGTCATCCACCCCAATCAATCAGGTTTTGGGCAAGGTGACCCCGCGCTGACCCTGATATTTCCCGCCGCGATCCCGGTAGGAGGTTTCACAGGATTCGTCTGCCTCGAAAAAGAGCATCTGCGCGACTCCTTCATTGGCATAGACCTTGGCTGGCAAGGGGGTGGTATTCGAAAACTCGAGGGTCACATGTCCTTCCCATTCCGGTTCGAGCGGCGTCACGTTCACGATGATGCCGCAGCGGGCGTAGGTCGATTTTCCGAGACAGATGGTCAGAACGGACCGGGGAATACGGAAATACTCGACCGTACGCGCAAGCGCGAATGAGTTCGGCGGTATGATGCAGACCGGACCCTGGAAATCCACGAAGCTGGTCGGTGAAAAACGCTTGGGATCCACCACGGCGGAGTTGATGTTGGTGAAAATCTTGAACTCGTCGGCGCAACGGACATCGTAACCGTAGCTCGAGGTCCCGAAAGACACCACCCGCCCGTCCGAACCCTCGCGAACCTGACCCGGTTCGAATGGTTCGATCATGCGATCCTGCAGCGCCCGCTCACGGATCCAACGATCCGGCTTGAGTCCCATCTCAACCCTCCTCAATGATAATCCGGGGGCCCGGAGCCTGTTCGTGCGCCACCTGAGCGAGACGAGCCGCCACGCGGTGCGCGAGTGTGACAAAAACCCTGGCCAAATCCGAATCAGGCTCGGAAACAACGGGCGGGTTCCCCTGATCCATCCGCTCGCAGAGACCCGGAACCAGCGGCAGGCTTCCAAGCCACAGCGTGCCGCATTCTTGCGCCAGGGCTTCGCCTCCACCGTGACCGAAGATCGCCGCCTCCTGTCCACAATGCGGACAGCGATAAACTGACATGTTCTCCACAACTCCCAACATGGGTACCGCGACTTTCTCGAAAAGACGGATGCCACGCCTCGCATCCAGAACTGCAATGTCCTGGGGGGTCGTGACGACGAGCGCGCCGCTCAAGGGAACCCGCTGGGCGAGTGTGAGCTGGATATCCCCCGTGCCCGGAGGGAGATCCACCACGAGATAGTCGAGAGTCGGCCAATGCGTCTGGTAGAGCAGCTGCTGAAGCGCCTGGGTCACCATCGGTCCCCGCCAGATCATGGCCTGATTGACATCAACCAGAAATCCAATGCTCATGAGTGCGATGCCATGCCGGGTCAGCGGTTCGATCCGTTTCCCGTCCGAGTCGGGACGCACTCCCGCTGCGACCCCGAACATGGCGGGCTGGCTCGGCCCGTAGATATCTGCGTCGAGGAGACCGACCCGGGCGCCGAGTGCGGATAAACCCAGGGCGAGATTCGCTGCAACGGTCGACTTGCCGACCCCACCCTTGGCAGAGGCGACCGCAATCAGATTTCGGACTCCGGGCGGGATGGGCTGATTTCCGGTTCTCGGAAAATCCGGAACCTCGAAACCCACGCTGAGCGTGACCGGGATCCCGGCTGTCCGTTCGAGGGCACGGCGAACCGGATCCGCGTATTCCGCTTCAACCCCCCGGATCGGGTAGGCCAGCGTGAGCCGGAAGGCGTTACCGCCATCCCCTGCTCCGGCCGAATCCAGGCGAGCCGTGTCGGAAAGCGGCCCTGGAATAATCGGGTTCGGGATCGACTCGAGTAGCGACTGCTGCCATCCGGTATTCATGGTCGGATCCGATATCACTCGTGCCCCTCTTGGGTCCGTCCAGCCGAACCCTCAATCATGCTTCAGACGCGAGTCGGATCCGGCGCGGCATCCGCTCCTGCCCACGCCGCCTCCCGCGAAACATCGTGTGCCAACCAAGTATAGACGGTCGGCACCATGAACAGGGTGAAGGCCGTGCCAATGAGGAGACCCGTCGCGATGACGAGCCCGATGTCGTAGCGGCTGACCGCGCCGGCTCCGGTTGCGAGAATCAGGGGCACGACGCCGATGACCATGGCAGCCGTTGTCATGAGGATGGGTCGGAGTCGGGCCGTTGCAGCCCGCTCGATCGCCTCGCGCCGGCCCAAACCCTCCGTGCGCTGGAGTTCGTTCGCAAACTGGGTCATGAGGATGCCATGCTTGCTGATCAATCCGATCAGGGTGATCAATCCAATCTGCGTGTAGATGTTGACCGAAGCGAATCCCAGATTGAGGAAAAGCAGCGCTCCCGAGACGGACATCGGGACACTCACCAATACAATCAGGGGATCCCGGAAACTTTCGAAGAGCCCGGCCAAAACCAGGAAAATGACGACGAGCGCGAAGAAGAAAGTCACGAGGAGTGCCCCGCCCTGCCGTTCATACTGCCGGGACAGACCCGCGTAATGGAGATCGTAGCCATTGGGTAGAACCCGGCGCGCGGCTGCCTTGAGAAACCCCAGGGCCTGCCCCAGCGAAACGCCGGGCTTGGGCACCCCTACGAGCTCGGTCGAGTTCATTTGATCGAAGCGGTTGAGCACGTTGGGCTCGACCCGGGGAATCAGAGACACGAAGTCCCCAAGCGGGACCAGGGTCCCATTGCTGGCCGCGACTTCGTAGTGCACGAGCTGTGAGCTGTGGAAGCGATCCCGCTGGATCACCTGGGGAATCACCCGGTAACTTTCCCCACCGAGACTGAAATGATCGATATATCCGCCGCTCAAAAGATTGGCGAGCGCGGAGCCCACGTCACTCATGGTGATTCCCGTCTCTGAAGCCAGAGCGCGATTGACTTTGATCTCATCCTGAGGATCATCAAACTTGAGCGTCGTATCCGCATAAGCGAAAAGACCGCTTTTAAGTGCCGCAGCCTTGAGCCGGTTCGCGACCCGATCGAGTGCCGGATAGGAATGTGTCGTCGTGAGTTCCAACTCAACCGGGGCACCGCCTCCTGTGCCCGGGAGGGCAGGAGGCAAGAGCACGAATCCGTTGATGCCGGCGAGATTCGAGACCGCCTTTTGGATCCTGGGCTGGATCGCTTGGGCACTCAAACTGCGCGCGCCCCTCGGCAGCAGCGTCACACCCGCAAAAAGCGAGTTCCCGCCTCCGAATCCGGCACCCATGAACGTATGCTCGACACCCGGAATACGCGCGAAAATACCCTTCAGAGCCTTGAGATACCCATCCAGGTATCCGAGTGTTGCCGTCTCGCTTCCGCTGGCCTGGACAAAGACGATACCCTGATCTTCTGTTGGTGCAAGCTCGTGATGCGCCCCTTGGTAAAGCATCCAGAGACTCATAAGAACCACGAGACCCACGATGCCCGCGACCCAACGCACCTCGAGCGCGCCGTGAAGCGCCCGGCCATAGACGGTGCGTACCCGGCCGAACAGGTGATCGAGCGTGTTGGCGAAGCGGCCCTGGGTGCCGGATTGCTTGAGGAGCTTGGCGCACATCATGGGTGAAAGCGTGAGCGCCAGGAATCCGGAAATGAGGACTGCGCCCGCTAACGTAAAGGCGAACTCCCGGAACAGGCTTCCGGTGATTCCCGTGAGGAATCCGATGGGTGCATAGACTGCCGCAAGCGTGAGCGTCATGCCGATCACCGCCCCTCCGATTTCCCGACCGCCGATCAAGGCCGCTTGGAGAGGGGGGTGCCCCTCCTCAATGTGCCGGTGGATGTTCTCAACCACGACGATCGCATCATCGACGACCAGTCCGATCGCCAAAACCAGGGCCAGAAGCGTGAGGAGATTGAGCGTATAGCCCAAGATCCACATCAAAAATACAACCCCGATCAGGGACAGGGGAATCGTGACAACCGGAATCAGTACCGCGCGGAAGGATCCCAGAAACAGGAAAATGACGGCGATGACGATCAAAGCCGCCTCAAGAATGGTCACGATCACGTCATGGATCGCACTGCGAATGAACTGGCTCGCATCAAAGGCAATGGCCACGTGCATGGATGGCGGCAACTCCGAGCGAATCACGGGAATGAGCTTGTGGATATCCGTGGCTACGGTCAGCGGGTTGGCGTTGGGTGCCGTATTGATCGCGATGGCAACGGCCCGGCGCCCGTCGAAAATGAATCGTCCATTGTCGTTTTCGGCGCTGAGCTGGACCTGCCCGAGTTCACCCAGCCGGACGAGTTCGTGCCCAGACTGGAACACAACCAGGCGCCTGAACTGTCGGACGGTGTGCAGGCCCGTTTCGGCATTGACGTTGATTGCAATGTGCCGGGACTTGGTTCGCCCCACGGCCGCAATGTAGTTATTGGCCGCGATCGCATCGACCACCTGGAGGGGGGTCAGGTGATAGGCTGCGAGCCGATCGGGGTCGAGCCAGATCCGCATGGCAAACGGAGAGCCCAGGATGGAAGCCGCTGCGACACCGTTGACCGATTCGAGTTCCGGCTGGACCACCCGCATGAGGTAATCGGCAATCTCGGGCTGCGTCATGTGGTGGCTGTAGAAACTGAGATACATGAGGGCGGTTCGCTCGCCGGTCGATACCTGGATGACCGGAGACTGGCTGGCCCGAGGCAGCACGTTGCGGACCTGGTTCACGGCTGCGGTGATCTCGGTCAGCGCCTTGTTGGCACTGTAGTTGAGATGCATATGCGCATTGATGGAGCTTGAGCCCTGGCTGCTTGAGGACGTGAGATAGGCGATCCCCTGTGTCGCCGCGATCGCCCGTTCGAGCGGGGTCGTGACAAAGCCCTGCATGAGCTGGGCACTCGCCCCGGGATAGGCGGTGCTTACGTTCACCACGGTGGTTTTGGTTTTGGGATACTGGCGCAGACCGATCTCGAATATGGACCGGAACCCCAGGAAAAAAATCAGGAGTGCAAGAACCGAGGCCAGAACCGGCCGCTCAATGAAATAATCGGTTCCCCTCATGGATGCGCACGACCGGCGCGACCGATGACCAGTGGGATGGTGTTGTTCACGAGAATACGGGCGCCTTCATGCAGCTTGACCTGACCCTGCGTCACAACTACCATGCCGGGTTTGAGACCGGCCTCGATCGAGACCCACTGTCCGCGGCTGGTGCCGGGTTTGACGAAAACTTCCCGGACCGTGGGATAAGCCTTCGGAGCGGGCTGGCCGGGATCCTTCGTGAGGTGAGGGGGAGACACCACCCAGACCGTGTCTCCATAGAGGCTGTAGCTGAGTGCGATCCGGGGGATGGCCGTCACCCGGTAGCGGCCACGACTCAAAACCTGGATGCGGCCAAACATTCCCGGTCTCAGACGCTGACCCCGATTCGGGACGATCGCCAGCGCGTGGATCAAGCGTGTGGTCGGGTTGACGGCTGGGGCAATGGCCTTGAGCTCACCCGGGAAAAGGTGCCCGGGGTAGGCAGGAACCTCGAGTGCGATCCTTTGGCCGACATGGAGATGGGGCAGGTCCTGCTCGGGCAGGCGGAATGAAACATAAAGTGGCGTGAGCCGGGTGAGTGAGACCACGGCCGTTCCCGCGGTCAGATATTGACCGAGATTCACGAGACGGATGCCCAGAAAACCGCTGAATGGTACCTCAATCGACATTTTGGCCACGATCGCCGCCTCGGCGCGGGCCTGCGCACGCGCCGTGCGATAGCTGGCTTGGGCGAGATCATAAGCCGAGCGGGCGGTGAGGTTCTTGGCCAAAAGCTCCTTCTGGCGGTGGAACTGAACCCGATCCAGCATCGATGTCGCCCGTAGCGCCTCGAGTGTGGCGAGCTCCTCGGCATCATCCAACTGGATCAAGCGTGCCCCGCGCCGCACGAACTGGCCGGAATGGAAGAAGATGCCGGTCACCTTGCCGGCGAGTTCAGGAGATAGCGAGACGGTCTCAACCGCTTCGAGGTTGCCGACCGCACGGAGTTCGTGACGCCAGAGGAATCTGCGCACCGGGGCCGTCGCGACCACGACCGGCGGCGGCACGTAGTGCCGATAAAAGGATGCCACCATTTGATCGCGGTACACGTTGAATCCCCAGAGTGCGCCGAAGAGGAGCAGGATCACGGCCAGAACGATCAGTGGAATGCGTTTGCGTTTCATCATAAGGATCTTGAAATTCTGGGTTTTAAGATAGATAGATGCTTAACTATAACACTATATCAGACATGCCGTCAACGAGCCCCAAAACATGACACGCCCTCTACTCGCATTCTGTCAGAAGGCGCTCCAAAACCTGCTCGTGACGCCGGATCCGAAACTCCGCATGAACCCGTTCCAGAATCTTCTGGTTCGCATTCACGACCCAACTGACGCGCATCGGCCAACGCAGCACCGGGACGAGGCAACCATATAACCGGAAGAGGGACCGGTCAGGATCGCAGAGAAGCCTCAAAGAGAGACCATAGCGTTTCTTGAAAAGTTCATGCCGGGCAGGCGGATCGGGACTCACTCCGACGAGCGCCCAACCTCGTTCCGCAAGTTTCGCCCAGGAAGCATTGAAACGGCAGACCTCGCGTGTGCAGATCGGAGTGAAATCGCCTGGATAAAAAAAGAGCACGGTGCCCCGGGACCCGCCATCCCGGCACAAACGGAAAAGTCGCCCCCGCTCGTCCGGACACGCAAAATCAGGAGCCTGATCTCCCGGCTTCAGCACGAACGTCCCGCTCCATCCCGCCCCGGATCCCCGCTCGATGCGAGATGGAACCCCGAGGGTGCGCGCCTCATGAACCACCCGATCACCTCCAGGGGATCGTGGCGTCTGTGCGACGGTTCGTATAAACACGGTATCCTATGCATAAGGACCCTCGCCATCGGATCTCCGACCCACCTCGTGTCCAGCCCACGCGAACTGCTCGTCACCACCGCACTTCCGTACGCCAACGGACCGCTGCATCTCGGTCACCTCCTCGAATCCATCCAGGCGGACATCTGGGTTCGCTCGCTGCGCCTCGCGGGACACCGGGTAAGCTTCGTCTGTGCGGACGACGCCCACGGCACGCCCATCATGCTCAAGGCCGCATCCGAGGGCATCCAGCCTGAAAAGCTCATCGAAAGCATGCAAACCGCGCACGAAGAGGATTTGGGGCGCTTCGCCATATCGTTCGATCACTACCATAGCACGCATTCGCCGGAAAATCGTGCGCTCGTGCATAAGTTCTATCGCGACCTCGAACAGGGTGGGCACCTCCTCACCCGAACCATCCGGCAAATGTACGACCCCAAAATCCGCCTGTTCCTGCCCGACCGGTACATCCGGGGAACCTGTCCGCGCTGTGGCGCAGCCGATCAGTACGGTGACAGCTGTGAGATCTGTGGCGCAAGCTATGATCCAAGCGACCTCGTTGATCCCCGCTCGACCCTGACCGGCCTGCCCCCGGAGGCGCGCGAGACCGAACATGTCTTTGTCAAGCTCGAGAACTTCCGTGACGTACTGCTGACCTTCGTCCACGAAGGGGCGCTGGACCGCGGGGTCAGACGCAAACTCGATGAATGGCTCGATACCGGGCTCAGGGACTGGGATATCACGCGCGATGCGCCCTATTTCGGATTCGAGATTCCTGGTCGCAAGCAGTTTTTTTACGTCTGGCTGGATGCCCCGATCGGCTATCTCGCGAGTTTCGAGCATCTCGCCCGGACGCGTTCCGATCTCGATTTCGACCACTACCTCAAACCGGGTTCGCCGACCGAGCTCTACCATTTCATCGGAAAGGACATCATCTATTTCCATGGACTCTTCTGGCCGGCGCTGCTCGCCGCGGCGGGATTCAGGCTTCCCACGAGCCTTTGGGTACACGGTTTCCTGACCGTGGAAGGCCAGAAGATGTCGAAATCCAGAGGAACCTTCCTCACGGCCAGCGAGTTTGCCGCCGCCTTTCCCCCAGAAGCCCTGCGCTATTATTTCGCACTCAAACTGGGCGCGGGAGTCGAAGACATCGACCTTAGTCTCGACGATCTCATCCACCGATTCAATGGCGATCTCGTCGGCAAACTGGTCAACCTCGCAGCCCGCTCCGCCCCCTTTCTCAGGCATGGGGCAAGCGGTCGTCTCGCGGCAAACCTTCCCGAACCCGCGCTCTACGAATCGTTCCGTGCACAACGAGCGACAATCGTCGCAGCCTATGAAGCACGGGAATATGCCAGCGCACTTCGCATGATCCTGGATCTCGCCGATCGTGCCAACCAGTACTTTGCAGGCTCCACCCCCTGGAAACTCGAACAATCCGATCCGGAGCGGGCGCGCGCGATCGCTACCCAGACCCTCAACCACTTCCGCCTGCTTATAGGCTATCTCAAACCGGTGCTGCCGGATCTCGCCCACCGGGTCGAATCGTGGCTGGATAGTCCCGTCACCGGCTGGAGTGAACTCGACACTCCTTTGCTCGACCGATCAGTGGCGCCCTACACCCCACTATTGACCCGCCTCACGACCCGTACCGGCAGACCCCTGTCGAATCCGCCATCCCCCCCCGCTGAGGATCCCCATGTGAGTGAACCCAAAGAGATGATCGACATCGATTTATTCAGCCGCCTGGATCTCCGGGTGGCACGCATCCTTTCGGCCGAGCGGGTCGATGGATCCCAAAAACTGATCCGTCTCAAGATCTCGCTTGGTACCGAGGAGCGGACGGTCTTTGCCGGAATCCAGGCCCATTACGCACCAGAGGATCTGGTTGGCCGACTGACCGTCGTGGTCGCCAATCTCGCCCCGCGCAAAATGCGCTTCGGGACTTCCGAAGCGATGGTGCTCGCTGCCAATGATGGGGCGACCGGCCCGTTCCTGCTTGCGCCTGACTCCGGAGCCGAGGCGGGTATGGTGGTCCGCTGATCCATGGTCACCGCCGAGGTCATCGACCAGCTCCTTCCGCAGCTTCAGTGCCAACTATGCGGCTACGCAGGCTGCGAACCCTATGCGGCGGCCGTGGCGCGCTCCGAGGCGCCGATCAATCGCTGCAAACCCGGGGGATCTGAAACCTTTGCCGCTCTGGCCCGCCTTCTGGATATCGATCCGGCACAGCTTGAGGTTCCGCGTCCGGATCCACCCCAACTCGCCCTGGTCGACCCCGCTTCCTGCATCGGCTGCACACGTTGTCTCGAAGCCTGCCCGATCGATGCGATCATCGGTGCGCGCCACTATCTCCACGACATTCTGCCCGGAGAATGTACCGGTTGCGGTTTGTGCATCGCCGTCTGCCCAACCGACTGTATCCAACTCGTACCGCGTCCGGAAACCGCTCGGACGGTTGACGATCCCAGCCATCCGTCTCCCCTTCCGCCCTTGGAGCAATCCCCCTCAGAAAATCGCAGCCGGCTGCGCGAGCGCTACGAGAGGCACCGGGCTCACTTCTCCCCAGAGCAGGCAACCCACTCCCGAGGACTGACAGATGCGGAACGACTGGAGGAGATCCGGATGATCGTCCGCGCTCGCCGGGCACGACCAGCCGGAGGCAGCACGGGGCAGCCCCACCCGCCCCAATCATGATCCGGAGGAATGCGCACGCGGGGGCGCAGGCTTGGCCACGCAGACGGGCAGCCGCCTTTTTTGCCTGCCTTGAGCGTACCTGCCCGCATCCGGTCACGGAACTCAACTATCAAACTCCTTTTCAGCTCCTCGCGGCCGTGCTCCTTTCCGCCCAGTCGACCGACCGCGAGGTCAACCGCGCAACTGCCGAGCTCTTTCAGGTTGCCCCGACTCCCGCATCGCTTCTCGCCCTCGGCACCGATCGCGTCGAAGCCCATCTCCGGCGTCTTGGACTCTTCAGGGTCAAAACGCGGCACCTGCTCGAAAGCAGCCGCCTGCTCCTTGAACGGTTTGATGGACGCATTCCATCCAGCCGCGAAGATCTGCAAGAGCTGCCCGGCATCGGGCGCAAAAGCGCCAATGTTATTCTGAATGCCCTCTATGGTGCATCGACCATCGCGGTCGATACGCACGTCTTCCGCGTGGCGAACCGGACGGGACTCGCGCCGGGTCCGACACCCCATGCGGTCGAGAAGGCACTCCTTCGGATCGTTCCCGAACGTTATCTGACCCGTGCCCACCATTGGCTCGTCCTTCATGGACGCTACGTCTGCCGGGCGCGGTCACCAGACTGCCCGACCTGCGTCGTCTCCCATCTTTGCTTTTTCCCCGACAAGACGCCAGGCGATCGGAAACCTCCCTCACGAGGCGCCATCCGATCCGGTTGACCGTAAACCGAGCTGGCCGGTCAGGGCCGGATCCGCATCGACAGATCGATCGCGCGCACATGCTTGGTCAAGGCACCGACGGAGATGAAATCCACGCCGGTCTCGGCAACCGCACGAATCTCGGATAAATCCATGCCGCCTGACACCTCGAGCCGGGCCCGGCCGCGCGTCTCGGCAACTGCCGACCGGATATCCTCGAGCGAGAAGTTGTCGAGGAGGACCCAGGTGGCCCGGGCCTCGAGCGCCTGGGCAAGCTGACCCAGGGTTTCGACCTCGATCACGATTGGGGTCCGGACATGGGAGTGCGCCCGCGACAGCGCCTCAGCGATATCGCCCACGCAGGCGAGATGGTTTTCCTTGATCAAAACGGCATCATAGAGGCCGTGCCGATGATTGGTGCCGCCCCCCACCCGGGTCGCGTATTTTTGGGCAGATCGAAGTCCGGGTAGCGTTTTGCGGGTGTCCAGAATGCGACATCGGGTCCCCTCGACCTGTTCGACATAACGACGGGTGGTGGTCGCCGTACCGGAGAGGAGCTGAAGGAAGTTGAGCGCCGTCCGCTCTCCCGTGAGCAGGGCACGGGCCTCACCTTCGAGTTCAACCAATGTGGCACCAGCCTTCACACGCTCGCCTTCCCGTACCTGCCAGGCGAACCGAACATGCGGATCCAAGCTCCGGAAACAGGCTTCGAACCAGGGCGCTCCGGCAATGACCGCCGACTCGCGGACCGAGACCCGGGCCGATACAGGGCGTTCGGTTGGGATCAGCCATTGGGCGGTGATATCGCCTGTGCCCATATCCTCAGCCAGTGCACGGCCCACCACTTCGAAAACATCGGTGGGCACTTCGATCAAGGCTGGCGGAGTCGGCATCGACGACAGGCTCCAAAAGGATGCGAATGAAATCCGTCCGGCCATTATTATAAATGTCCTCTGACCTGGATGAGCCTGTGATCCACCATCTTTAATCGCGAGCCACCTGAGGCACCCCGTGGCGCTTCACCTGGTCGGAACGGCGGATCGGGCCCACCGACCACATCTCGCGACGAGAGCCATGAGTTCCGCGTTGATACTCCCCTCGACTGGCACAGTCGGCCCACGAGACTTTTCCTGGTTTGCCTCCGATCCCGCCTCCGCCTACCGCGAGATCGTGCGCAAATACGGCCTGGAGACGGGCATCAGCGCCGAAGTGAACGGTCTCTGTGTGCATTCGCTGCGCGCCACGGCCGCCACCAACGCGCGCTCACACGAAGCCGATATCGCCAAGGTCCAGGAATGGCTCGGCCATGCAAATGTCTCCACGACGCGACTCTACGACCGCCGCACGATCCGGCCCGAGGACAACCCGACCTTCCGGGTACACTATTAGTTTACGGGTTGTTTCCCCCAGCCCTTATCCAACAGGCACCCTTATATCGATTTCATGGCGCAAGGCCGACATTGAACCCTCCGCCGGAGTGTGATAAAGGAGGTTATCACACTCAAAACCGAAGGGCCGGCATGGTGGTTGAATCTCTCTGGTTTCACCGGTTGGACTGACCTTAGAATCCCCCTATTGTGCGACCCCCCTCAACCACCAACTCAACCTTCAAAATGGGACATCCCAACCGCCCCGGGGGCGGGCTCCGGGGCGGTTCATAATGTTTAAAAATGGGACACTGCCGGATTCGCACTCCGGTTTTTGGATGAACAAAGGGCAAGTAGAGTAGAGCCGCCTGTTTTGGGGCGCATAGGTCCATGCCACTTAGATGTTACGGATGCGTCTTCAAACGAAGCATACATCCCGCTGACAGTGATCCACCGATTGACATCTTTTGTGGTATCCAGAAGCCTTAAAGCGACAGCCCGACGCGTACCCTGAGAAGTGATAACTTGCACAACGCCGCCGGGAAACCTTGCATGCAAACGCTGCCGTTCGCGTTCTGCATATCGCCTAAGTATCGCTGGGTGTTGCATCACACGATGGAGCAACTCCTTATAACGATCATCGATCTGTCGATCCCGGGGGCAGATCACACGTTCCCCTCCGAGTGCTTTTCTCAAGGCATGCCCGGCTATCTGGGCGCCTACATAAAGGGCCATATCGGACTTCGTCAGCTTAAGTTCCTTGCTCGGTGATATACGATAGATAGCGGGCAGCAAAACAATTTGCAGATGCAGACGGTGGCGCTCGACGGCGTTGGCAAACCTGAAGGTGGCATACTGGTTGAAAAGAGATGCTTGAGCTTCCAAGACCTCGCGATCTGTCATGGTATGGGAGGAGGGATCAAGAGTGGCAATTGCAATCTCGTGTGCCAGAGAGTCGAAACCACTCACCATAGCCCCAGCCCAAACACGGGGGTTAACGGCCCGAGGGAATGGGAAAGCGTAGCAGACCGAAAACTCATCGAACCGCACGTGGTTGCATTGCTCGCGGTAGTTCACCACTGGGATCATCTGAATCAAGAAACTCATCGATGGAGGTTGGCTGATATACGCCTTTACATCTCGCCGGAGAGTCCTGAATATGAGTCCCCATCCAATTCCTAGTTTTCCCTTCATGGGGCGATAAGAAGAAACCACTCGCCGGTCGGCCGTAACACGCCAAGACCAGTTCCGATACTGACCTTGTAGCAGTCGTACAAAACGCAGCCGAACGTGCGAAGAAGGCAACCCTGCGATTCGGGCACCGCTGACCGTGTCGTACAGAAAAAGGAAGTGTGCAACCCCAGTGTAGGTTGTTAGCCTGTAACCAAGATGGCGATCCTCCCGCTTTGGCAAAGTAGAAGCTGATAGTCCACCAGGCTTTTCAACTACAGCGTGCGAAACTGTTGCCCTACCCAGAGACAGGGGAACACTCAAAGCAGCCACCAGACCCGGAACAAGAAGCCGGGAAACGTCTTTACGGCGTTTCCCGGTGGATTTGGTCAGCCGGGTACTCAGAACGGCTGGCAGTTCTTGTCGAGTTTCGGACATTTCGGCGCGGAATCCAGAAATTTCACCGGTGCTGAAATTGTAGCCGAAACGTTGTTGCTGATCGGCACGCCGTCATAGTCCAAGACCGCATTGAACGTGACCCCCGACGAGGAACTCTGGAGAGCTGAAACATTGACCGATACGGAGATTCCATTCGCCGTACTCACATACTGTTCCAGCCAAGGCATCAGGGTTCCCGGACTGGTCAGGTACGCCGTTGTCCCCTCAATCGTGATGGGGAAATACTCGGTGGCCAACACCCCGCTGGAATCCAGCACATGCACCGTGGCAATCCCGCTACTTCCATATAGCGTTCCACCTGATACCGGAAGATGAAGACTCAGCTCGGAGGGATCGAAAGCCTGCAGATCGGTGGTGGTCACGATCCCCGTGGCTGATCCTGCTACCCGGGCGACACTCCGTTTGGACTTTCAATGATTGCGGTGCTTACGCCAACCGGATTGTGAGGCAAGGTGATGGATTGAGGGTGAATACAGGAAAACTGACCAGCGCATTTGCACGAATTATTTCCGTTACAGTTATAGGTCGCGCATCCACCAAAAGCAACAACAAACGGCAACGCCAGTGCTATCAGTCTTCAGTTTCATGATGACAACCTCCTGTCCAGTTTGTTGATAATCACGTAAGGCGAACCCGCCTACGCTCCACGAAGTGGATTTATCATAACCGCAGGAGAGAAATCGGGTCGATTCTGCTCAAGTTGGGTTAGCCAGCAGGGCGTCTTGGCCGGTGCTTTTTCAGAAACAGAATCTCACGGGCTTTCCTTTCAAGCCGATGGAGGATGGAGGGGTGTTGGAAGACTTTACGTACCAGCGTCTGGTATCGGGCAACGGCTGTCCGATCTCCGGCGCAGATCTCCCGATTGCCACCGAAAGCCTTCTCTGTAATCAATATAGCAATCTGCCCACCAAGGATCTCGGCCTGTACACTTGGAGGATTTTCAGAAAAAACATGTTTTGAAAGATGCACGACATGGGTGCGCAAGCAGACCTCCTTTCTATGTGCAGGCAATTCTTCCTTAGAAGCTGGGCGGTAGATTTTCATAGCTCTTTCTTGGAGATAAATCACGTAGTTGCTAAACAGAAATGCCCGTGCTTCAGTGATGGCTCCTGAGTAGTTCCAAGAGACGGGGAAATTATTTGCAACCTCATGCGCCAGAAACGAAATAGCGCCCATAAACCGTCTTAGAAAAGCACTCTGATTCCGAGCCGGGTCAGCGGTTGGGAAAGGGAAAGCATAACAGAGCGAACGAACCTCAAACCTGATCCGTACACACTGTCGGCTATAGTCCATACGTGGAACCATCTGGATGGAAAAATGTATCGGTGGCGGATGCTTCGTAATCAAGGTTTTTACGTCTTGGCGGAGCAGTCCGAAGATACTCTGCCACCCAAACCCGGTTTGCGCCACCATCCGGCGGTACAGTGGAACCAGAGGGACATCGGCACTAATTTTCCAGTGCCAATTGCGAAGTTGCCCGCGTGTCAGTGGCACAAAATTTATTGACCTGTGGGCGGCTGGGGCAACGGAGATTTTAGCGCCACTTAATGAAAAATATAGAAAAAAAAGATTCGTGACACCGGTATACGTTTCCACATGGGTCGTTAATTTTTCTTGATGCCCATTCTCATCTGGACGCCGGTATCCTAATGACGGGTGGGGTTTTACAAGTGGCGCATTACATCCATCGAGAATGGGTGCAATCATCAAAAGCACAAGTGGTAGGAGAAGCCGGGAAACGTCTTTACGGCGTTTCCCGGTGGATTTGGTCAGCCGGGTACTCAGAACGGCTGGCAGTTCTTGTCGAGTTTCGGACATTTCGGCGCGGAATCCAGAAATTTCACCGGTGCTGAAATTGTAGCCGAAACGTTGTTGCTGATCGGCACGCCGTCATAGTCCAAGACCGCATTGAACGTGACCCCCGACGAGGAACTCTGGAGAGCTGAAACATTGACCGATACGGAGATTCCATTCGCCGTACTCACATACTGTTCCAGCCAAGGCATCAGGGTTCCCGGACTGGTCAGGTACGCCGTTGTCCCCTCAATCGTGATGGGGAAATACTCGGTGGCCAACACCCCGCTGGAATCCAGCACATGCACCGTGGCAATCCCGCTACTTCCATATAGCGTTCCACCTGATACCGGAAGATGAAGACTCAGCTCGGAGGGATCGAAAGCCTGCAGATCGGTGGTGGTCACGATCCCCGTGGCTGATCCTGCTACCCGGGCGACACTCCGCTTGGATTTTCAATAATCGTATTGCTCACTCCAATCGGGTCATGCAGCAAAGTGATGGTGTTCAGCTGGGGACAGGACCCCGGCGCGGTACAGTTATTGTGAACGGTTGCACATCCTCAGAAGAGCGGCAACAAAACAAGTAACGCCAAGACCATCAATTTTCTCATTAGTAATCTCCTCATATGAACCACCCCCGGATCTCCGGAGACAGTTTTACTTGAGTCAGGCTGCTCGGGCTGACTCGTACCGTTGATCATACTAATAGTTTCTCTTTTTAGAAATTAGAACAAGGAGCGGCAATTGGGTGGACGGCTTAGAAGGTCGAGGTCATCAGGGGCGATTTAAGGTACCGGCATATTCGCTTGCGGCACGGGCTGCGTAAAGAGCTGTGCGACAGCATAGCGTCCTTTGCCGCGGTGGTTTTCAATGACCTTTAAGCAAACGGTCGATTGGAACGTGACCATGGTGGCGTGGAACACGGAGGGCACCCCCTCCTGCAATGCTTGATTGTCCTCCAGAGCAGTCACGTTGAGTCCTTTCTGTCTAGCAAGTTCGATGCCGATTGGCCGCCCGTGCGTTTGATGCTCGTCGAAGCTCGCCAGCCATTTAGCAATCGCTTCGGCCTGTGCCGGATTCTTGCCGCAAAACATATACTGCCCCAACCACTGCTTAACCTTTGCTTCGGCGAGCTTGATCGTCTGCTCGCAGAGATTTAAATATCCTGGCGGCAGCGCCACGAGACGAGGCGCCCATAAGTGAGCAAGCATAGGATTGGTCGATACGTCGGCCTTCGCACGTTCAAATTCTTGAAGGATAGTGTGCGCCGGCACGGTCATCTGGCCGAACACCATCTGCGGATCAAGATGCTGGTTGATTTCCAACGGCGATCGTCGTGACGACACTGTCGCTCGCCGTATCGATCACCGACACCGCGCCGCTACCACCATTGGCCGCATAGGCATAGGGAGCCGCCTGATCAGCCTGCACGGTGCCCCACGCTATTTGCGCTCAAACAACGGCTCGGAGTTGGTCGCCCGCGCCGTGTTAGGCTGGCTGCTCGGCAATGGGATTGCCACCGCCCTGATTGATCCGGGCAAGCCCTGGCAGAATGGCATGGATGAAAGTTTCAACGGCAAGTTCCGGGATGAATGTCTCGGCGTGGAGTGGTTTCGAACTCGGGCCGAGGCCAAGGTCATTATCGAATCCTGGCGACAGCACTACAACCAGGAGCGGCCGCATTCCAGTTTGGGTTACCTGACACCGCAAGAGTTCAAAACACGAGGTTTGATCACGACCACCGGAGCTGTTCTCCAATAATGATTGGTCTGAAGAAAGCCGGCAGATCAGATCATCATGTTACGCCTCAAACACAAAAATCGGGATAGGCTCGGAAGCGGTGGCGTTGAATGATGTTTTAACCCTTCGTGTGCTTCTTCGGCGCGTGGGTTTGAAGTCCAGCCTGGCGCACCGATTCATCGATGAACCAAAGCGAGGGGCAATCCCCCCGGGGTAGCGCTTCACATAATCCATCTGAATGTGAGGAGACCCGCTCCGCTGCTCTTGTCCACCAGCTTCAGTCTGCAACTGGACTCGGGTTACTTTCCCTGCCGCGACGTCTTAGGTAAACAAACCGTATCATCCCGGCCAGTGCACCATAAAATACGAACGACATCCATTCCCCGCGGAGTGGGTCTTTTCCTGGAGTCAGGTACAAAGAGATGCCTAAGGCAATGAACAGGAATTCAGAGAATAAAAGTTCAGTCACGGGATTTTTTATGCTGGGACGCCGAGTATGGAGCGTAGCGTACATCCAGGCAATCGCGCCCCCCATCACAAATGGCGTTGTAAAACTCCAGAGCACAGTGGTCATGGCAAATCCTCACTCGTCGAGATCATGAATGTTCGTAATACCTGCCATCGCGCACCTTCGGCTAGTTCCGCATGCAGTTCGTTAAGCCGCCTTGTATTTTGGCGTGCTCAGCACTTAAATATGCCATCGCCGCAAGTCGCGCTTCCAGTTGTCCGGGATACTGAGGCGGTGCAGGACAATCCACCGCCTCAGCAGAAACTACGAATGGGTTTTACTGATTTAGAGTCCCACCATGATGGGGCGCCGTCGGCACATTGTCCCAAACGGCACTCCAGCTCGTCAACTGCCAACTGCCTTCTTCGCTCATGCCAGAACCGGAACTCTCGTACTGCCATGTGGCAGTCGTTGTCCACTCCTGCCCGTTGTACGTTTGATTCTGTGTAATTGTCACGGTCTCCCCTGAACTGGGACTGGATGTATTAGGAGGCGATGACGGGGCCGATGGCACGCTTGTCTCCGGCTGCAATTTGAGTTGCCCAGAACTGTTAGCGCTTACATTCATGGGAAAACGCACCGTCCAACGCAAATATGTCGTCCGCGGGGAAAATAGCTCAATAGGATGAAACGGTCCGTCCAACTCGTTCTGCGGGAAATTGGTACTTTCCATAAACTTAAACAGTGATTGCACGTTGTGATGCCTTTGAACGAGATAGGCCCGCACTTGGGTAGTTGGTGCTGCTTGCGCGGTTACTGCGGCCAACAGGGGTACAACCGCCAAGGACATAGGAGCAACAAGCCGAAAAATAAAACAAAATCGCTTACCCATGATTTTGTTCCTTCCATTGTTGAGGGTGAACGTTGTGAAATAGCCTTTAGCTACCTCCCGTCGTCATTTTAACATGAAGTGGCGGCAGCCTTGTCCAATATGAAATGAGTCTGAAGCCGGATCCGGGTTTTGTTCAGAATAGGGAGATGAAAACCCTGATGAACCTCGATAACCTGACTTCCATCGATCAGTTGGCCGAGTTTTTGTCCGGGACCCAGGCGGTGGCCTTTTCGGTGCTGAGTAGCCCGCCCCCATCCAGGGATCGTGATTCGCGTCCTGATGAAGGTCAGTGGCTACTCCCGACAGCAGATCACCCGCTGGATTGCCCCGTACAGCAAAAACGGCACGCTCAGACGCCGCCAGAGGACCGTGGCGGGCTTTCTCTTGAAGTACACCCCCGCCGATTCAACTGCGTTCCGGATGCTGCTCCGGTCACCCCCGATCGAAATGACCGCACATGATGTCAGACAATCGGCGCGAATGGCACCGCAACCTTCTCGGTTTCGTAGACCGGA
>JAJZBR010000038.1 GCA_021798795.1 Pseudomonadota bacterium
GCCAGTTTTTGCAAAGGATTCGACTTGAACGAACGACCGCGTAGCGCATCCTCGCGCGGTGTGTTCGGGCTTACAAACTCATGCTGGATGGCTTCATTGAATGCCAGGATCTTGCCTTCAATTGTCGAAACCACCACCCAACCATTCTCGTGGTTCGACTGCCGCTCGGGGGTGGGTTTCGTCTCATCGCCCATTGCATGCCGCCCTCCGCCATCAAGGCGCGTATCACCCCGGGCCTCGGCACACCTGCCACGCTCCATTGTGCCGGTCTGCCGGAAGGGGCGCCATCCGGGTATCGTAGCACGGCTGGCTCGGCAGATCTTTCTGACCGAACCCCATGCCCGGCACAAGTGCCGGGCATGGGGTCGTTAGCGCTTCCGGCCATCAGCGCTGCGCGCGCCGACGCCTGCTCCAGATGTCACCAAGCAGCAAGAAACCCAAAACGAGGAGGGTCAGAGGGCCGGTTCCACCCCCACCGCCACCGCCACTGCTTCCGGTTCCCGACCCGCCTCCACTGCCGCCTCCCCCACTCGTGGGGTTGATCGTTGCCGTGGACTGCGGATTGCAGGCCGTAGCACCGCTTGGCGTGAGTTTCGCGAGGCAGGGTACCCCGGCACCGTAACTATTGCCGGCGCCTGTCGTCGGCGCACCGGCGGGGAGACTGGCCTCGTTCGTAACCGTCGTTTCTGGGTTCTGGCCGGGTTCATGCTCCATGAGCAGGGCGAGGAGCGCGGCGATATGCGGGGCCGCTGCCGAGGTTCCGAAAAAAGGTGGCTTAAAACTGCCAACCGGGTTGATGGTCACGCCGTCCACACCGGTTATATCGGGCTTGGGAATAGATGTCGGACTCGCCGTGGTACTGGTCAGCGACGAATATTCGAACTCAACCGGTCCGGTCGAACTATAGGACTCGATGCTCGCGCTCGGAGAACCGACGTCGTAGACATCCATGGCCCCGGCGGTAAACTCTTCGGGCAGCGCGGACTGCCCGTATATGCTCCCGAAGGGGTAGTTCGGGTCGAGCGTCAACCCATTCGATGCTTCCGATCCCGTAATGAGCTTGAGCAAACCGCTCGGACTCGTACCGTTGCGCAGAAGCACCTCGATGTAAAGCTTGATTACCGCACCTGTCGTATTGTCGTAGGCGTTCCCCTGTACCGGATTCGGGCCGGGACTCGTCCCCGGAGTCGTAGTAAAGCTGCAGCCGCTCGAATCCAAATCGGTGCCCTGATTGCAGGCCACAATCTTGCTACCTGTCGTATTCGGGTTGCCGTCATACACCACGACGTCGTAATCGCCAGCTGGCGCCTGCCAGGGATCGGCCCATTCGAGAATCCAGTAGTCGGTGTCGTTGGGTTGCACCGAAATCGTTGCATAACCAACCGGGATGTGGGAGGTCCCGAAATTGTTGGCTTCCGTGTAGGTCACACCATTCAGGGTGAGCGATGGGGACAGCGACATAGGCGTCCAGCTGCCCTGCCAATAGGCGCCGTTATCGTTGCCGGCAGCCGTGACCAGATGCACGTTGGGATTGGATTGCGCGAACTGCGCCACGCCACTTGCAAAAGTCCCGTTCTGGAACATGGCCACACCCGGAAAACCCAGATCATCGACGATGATATTCGCCTTGAAACCCGTGCCTTCAAAGTCGTTCAAACACTTCAGGAACTCGACATCGGTCGACGGGCCGCAGAAGCCGAGGTGCACCCCGGGCGCGGAGTCATAGACGATCTGCATCATCGCCGACCCTTCATTGCCTGATGAACCATAGGCGGTTGCATCATTCGGGTCAATATAAATATTTGAAGGCAAATAACCTGCACTCACATCAGTTTGATAGCTCTGGGCACCATCCGAGATGACCCCCACGCTGATGCCGGATCCAGTCGCCCCGGTGGCATTCGCATAGGCCACAGCGCCCAGGGCATTCGATCCGGCGGTGTCATAGTTGGGTGGATTGGATGCGCGGGGTACGACCTCGCGAACCACCGCATAGTGCGGAACCGTAACCGAGAGGAGTCCGGGCAGGGATCCGGCCTGGAGGAGGTTCTGAGGGGGGAGCCACATCTCCACGACGGCGTTAAAGGGGTCGGAAACCACTCCCCGCGCACCCAACGCCGACTCAAGGACGGCCGACTCCGGCCGTTGGGCGCGGTGGGCAAAGGTCAGATCAACCTCGATGTCACCATCGAGATTCCAACGCACCTCACCTGGAACGGTTCCCAGATACTTTTGCATGAAGGTGTTCGTGATCCCCTGATCCCGGACGCTCTCGAGACTCACGTGAGATGCGATGGCCTGGGCGATCGGACGCAGGCCGGGCCCGATTTTTGCGAGGAACGGGCTCGGGGTGGATCCGGCTGAGGCCACAGGCACGGCACTCAGAGAAAAACCGAGCAGAGCAATGATCCATAGCGTGGACTTCATGAGAGCACTCCTAGTTATGCACCTTGGCATAGTGGGGAAAACGAATCATCCGGACGCCCGGCTTGCGGGCGAGGGCAAAAACGATGCGGGCCGGAACCCAGGCTTCGAACTCATGGAGTGCGCGGATCTTTGCGAGGATCCGCCCGTGCTCTTGGACGATCCACCGGATCGTGCGCTCGAGACGGCCGGGGCGCACCCAGGTTACGAGATCAATCCGGCCCCGTCCGTCGACCCGCCAGAAAAATGGACGGCTCAAGGCGGAAGGGTTGGCGCCCCGCTCCTGCTGAACCAGAACCTTCCGGATTAACCGGCGCAAAGGCCCGGCCAAGACAGCCGGGTGGTGCGCAACCCTGTTTCCGCGACCCGGCAGGGCTGTGGCACTTTTGGGCATGCAGCCAACGAGCGCGAAAAAAAGGATCGGAGCAAGCCCAAGTCCGAGCAAGCGTACGAAACGAAACCGATCGATTGAGCTCTTGAGTCGCATCTGCCCTGTGTTCCCTTCGTGATTGCGCACAACCCGAGCCAGTGTACGGCACCGACCGCAAACTTTCAATTGTTTGCCCATTTTACGGCAAGTATCCGGAGGACATTGGCCAGGGACAGGGGGTTTGGGATCATCACTCTGGGCGACCCAATCCGAGCCGTTCGAGCGCCTGCCAGAATCCGGGGAACGATTTTCCTACCGATTCCTCGCCCTGGATCGCGAGTCCCGGCTTTGCGATCGCGAGCAATGCAAAACTCATTGCCAGACGATGATCCCCGTGCACATCCAGTGTGACACATTTGAGCCGACCTCCTCCTTCGATCCTGAGCGCGTCCGCTTCGGCTGTAACGTAAAGCCCGGCGCGCGCGAGTTCGAGCGCAAGATCATACAGTCGATCCGATTCCTTGTGCCTGAGGTGGCTGATTCCAGTGAGGATGGTTGTGCCCTGCGGTGCAAGCGCCGCCAGGACGGCTAGTGTCGGGACGATATCCGGGGCGTCCGCGAGGTCGATCGATCCAAGCGGGCGCAATCCCTGCGCGGGTTCCCGGATCGTCACGCCAGAGGCATCGGCTTCGACGCCGCACCCCATCGCCTGCAGGAGTCCGACAAACCGGGATTCACCTCCAGTCCCGGGTTTGAGATCGGGAATCCGGATCGAGCCACCGGTCACAGCGGGAAGGGCCATGAAATAGCTCGCCAGTACCGGGTCGGGTGCGATTCGGAACTTCGTTGCACGATAGCTCTGCCCACCCGGAACGACCCACGAGCTCTTCCCAACCTCCTCGTATTTAACCCCAAAATCGCCCATCGCCTGAAGGGTCAGTGCAAGATAGCTCGCCGAAACGGGGGGCGCTTCAAAGTCGAGGATGAGCCCCGAAGGAGTCAGCGGGGCGATGGCGAGCAAGGCGCTTCCGAACTGGCTGCTCACACGTCCGGAAAGGACAACCCTGCCGCCCTCAAGTGGTCCCTGAATGCTGACCGGAAGGGTTTGCGCCCCCTGCGGTTCAATCCGGGCACCCAAGCGCTCGAGCGCCGCGACCAGTTCTCCCATGGGCCGCTCGAGGAGACGCCCCTCCCCGGTGATCCGGGATGGTGCGCGAGCAAGCGCCAGGATGGCGAGCGACCAGCGGGCCAGGGTGCCACTCGCCCCGCAGGAAAACTCGCCATTGGGCGTGACCTTGGGCAAACCGGAAACTCCACGCACCGATCGTGCCTCATTCTGCCTCCTGATATCTGCGCCAATCCAGGAAATGAATTGTTCGGCCCGATCGAGATCCTCATTGCTGGGACAGTTTTCAACTCTGCTTTCGCCGCGTGCGAGCGCGGCCAGCAGGAGGACGCGATTGGCCAGGTATTTGCTGCCAGGCACCGCAACGACACCCCGGATCGGTGCGGGTTTTTTACGGTAGCGGATCATTGAACGCCCGGGCATGTGGGGCGGATCCCAGGGCGCTTCGGGGCAATCTGGAGCCCCGCGCATGATTCCGGTATGATGAACCGGTTGGCTGGCCGCTCTTTCCTGGAGATTTTAGAGCGCACGAGGCGAAGCGGGCAGGCAGGCGCCCCTGAAGCGGCCATCGGTTCGGCAAGCGGAGACGCAAATGGCCATCTGGTCTGACCTGGTTGCTTTGTTTCTGATCCTATCGATCATGGCGTTTCTCGCTTTGACCATGGCCTGCATGCGCCCCAAGCTCTTCCCCAAACTTTCCAGCCGGCGTCCATTGAGTTATCTGGCCCTGACTGCCCTCCTCAGTTATCTCCTCATGGCGATCGGGCTCACACTTCAGGATCCACTTCTCTGGCGCTACGATCGCTATGGGCCGACGGCGACGATCCACCGCATTCCCGGATACTTTCCCGCCCGCCACACCCGACCTGTTCACTGACCCGCTCGCCAGAGCGCATGGACCGATCGTTCGTCGGTCCGGGCAAAGTAAACCGCGTCGGTCGCAGGTTCCGCCAGGGTCAACCCCCATTCCTCGGGCTCCCGCGAACTTTCTGAAACGAGCGGGATATAGGCGCCGGTATCGATGCAGATGTGTGACATTAGTCGACGGATTTCAGGATTCGGCGTGTGGCCACAATAGGTTTTGGACAGATGAGGGGCGTACTCCGCCCATGCGCGAGTGGCGCGCAAATGCATCAGTCGACGGGCCCAGCAGAGAGATTCCGCAAGCTCAGCCCGTTCGAGAGAGTCGAGATCGCAAAAATCCTCATCGATATCGGAATCTCCGTAGACAGGCGGATCGCAGTCGAGATTCATGCGCGACAGTTCGGCATGAACCACGTGAAAGCGTTCCTGTCCCGAGCCCACGACGAGGAGGAACGGCTGGCTTCCGAGTATATCCAGAGTTTCGAGAAGGCGTGTACCGAGGCGTCTGCGGCGATCGACCAGCTCGCGCTCGACCCAGGAACCACCGTTCAATAGAAAGTCGTGCTTTTCCTCCCAGACCACCCGTCCCCCCATGGCCAGCGATCGGGCGAAAAAATCGAGCATCATCTGTTCGTGGTTCCCCCGCACGGAAAAAAACCAGGGCTCCTCCAGCAAATCCAGGCATCCCATGGAATCCGGACCCCGATCGATCAGATCTCCAACCGACAGCAACCGATCCCGGTCCGTATCGAAACGCACGCGGTTGAGCAGTTTTTCCAGGGTGTTCCGGCAGCCGTGCAGATCCCCGACCACGAAGTCACGACCCTTTTCGTTTGCAGGCAACCGGCTGATTCCAAATGCGCTCGGGGGATTTCGATTCACCCGGATATCCTCGGGATCATGAGGCCCAAAGAGCTTACCTGAATCAGGGTTTCGGAGGGGCTTCCGTTGACCCCCACAGCCCGTTTCCAGTGCTGCTAGAATCAGGATCTGATTCCGCCCGACATCCGAGGTTGAAACCCATGAACCAAATCCGTCGCTCTGCCTGGGCGCTTGCCTTGGCCGCATGTGGGATGGCACCTTTGGCTTTGGCCATGCCCACCAGTCTTTTCCATGGGCTCACCTGGCGCTTTCTCGGACCGAACCGGGGAGGGCGGGTTCTCGCGGTAGCTGGCATCCCCCACAAACCCAATACCTACTATTTCGGCTCCGTCGATGGCGGGATCTTCAAAACCACGGATGGCGGTGTGCTCTGGCAGGCTCTCTTCCAGCACGAGCCGGTTGCGTCGATCGGGGCATTGGCCATCGCCCCCTCTGATCCGCACATCATTTACGTGGGTACCGGCGAAGCCGACATGCGTTCCGACCTCTCCACCGGGGGAGGCATGTTCCGCTCCAATAATGGCGGAGCCACTTGGCAGGCCATCGGGCTTACGCGCAGCCGACAGATTGCATCGATCTGGATCGACCCCAAAAATCCGAATACCGTACTCGTCGCGGCCATGGGGCATGCCTTTGGCCCCAATCACACCCGGGGAGTTTTCCGGACGACCGATGGGGGCCGCCACTGGACCCGTGTGCTCTACCGCAACGACCATACGGGAGCGATCCAGCTCATCGCAAACCCGGCTCATCCGCATGAACTCTACGCCGTGATGTGGAACGCCATCCGGCCACCCTGGAGCCAATATCCCCCGAACCAAGGACCCGGAAGCGGAATCTGGCGCTCAACCGACGGCGGTCGCCACTGGTCGCATCTTGGCGAGACCGGACTGCCACACGATCCCGGCCGGATCGGATTGGCTATCGCTTCGAACGGACGCCTGTTCTATGCCGTGGTCAGCGCGAAAAACGGTGGCATCTTTCGCTCGACCGATGGTGGACACCACTGGATCCGCATCAACCACGACCACCGCCTTTTTGGGCGAGGCTGGTACTTCGGCGGAATCTATGTCGATCCTCGCAAAAACCAGACTGTTTATGTCCTCAACACGGCCATGTACCGTTCGACGGATGGCGGGCTCCACTTCACCAGCATCAAAGGGTCGCCGAGCGGGGATGATTTCCATACGCTCTGGATCGATCCGGCAAATCCTGGGCGCATGATTATCGGCGTCGACCAGGGTGCCTCAATCAGCGTAGACGGCGGACGCACCTGGACGCCCTGGCTCAATCAGCCCACAGCGCAAATCTACCGCCTCACCACCGACAACCGCTTCCGTTACCATATCTACGCGAGCCAACAAGACTCGGGAAGCTTGGATATCCCGAGCCGGAGCCGCCGCGGCATCGTGCTGAACTCGGCCTGGTCGGCAACAGCGGGTGGGGAAGCGGGCTACGTCATTCCCGACCCCCTGGACCCCCATATCGTCTATGGAACGGATATCGGCGGCAGCGTAACCCGTTATGACAGCCGGACCGGAGAGGCGCAAAACATCTCGCCTTGGCCTTATAACTCATTTGGAACCCCGCTTCCAAAGGCGCATTATCGCTATCCCTGGGTCGTGCCACTCGCCTTGTCGCCCGAGAACCCGAATACGCTTTACGTGGGTTCCCAGGTGCTCTGGCAATCCGACAATGACGGTGAAAGCTGGCGCATCATCAGTCCGGATCTGACCGGTGCGGCCCCCGCGCATCCGGTGCCGGCTCACGGCGAACCCACCCTCGCGGACGCTGCCCGGAGGGGGTACGGAACCATTTATAGCCTGGCGCCCTCCCCGCTGCGTGCGGGTGAACTCTGGATCGGAACGACGGACGGCTTGGTCTGGCTCACGCGGGACGATGGCGCAAACTGGCACAATGTGACACCCCCAGGCATCCAGCCCTGGAGCCGGATCAACCGGATCCAGGCTTCCCCGTTCGCCCCCGGAGCGGCCTACCTCGCCGTGAACCGGCAACGGGTCAACGATCTCCATCCCTACATTTACCGTACCCGCGATTTTGGCCGGCACTGGAGCCGTATCACGCGCGGCATCCCCTCAGACGACTATGTCCATGTCGTTCGGGCTGACCCCAAACGGCGTGGCCTCCTCTTTGCCGGAACCGAGTTTGGCCTCTACGTCTCTTTTGATGATGGCGGACTCTGGCAGCCCTTCAACCTCAACCTCCCGACGACCGCCATCCACGACATTGCAATCCATGGCAATAACCTGATCGTTGGGACCCACGGCCGTGGCATCTGGGTGCTCGACGACATCACCTCCCTCATCCAGGATCATCCGGCTCTGGCCAGCCACAAAGCGTTCCTTTTCCGACCGGCCACAGCCTACCGGATTCACCGGACGCTTTTCCGTGCGGAACCCTTTCCTCCCGAGGTTCCCCATGGCGAGAATCCGCCAGCCGGTGCCATCATCGACTACTACCTCAAGGCCGGGACCCGATCGCCCGTCACGCTTGCGATCGAGGATCAATCCGGCCGGATCTTGAGGGAGTTTACGAGCGCTTCCCGTTCGCGTCCGCACCCACTTGCGAAAAACAACTTTCCGGCGTTCTGGAAAGCACCCAGGAACCGGCTGCCGGATCATGCGGGTCTCAACCGCTTCGTCTGGCACCTCCGCGCGCGGCGTCCTTTGGCCTTGCACTACGGTTTTGGCGGGCCGGGACTGCTGCACGACACGCCAGTCTCTCCCCAGGGCCCCTATGTCCCACCGGGAATGTACCGCCTGATCCTCACGGTTTCCGGCCACCGTTTGGTCGAACCTCTCGAGGTGCGCATCGACCCCAACGATCACCTCGACGCAAAGGACGCGGGGATCCAGTACCGACTGGCAGCCCGTGCCGCAAACGGCGTGAGCGTGATCACCTGTGAAGTCCGATCGCTCGCGCAACTCGGAATGGAAATCCGGCACCGGCTGGCCGGATCGCCACAGAACATCCGGGGATCGCTTGAGGGGATCGTTCGCGCCATCGATCTTTGGCGGGCAACTCAGCACCCCGCCCGAGTCGAAGGGCATCTCGAAGTCTTGGCCGGGTTCGTGGATGGCGCCGAACGCCTGCCCACTCAAACCATGAAAACTTCGCTCACCCGGGCGTTCGCGAAGCTTGCCTCCCTACGCGCGGGGTTCCGGAGCATCCAAATGCACCTCCGGCACGTAAACCAGGTATTGCATCAAGCGCGTCAACCCGGATTCCTGCTCCAGGTCCAAAAGCCACCTCTTCTCCCGATCCACCCACCCGTTGACTGACGCCTCGCACCGCGCGGGATTCGTGGCGGGAGCTGCCTTTCTGGCAGCTCTCGCCCTGTCCGCGTGTCAGGCGCAACCGGCCTCCGAGCGGGCGCTTCCTTTCCCCAAGGGCGAGCAGTGGTTCAATGTTTCGAGGCCGATCACGCGCAAGCTTCTCGAAGGCCGTATCACGCTGCTCGATTTTTTCACGCCAGGTTGCATCAACTGCATGCACATGATCCCGGTTCTGGCTGCCCTCGCACGCCATTTTGGCCAGAATCTCGCGGTGGTCAGCATCGACTCACCCAAGTTCACGGCCTCCGCCAATCCGGGTGATCTGCGTTCGTTCATTCTGGATTTCCATGTTCGGGAGCCGGTTCTGGATGATCCCCGCCTCACGCTCTGGAATGGATATGGGGTAGAGGCCTGGCCGACCTTCATTCTGGTCAATCCCCAAGGCGACCTGGTCACTGCCTTCGTCGGCGAGACGTCCTACCGCCGTCTTGACCATGCGGTGACCCGTATCCTCGCAAAGGCCCGCACGAACGGGACACTCGCCCCCCGTCCCCTCCCCCTGGCTCCCCTGGCCCCCCAACGCGGCCTGCTTTTCGCGCCCGGGAAGGTCGCTGTCTCGGGGCGCCGGGTTGCCGTATCCGACAGCGGCGACAACCGGATCCTCATTTTGAACCGGGCGGGCAGGCTCATCGAGATGGTGGGTTCGAAGCATGCCGGATTCAGGAACGGGACCGCTGGTCAAGCCGAGTTCAACGACCCGCAGGGTCTCGCATTCGGCAGGGATGTACTCTACGTTGCTGACGCTGGCAACAATGCCATCCGCACCATCAACCTTAAAACCTGGCGCGTGCGTACGATCGCGGGCACGGGTCATCGTGCCTACGATGTCAACGGAAGGGGTCCGGCACGAAAGATCCCGCTCAACTCACCCTGGGCACTCGAAAAAGTCGGATCCATCCTCTGGATTGCCATGGCGGGCGAACATCAAATCTGGCGGCTCAACCTCGAGACCAAAAGGATCGCGGCCTGGGCCGGAACCGGTGCCGAGGGTATCGGCACGGGTCCCCGTCTCACGGCAACGTTTGCCCAGCCGAGCGGACTCGCCTATCACGCGGGTTTGCTCTACGATGCCGACCCCGAAAGCTCCTCGATCCGGGTCCTCAACCTGGCAAGCGGAGGGGTTCGAAACCTGGTCGGCCAGGGATTGTTCAGCTGGGGATTCAAGAATGGGTCTTTCCGGCAAGCACGCCTGCAGCACGATCAGGGGCTCACCTACCTCAAAGGCGCGCTCTATGTCGCGGACACGTTCAACAATGCCATCCGCAAAGTGGACCTCCACTCAGGCAAGGTATCGACCTTGGCAACCGGACTCGACCTGCCCAGCGGACTCGCCGTACTCAATCCGGAAACGCTACTCATCGCGGACACCGGCGCGAACTGCATCCTCACCCTGAATCTCCGAACGGGGCAGATCGGCAAATGGCTCATCCCCCGCATCCGGCCGGACGCTCCCCCGACTCATCCGTAGGTCCCCCTTGAATGGATTCGGGGTCCCTGGTGTGCGACCGCCTCCGACCGCCTGACCGGGCGGGCTCACGGCGTACCCTCCGGAACGGATACCGGATGGCTCATCTGCAACCGATCCAGATAACGGGCTAAAAGATCCGTCTCGAGGTTGACCCGTTGGCCCACGGTGTAGAACCGGGCAAGGGTATGCGCGAGCGTATAGGGAATCAGCATCACGGCCAGGGTTCCATGGCCCACCGTGTTGACGGTCAGGCTCACGCCGTCGATCGCAACCGATCCCTTGACAGCAATCCAGCGCATCAGTGACTCCGGGAGCTCGATTTCGAGCTCTATGCATTCTCCCCGGGGTTCCATACGGACAATCGTTCCCACGCCATCGACGTGGCCGCTCACGAAATGTCCGCCCAGTTCATCACGCATCTTGAGCGCGGGCTCCAGGTTGACCCGCTCTCCGACGGTGAGCCCGCCGAGTGTGGTGCGAAGCACGGTTTCTTCCGAAAGATCGAACGCATAGCGGCCGGATTGCCTTCGCGCCACGGTGAGACAGGAACCATTGATACTCACGCTTGAACCTCGTGCAAACCGGAGGGCTTGGTTGCGCACCCCGATCACGAGCCGGGCACCCTCTCCCGCCTGTCCGATCTGTACAACCTCGCCGATGGCCCGAACGATGCCTGTGAACATCAGTGTTCCCGATCGAGCGGTCTCAGGATGAGCCGCAGATCATCTCCGATCCGTCGCATGTCGCGGATCGTCCAGGTCGGTGCCTGATCCAGGTTTTCCAGTACCGGCAACCCGACCAGCGGCCGGGCGTCGGCCCCCAGCATGGAGGGCGCGAGGTAAAGCCAGCATTCATCGACCAGTTGTTCGCCTATCCAGGCTCCGGACAGGGTCGGACCCGCTTCGACCAGGATCTCGTTCAGAATGCGTCGCCCCAAGAGCGCGAGAATCTCGTCCAGAGCGAGACCCGAAGCGCTCATGCCAACCCGGGTGATCGGAATCCCTGCCCGTTCATGGGAAGAGGTATCCGCCCCGGAGCCAGTCACCAGAAGACACTCGCCGACCGGTTGAAACACGTGCGCTTCGGGCGGGCAACGGGCACGCGAATCCAGTACCACGCGAAGCGGCTCCCGCTCCATCCCGCTATCGTCTCCCTGCGCACGGCGCACAGACAGGAGCGGATTATCAGACAAGATGGTACCGGAGCCCGTCACGACCGCGGAGGATCGGGCCCTCAGCCTGCGGACATCCTTGCGCGCAGCCTCGCCCGTGATCCAGCGACTCGCACCACTCGCGAGTGCCGTGCGTCCATCCAGGCTTGCAGCGAGCTTGATCGTGACCCAGGGCCAGCCGGTTTCGTGACGCTTGAAAAAACCGCGATTGAGTTCGCGAGCCGAACGTGACAGCGGACCCTGGCTGACCTCGATACCGGCCTGCATGAGGATCCGGCCGCCGCCAGCCGCCAATGGATTCGGGTCGGGTACCGCATAGACAACCCGTGCCACGCCGGATGCGACCAAAGCCGGTGCGCAAGGCGGAGTACGCCCTTCATGGGCGCAGGGTTCGAGTGTGACATAGACGGTTGCCCCTTGTGCCTGGCTACCGGCTTGCGCGAGTGCCTCGATCTCGGCATGCGGACCCCCGACCCTGCGGTGGGCGCCCCGACCGACGATCGCGTCATCCCGGACAATCACACAACCCACACGGGGATTGGGATGGGTCGTCTCGAGTCCCGCGTGGGCCAGCGTAAGCGCCTGCGACATGAAGTATTCGTCACGCGATGCCTCCCGCTCGGTTGCCATTCCGATGCCTCAGCGTGGCCGGAACGGATCCATCGCGGGATCGCCGGAACCGGCCTCCCGGGATGGATCCGATAAATGCTCGATGGCCCGCCGGAAATCCTGTACATCCTGGAAATCCCTGTAAACGGAGGCAAAACGGACATAGGCCACCTGATCCAGGGTCCGCAGCCGATCCATCAGCCACTCACCGATCCGCCGCGACGGAACCTCGGCATCGCCCAGCCCCCGAATCCAGTGCAGAAGCTCCGTCACGATGGGCTCGAACGCCTCGGTTGGAACCGGTCGTTTCTCAAGCGCCCGGAGCAGCCCGGTACGGACCTTGCGTTCGTCAAACGGTTCCCTTCGACCATCTCGCTTGACGACTCTTGGATAAGCCCACTGTGCCGTCTCAAGCGTGGTAAACCGCTCACTACAGCTCGGACACTCGCGCCGGCGCCGGATGCTCTGGCCTCCGGGTACCAGCCGGGAGTCGATGACCCGGGTATCCTCATGCCCGCAAACAGGACAGTGCATGAGCGATTACCCGTAGACCGGAAATCTCCGGCACAGCTCGACCACGGCATCGCGTAGCGTCGCCAAATGCGGAGCGTCACTGGCGGCATCCAGGCTCTCAGCAATGGTTTGGGCAACCCAGCGCGACTCCCCGGTCCCGAGACCACGGGTGGTCATGGCCGGTGATCCGATGCGCAATCCGCTCGTGACCCGGGGTGGGCGCGGATCATTCGGAACGGCATTTTTGTTGACCGTGATGTGGATCGATTCGAGCCTGTGTTCCGCCTCCTCGCCGGTCAGCCGGTGACCGATCAGATCCAGCAGGAAGAGATGATTGTCGGTGCCGCCCGAAACCACCCGCAACCCGTGCTGGATGAATACCTCTGCCATGGCCCGCGCATTGGCGACCACCTGGCTTTGATACACCTTGAAATCCGGTTCAAGGGCTTCCTTGAACGCCACGGCCTTGGCGGCGATCACGTGCATGAGGGGTCCCCCCTGGGTTCCGGGGAACACCATGGACGACAGCTTCTTGGCAATCTCCGGATTGTCTCGCGCCAAAATCAATCCACCACGCGGACCACGCAGGGTCTTATGGGTCGTCGTGGTAACGACGTCGGCGTGCGGCACCGGGCTGGGATAGAGCCCTGCGGCCACAAGCCCCGCCACATGTGCCATGTCGACGATGAGATAGGCACCGACCCGGTCCGCAATCGCGCGGAAACGCGCCCAATCGATGACACGCGAATAGGCTGAAAAGCCCGCGATCAGAAGTTTGGGTTGGTGCTCTGTGACCAGTTTTTGAACTGCATCATAATCGATGAGCGCCGTGTCCGGATCAATCCCGTACTGGACGGCATCGAAGAACTTCCCGGAAAAGTTGACTTTGGCGCCATGGGTGAGATGCCCCCCGTGCGCGAGGCTCATCCCAACGATCCGATCGCCCGGTCGCGCCAGGGCGAGATAGGCCGCTGCATTGGCCTGCGAGCCCGAGTGCGGCTGGACATTGACATATGCAGCACCGAACAGGCGTTTGGCCCGTTCGATCGCGAGCGTTTCGGCCTGATCGACAAACTCGCAGCCACCATAATAGCGATGCCCGGGATACCCCTCGGCATACTTGTTGGTTAGAACGGATCCTTGGGCTTCAAGAACCCTTGGGCTCGCATAGTTCTCCGATGCGATGAGTTCGAGGTAGAGTTCCTGGCGCTCTTTTTCACCGGCGATGGCCCGATCCAGCTCGGGGTCGTAATCGGCAATGGACGTCTGGCACGCGTAACGGGCTTTCGTGGGCATGAACTAACGCCTCGCCAGGGAGTACCCGTCAATTGTATAGGAATCAGGACCTCATCCGTACCACGCCTCTTTTACGGGGGGTCTCCCCCGGCTCGAATGGGTCAAATATGGCGGTTTCAAATTTGAAGTGCACCATCACTATTCAACGCTCTGATTTTTTGACGGAGAACCGTTGGTCAGACCATGGGTGAAGGGTTCGAGGTGGTGGAAGCCAAGTTGCAGCGATCTTCGTCATCCGCTCCCACGTTCTGGCGTCCATCTGACTACGCTGCCAAGGCGGGTGTCCCCGAGAAGTGGGCCGACAGGATCGCCGCCGACCGTCAGATCCAATCCTTGAAGCCGAAATCGGCGAAGCGCCGGAGAGCATGACCGCCGCCTCACCTGAAGTCATGATCGGCACCCCTACACGACCGATCGCAGGTGCCGGTCGGCCCGTAGTCGGTACGGATTCCCGGAATCATCAGCGCCATCCCACCACCAGCGAGGATGGGTGATCTGCCCCCAGACGAGATCCGGCCACCCCTCCCCGATCCCCCCGGCGTCGTCTACACTACGTCGTCTTTTCGGGTTAGCGGACGGCGGCTCCTGATCATGCGATTGGTCATTCTCTCTCGCGATTCCACGCTCTACTCGACCCGGCGCCTCGCCGCTGTAGCCCGAGGCAACGGGCACCGCATCCGGATCCTCGACCCGACACGCTGCTACCTGTCGGTATCGACCGGCCAGCCGACCGTCCACTGCCATGGCCGCCCGATCCAGGGGGTCGATGGAATCATCCCCCGGATCGGGACCTCCATCACAGGCTATGGCACGTCCGTACTCCGCCAGTTCGAGATCCAGCACGTCCCCGTCCAGAACACGAGCGATGCCATCCTCCGAACCCGCAATAAACTGCATATGCTGCAAAGACTGGCAGGCTCCGGCATTCCCGTTCCCCAGACCGGCATGGCCTTTGCACCGGAAGACAATCCCGATCTCCTGAAACTGTTTCCGCCTCCCCCGATCATCATCAAGCTCATCGAGGGATCCCAGGGGCTTGGGGTCGTGCTGGCCGAAAACCCGGAGGCAGCCGAAAGCGTGACCGAAACCCTCCGCGCGCTGATGGCCCATTTCCTCGTGCAGCATTTCGTAACGGAATCCCGGGGACGGGATCGCCGCCTGTTCGTGATCGGGACGGAGGTCGTGGCTAGCATGGAGCGGACCAATCGCGATGGCGGATTCCGTGCCAACCTGCACCGCGGCGGACAAGCCCGTAAAATCCGGCCCACGGAAGAGGAAGTCCGGCTGGCGATCCGCGCCGCGCATATCCTCGGACTGGATGTCGCAGGCGTGGATCTCCTCGAAACCCGGAGTGGTCCCATGGTTCTCGAAGTCAACGCGGCGCCGGGCCTCGAAGGCATCGAACAGGCGACAGGAGTGGATATCGCATCGCACATGATCGGCGCCTTGGAAAGGCGCATCCGCGACCCCGGTCCGCCCGCCGATCGAATCCAGCAGCCGCTTCCATCCTGATCCAGCTGTTCCATCCGGCGCACGGGAGATGCCTGTGGCACAATTGTCTGTGACCCAACCGACGCTCCCGCTCAGTCACCGATCGGCGGGCCTTCACGCGACAGGAGCCTTATGAGCGCACCCATCCTGACGACGCAGCGCCTGCGCCGTGTCGTACCGCCCAAGCGTGTTTTGCTCGAAGGTCTGTCTCTCTCCTTTCTGCAGGGTGCCAAAATTGGAATCCTCGGAATCAATGGGTCGGGCAAATCGACCCTGCTCCGCATTCTCGCGGGTGTCGACCACGACTTTGAAGGTGAACTGAGATACCAGCCGGGAACCCGGATCGGTTATCTTCCGCAGGAACCGGAACTCGATCCGGACCAGACGGTCCGCGAATCCGTTGAGGTGGGACTGACCGACATACGCGCACTCATTCGGCGGTTCGAAGCCGTGAGTCAATCCCTCGGCGAGACGCTCACGCCCGAGGCCCTGGATGCGCTTCTCACCGAACAGGCGGCGCTACAGGATGCCATCGAACATCAGGATGGCTGGAACTGGCAGCATCATCTGGACATCGCTTCAGAAGCGTTGAGGCTCCCGGATCCGGAAGCCCGGGTCGGAACCTTGTCGGGTGGCGAGCGCCGGCGTGTGGCACTCTGCCAGACGCTGCTCTCGCAACCTGACCTGCTTCTGTTCGACGAACCGACCAATCACCTCGATGTGGAATCCGTTGCGTGGCTCGAAAAAACCCTGCGCGACTACCCCGGAACCGTGATCCTCGTGACCCACGACCGGTATTTCCTGGACAACGTGGCAGGCTGGATCCTCGAGATCGATCGGGGTCAGGGGATCCCGTTCGAGGGCAACTATTCCGCCTGGCTTGAGCAGAAAGAAGCCCGCTTAGCCCAGGAAACACGGGAACAGGCGGCCTACCGTCGATCGCTCCAGGACGAACTCGCCTGGATCCGCCAGGGCAGCCGCGGACGACAGGCCAAAAGCAAGGCGCGCATCAAACGTTACGAGGAACTGAGCTCGCGCGAGTTCCAGAAACAACAGGAAACCCGGGAACTCTACATCCCGCCCGGACCAAGGCTTGGAGAACTCGTCATTGATGTGCAGTCGGTTACGAAGACGTACGGGACCCGTACGGTCCTCGAGGATTTGAGTTTCCGGGTCGAACGAGGCGCGATCGTCGGCATTCTCGGACCCAATGGGGCGGGCAAAAGCACCCTCCTGAGACTCATGACCGGACAGGAAGAACCCGATCGGGGTCGGATCGTACGCGGGGAGACCACCCGGATCGCCTATGTCGATCAACTCCGGGAAGGCCTCGATGAGAACCAGACCGTCTGGCAGTACATCGCCGACGGACAGGATCGGCTCATCGTCGGGGGATTCGAGATGGCATCCCGTGCCTATGTCGGTCGCTTCAACTTCCGCGGACCCGATCAGCAGAAACCCTTGGGCCGACTCGCGGGCGGCGAGCGCAACCGTGTCCATCTCGCTCGCCTCCTGCGCGAGGGCGGCAATGTTCTTTTGCTGGATGAACCGACCAACGATCTCGACGTCGAAACCCTTCGCGCACTGGAAGAAGCTCTCCTGGCCTTTCCCGGCTCCGTCCTCGTCACCTCCCATGATCGGTGGTTTTTGAACCGCATCGCAACGCATATTCTGGCTTTCGAGGGACCCGGGCAGGTCATCTTCGAGGAAGGCGATTACAGCGAGTACGAGGCGCGCCGGGAGGCGCGCGCAGGCGCGGATGCGGCTTCACCCAAACGGACGCGCCATCGCTGAGGCATCGTTCGAGACCGCCCGGCGTCTTTGGATCCCATCTCAGTTCGACGACAGGTATTTCTCCCTCCGGATCGAGGGCAGCGGAAATCCCAACCCCTTGAGATGGTTCAACGAGGTGTCGATCATGTCCGGGTTCCCACAGAGATAAACGATGTGACGGGCCGGATCCAATGGGAGCTTTTTGAGGATTTCCTGAACATAGCCTTTGCGCTCGTGCGGTGCGGGAGGATCGGAGAGGGTTCGGCTGAGACACGCCTCGAAACGGAAGCGGGGCGAGCGCTGCGCCAGAGCCAGGAAATCCTCTCCATAAAGCAGCTCTTCGGGATTGCGCACGCCGAGCAGGAGACGGATCTCACAGGTTGAGGTATCGAGGCGCCTTTCCAGCGACCCGAGCATGGCACGATAGGGCGAGACGCCGGTTCCGGTTGCGGCCAGGAGGTAGTCCATCCCGGTATCCTCGCGCAGAATGAAACGCCCAAAGGGGCCGGTCGCCCGTACCCGGTCCGAAGGCTCGAGCCGGGTGAGAATCTCCGTAGCACGCCCGCCGGTCACCTGGGTCAGCGCAATCGCAATCCGGTCCGGAGCGCCATCGCGGGAGGCAATGCTGTAACTCCGACGGATTTCTCCATCCGGTCCATCGAGATGCAGCGTCATGAACTGCCCCGGGATATAGGAAAAGACCTGTCCGTCGGCCCGGCCAAACGTGAGTTCGAGAACGCGCGGGGTCACCCACCGGCGGTTAGTCAGTATCAGTTCGATCAAATCGTGCGTCATAGCGACCCGTTCGGGAAACGCCGGAATTCACGCAACCGACGGTGGCGCCGCGTCCTCGACGCCGGAGCTGCGCCCAAGCTCGAGCTGATTGACTTGCACTTGGACATGCCCATGCGCGACTTGGTATTGTAGGCGTGCTCCAGGATGAAGCGCAACACCTATATAAAACCTCGATCACCTGATTTCCATTGATCGGCTGGCCGAGTTTTTGTTCGGCACACAGGCGGCTGGCCTTCCCGGTGCCGATCAGCGCCCGGTCGCGCAATCCGATCAGGGCCGGTTCTTCCGCTTCGG
>JAJZBR010000039.1 GCA_021798795.1 Pseudomonadota bacterium
CATTCGTGAAACCGAGCGGCGCGCAATCGTTCAGGCACGCCGGGGACAGGGGGTGTTCAAAGACAATGTACGCAGGGTCGAAAAAAGATGCCGGATCACCGGCGTCGAGAAACTGGAGCACTTGATCGCAAGTCACTGCAAACCCTGGCGGGATGCAAGCAACGAAGAACGGCTGAATGGCGAGAACGGCTTACTGCTCACACCTTCGATCGATCACCTGTTCGACCGCGGGTTTATCAGCTTCGAAGATAACGGCCAACTCATCGTTTCTCCGGTTGCCGATCGTCCATCGCTTGCACGCATGGGAGTTGACACCACCCGACCCGTTCAGGTCGGGAGCTTCACCAGCGAACAGAAGCACTTCCTCGACTACCACCGCAACGCAGTGCTTTTGCTCAGGGTCGATCGCCCCGCACAGAGAGCATCCGGGCGTGCCGGAAACTAGCGCGCGCGGCCTGCGGGGACCACTCCCGCAAGCCCCCGACCCTCGAGCCTTCGGTTGAAAGGCGCTACCTCCTTTTGCTGAACCTCGCGGAAGCGGATTCCGACCGCCTGAAGATCGTGCCGGAGGATCCGGAAAACCGCCCGGTCCTGATCCGTCGGAGGGTAATCCGCACTGTCTTCCACGTCTTTGAGCAGGGCGCAAAGCCGCCCGTAGATCTCCATTGGGTGGCGGAACGCATCTTCCCGGGCCCCGGTCAGGTAGACATCGAACAGTCGGCCTTCGACGCCGAGCAGAACCTGACCGAGATGGCGGGCCTGGGCGAGGGTGACCGGATGATTCCCGTCGGCAACGAGACGCGCCTCGATTCCGGAAAGTGTCTTGCGCATCCATTCGATCTCGTCGATCATGTGGACGCTCGCATTGATCTCGGAGCGGATCTGGAGCGAGAAGGCGACCTGCGCGCGGATATCCGCCAGGTTTCCGCTCGAGTCAGGGTCTTTCTTGACCTGGAGCATCTGGCTCCAGTGCCGGGTGCCAATCTCGAGCGTGACCCGATCACGACCGGGAACCGCAAGCGGGCCCCGATGGGCCAGATCAAGATCCCAGCTCACGATATGGCGGTAGCCCTTGGATCCCGTTCTCACCCAGGGGGCCTGGGGTGGCGGCAGACGCAGTTTGCCGGTGCAGCCACCTGAACCGGCACAGTTGCTCAAACCGTGGACCGGCGCGTAACGGAGATCCCAGACGAACCGGTTGATCCCGCGGTGCAATCCGGGCAGACGGTCGGCACGGGAGGTCCCGGTCGCACTCGAAAACACGCGGATGATCTTGCCATCCCGAGATCGGATGACGAGGCGAACCGGAGCCTTGGGTTTGTGCGGCAGGTAGAAGTCGATGATGGCTCCGTAGGGCGGATTGTGCCCGTTCGCCGCGTAGTTTGGAGCCCATCGGGGTCCGGCCAACGAATGAAAGCGGTAGGCGGTCCGCAGCGGGAACAGTGTGGGCTTCCCCGAGCGGAGGGCGTCCTCGAGTCCGGCCAATGAGTTGAGGTCGCCCAGAATGTAGATGCCGCGGCCATAGGTTGCCACCACGAGATCGTGGAAGACGGGCTGGACGGTGAGCCAGTAAACCGGAGCGTGGGGCAGGTTGTTCTGGAGCGGATACCAGCGCTGTCCCCGGTCGGGGCTCCAGTAGAGGGCGTTTTCCGTTCCGGCAAAGAGGAGATTCGGGTCAGTCGGATCGACCGTGACGCAGTGCACGTAGGAGAAGACGTCGACCGGCAGACCCCGGGTGATGAGGCGCCAGTTCCGGCCGTCGTCTTCGGTCACATAGATATAGGGCTTGGGATCGCCGAGAAGGTGCCGGTCGACGGAAAGATAGGCCCGCTCAGGATCCACGCGGGAGGGGGAGATGCTCGTGACCGTCCCGAGCGGTGGGAGCCCGCGCGGGGTCACATTCCGCCAGTGGTGCCCGCCATCGAGCGTGAGATGAACCTCTCCGTCGTATCCGCCGGTCCAGATCATGCCCGCCTTGAGCGGCGAGGGTGCGATGATCGAAAGCGACATCGCATCGAAGGCACCGAGATTGTCGATCGTGACACCACCGGAGGAGCCTTCATAGCGCTTGCGGTTGAGCGTGAGGTCCGGACTGATCGGCTGCCAGCTCTGTCCACCATTTTGGGTCTCGTACACATACTGGCTGCCCACGTAAACCGTGTTCTGATGGTGCGGGGAGAGCGCAATCGGAAAGACGAAATCCCACCGGTTGGCGAGGGCCTTGGGTGGCCAGCCGTAACCCGCGAGCGGGAAGACGGAGACGGTGCGCCCCTCCCCGCGCTTGATGTTGAACCGGCTGAGTCCGCCTTCGTAGCAGCCCGACCAGACGATGTTGTCGTTCTGGGTATCGGGTATGGCGAATCCGCTTTCGCACCCGCCGACCCGGGTCCAGAACGCGGGTGTGATCGGAGATTGGGTCCGCGTGTTCGAGGGGATGCGGTACGAATAGCCGTCCTGGCGGTTGGCGTAGACGTTGTAGGGAATAGCCCGATCCGTGTAGACGTGATAGATCTGGGAGTTTGGAAGCGTGATCACCTGATAGTGCTTCCAGCCGTCCAGGGTGATGCTTGCGCCCTCGTCGTCGGTGATGATCATCCGTTTGGGATCCTTGGGATCAATCCAGAAATCATGGTTGTCGCCGCACCCGCAGTGCTCGAAACGAAGCGTGCGTCCTCCGGTGCGTGAGGTCGTGAAGTTAGTCGACACGAAATAGAGCCGGTTCGGATTGTTCGGGGCGATGGCGAAGCGGGTGTAGTACGGCGGCCGTTCCTCCATCGAGTGGTTGTGGCTCACGAGCACCCAGTGCGCCCCCCCATCGGTCGAGCGGTAAAGCCCCGGTGGCCCGTTCTGGATCAGCGCATAGAAAATATCGGGATCGCTCAAAGAGATGGCGACCGCGATCTTGCCAAGCGGACCTTTGGGCAGGCCATCGCCCGTGAGATGCGTCCAGCTCCGCCCCCCGTTGCGGCTCAGGTATACCCCGCTCCCCGGCCCCCCGCTGTCGAGATCCCACGGATAGATGTGGAACTGCCACATCCCGGCCAGGAGAATCCTCGGATCGGCGGGGTCGATGGCGAGATCGGAGCAGCCGGTTTCCGGATTGACGAAGAGCACGCGGCTCCAGTGGCGACCGTTGTCCGTCGTCCGGTAGACGCCGCGGTGCATCGAGGGACCGAAGCCGCTGCCCGTGGCGCAGGCATAGACCCGGCGGACATTCGTGGGATCGATCACGATGCGCGCGATGCGTCCGGTGCGCGCGAGGCCGAGATGGCGCCAACTCCCGCCGCCGTTGTCCGAACGGTAGATCCCGTTGCCGATGGAGGTGGTCGGCCGGATGTAGAAGGTCTCGCCCGACCCGGCCCAGACCACCTCGGGCCGCCCCGGATCAATGGCGAGTGCCCCGATCGACTGAACCGGTTCATGGTCGAAAACCGGCTTCCAGTGAATCCCCCCGTCGGTGGTCTTCCAGATGCCACCCGATGCCGCCCCGAGATAGTATGTGTTGGGATTGCCGGGGATACCGGCCACTGCGCTCACCCGGCCGCCGCCCGGACCGATGAAGCGGTAGTGGAGGCTACGATAGAGAGCCTTGCCCAACGCGGTCTTCCCGGATGCGGGGGTGGCGAACGAACCGGCGGAAGCGATGAGCACCAGAATGGCAGCACCCAGGTAACGGGGATTCGACATGGGGGGACCTCAGCAGCTGGACGGGAATCGCGCCCCCGAGCATAGCGCGGGGGCCTCACCCGCGCAAGACGATCTCAAGCCGCGTGAGTGCGCGCTCGAAGCCCCCTTGCGCCCGGATCGCGACCGCCCGATCCACGGCCTCGAACCGGAGTGGATCGCCCGGACGCAACTGGGCCAGTAACGGCAGATCGGCGCGGATCACCTCCCCGATCCGGGGATAGCCCCCGACAGTCGGACGGTCCGCCATGAGCACGATGGGCTGCCCATCCGGGGGGAGCTGGATACTGCCGAAGGTCACGGGTTCGGAATCGACCCCGAAAGCCGGATCGGCATATACGGCCGGTCCGGAAAGCCGGTAGCCCATCCGATCCGACATCCGGGTGACCACGAATGGATGGGTCAGAAAAACCCCTCGCCCCTCTTCCGGAACGGACGCCCAGTGACTACCCGGCAGGATGCGGAGTGTGGGATTGACCCGATACTCCGGGCGGAGAGCAGGAGCAAGCGAGCGGGGGCGCGAGGGATTCTCGATTCCGCCAGGTCCAAGGGTCAGCCGGTCGCCCGGGCGCAGCACCCGGCCCAGAACCCCGCCCCAGCCGGAACGCAGATCCGCCCCCCGCCCCCCGAAGACAGCGGGCACATCAAACCCGCCTGAACAGGCGAGATAGCCAAACCGCCCCTCCGTCACCCGGCAGCGGAGTCGGCTGCCCGCGTCCATCCGGTGGAAACTCCAGAGCGCAAGGCGCCGGGTTGCGAGCTGAGCTTCCATACCGACGCCGGTCAGGACGAGACCGGCATCTTGTGGAAAGGAGAGCGTGAGCGATGCACCCCAGCCGATCTCGATCAGGGCAGCGTCTCTCGGGTTGCCGGCCAGGGCATTGGCGAGCGCCATCGCCCGCTCGTCCATCGCACCGCCGACCGAAACGCCGAGACGTTGCGCGCGCCACCGCCCGCCATCCTGGATCGTGACGAGCCCCGCAGACGCCTCAACGTGGATTGCGACCGGGGGGGGCGGGCGAAGGGTCTTCATCCGAAGACCGCGTCAAAGCGGATCCGGTCGCCAACCGAGAGGCGACACGGAATGGAGGCGAGCGGATCAAACCATTCCCATTCCGTCTGGCCGATGATTGACCAGCCGCCGGGCCCGTCGCGTGGGTATATCCCGCTCAGCTCACCCGCGATCGCGACCGATCCCTTCGCCACCCATGCCCGGGGGGTGGACCGTCTGGGCAGGCGCAGCGGTCCGGGCAGGCCCAGGAGATAGGGGAATCCCGGTGCAAAGCCGATCAGGGCGAGTTCGAAGACGACTCCGGTATGCAGGCGGATGATCTCATCTGGATCGAGTGCGAGGAGCCGTGCGATCGCCTCGAGATCGGGACCCCGCTTTCCGCCATAACGGACCGGGATCACGATGGGCGGAGACGGGTCCGCCGCGGGAGGGGTCAGCGTGGCGCAAAGTTCGCGGAGCCTGATTTCAAAGACCTCGCGCTGAAGATGCGCCGGATCGAAGTAGAGGGCGAGCGAGCGGAGACCCGGCACCCAGTCGATGAGGCCCGGGGGAGGATCGGCCGCGAGGGTATCCCCGAGGAGATGGATGAAGCGTGAGAGCGTTGGGTTCGGTGGCGGCTCGAAGGACAAAAGCAGCCCGGATTCGCCGAGATCGGATATGCGCGGTTCGGGCACCGGCGCGAGCGGCTAAAGCCTTAAAGCCCCGATCACAACGAGGATCAAGGCGAAACTTGCGAAGAGAACATGCAAAAAAATGAGGACGCCCGGTGGGCGAACCCGGGCGATCCCGAGAGCGAGAACCGTGAGCCCGCCGAGAAAAGCCAAAACCAAAAACAGCGTGGCGTCGTCGAGGATGAGATCCGGATGCGGGAGCCCGGTCACAAGGGTGATGAGAATAATGGTGGACAAGGTGGCCACCGCGCCATGGGTCAGCCCGAGCGCGCGTGGCAGCGGGCGCCCCCGGACGATGCGGATCAAGAGAATCAGGGCTAAAACGACGGCCAGGCCAAAGCCTGTGCCCTCCACCCAAAACCAGAACCGGTCTACACTCACTGCTCTCTCCGCGTTACCAGGGTGCAACCCTGGAGTGGCCCCATGCCCGATCGTTCCTTCAGCATCAGCCTCTGGCCCTCGGCCGATCGCTGCCCGGGACACGCAACCGAGACCATTTTACAGGCACTCGAACGGGGAGGACTCGAGTTCCCGGCGTTTTGCCGCCACGGCCACTGCGGGCTCTGCCGGGCTGCGCTCCTCAAGGGGACGCTCGCACCCGGGGCCGCGAGGCAACCCGCGCAAGGGCTCCTTGCACCCGGCGAGATCCTCATCTGCGACGCCCGACCGGCATCGGATCTCGAGTTGCGTCTCTTTTGGGGGCCGGGGCGGGCACCCCAAATGCCGGCCCGGGTGATCCGGATCGACCGCGATTTGACCGGGACCCTCGGGCTTGGGCTGCGCCTGCCGCTCGTGCAGCGATTCGGGTTCGCCCCGGGGCAGTTCGTCTGTCTTCATCTCGAAGGGCTTATCCGCGCGTATTCCCTGGCCAATCCGCCGCACGAACGCGACCTCGAACTTCATATCCGCTCTAGTCCGGGTGGCGTGCTCGATCACGCGCTCGCCGAACTCAGGGTGGGAAGCCTGGTCACGGTCGAAGGACCCTTCGGGCAGTTTTTCTATCGACCCCAACCAGCCCTCTCCGATCGGTCCCTGCTCCTGGTCGCGGGCGGAACGGGTTATGCGCCGATGAAATCGATACTCCGGCACATCCGGGAGGGTGCACTCGAGCCCAAACCGTGCGCACTCGAACTCATCTGGGCCGCCGAAACTCCGGCGCACCTTTATGATCACGCCTTTCTCGAAAAGCTCGCCAGTACGTGGAACCGCTTCCATTACCGGCCGGTCGTCCTCCATCCCGCATCTGATGGCGCCATAGCGGCGGGCACGGCGCCAGATCTCATCACATCCGAGCTGGCGAGCGGCGCGATCTGCTACTTGGCCGGCCCGAGCACGCTCGTGGCTGCCTGCGAGCGGAGGCTGCGGAGCCTCGGGGTGCCCGCATCCCGGATTTACCACGAATCGTTCGGATGGGATGTCCCGTTGGAGTGATGGGGCAAGGCGCCCCCTTGACCCAATGAGGTTTCGGATCTGCGTTCGAGCAAAAGCCTGAGCCCAATCTGGGCGCGTTCTCCCGCCCCTTCACGATCGCCGAGTTCCTGAAGGAACTCCGACAAGGCGAGAGTGGTCTCGGGCTCGGGACGCAGGGCGAGACTGCGTTCAAAATGGGCCCGGGCCTTGCCGTGCTGCCCGCGTCTCCGGTAGAGGAGCCCGAACACATAGTTCAACCCGGCACTGTCGGGATGCTTCTCGGACCAGGTCTCGGCACGATCCAAAAGGTCCGGCGCAAGATCGTTGGCGAGATGGCCGAACTCGATGACCCAGCGTTCACTCCAGGCCGTGGGCAAAACTTCCGCGAGTTCCTCGACGGCTGCGCGATCCGCTCCAACCCGTCTCAGCTCCTGGATCAGGGCGACGATCACCTCCGGCCGTTCCCGGAGTGATTTCCGGAACCCATGAAAGGTCTCGACGAGCATCTCCCGGCTGCCGGTACCGGCTGCAAGGCGGAGACGGCCGACACCGAGCGTGCGCTCGAGGGATCTCAGTTCGTCGTCCGAGAAACAGTGCAGGCGCTTGAGACGCGGCCAAAGCTGGCTGAGGGCTTCCCAGTCGGACAGCGCCGCATAGGTTCGGGCGAGCAGGCGCATGCTCTGACGGTGCTCGGGATGCAAGTCCACGAGCTTCTTGAGCGTCGCGAGTGCCTGCTCGAGCTGGTGGTGCGCGATCTGGAGTTCAGCCTGGGTCAGGAGAATCGCGAGTTCGGCCTGGGGCGTGCTGGCATAGGCTTTCTGGAGATAGCGATCACGGCGATCGTCGGCCCGCTGGAGCTGGGCCGCCCGGGCTGCGAGCAGGTAGTTGAGAAGAGGGGCCGGGCTCCGCGATGCAAAGCGCACGAGACGATGTTCTCCCCGCATCCAGTGCCCCTCGGACATCTCGATCATGCCCCGGATGAGCTGCGTGCCTCCGCGCCGCGCGGCGATGGCGCCGGGCGCCTGGGTGATGCGGCCCGGCAGGCGCAAGACGAACTCGAGCAGGCCGAACGCGGCTAAAAGCAGGATATAGCCCACGATCCAGAACAGAAGGAGACTCGTGAGCGACAGCTCGATTTCGTGCCGCCCGATGCGGATCGCGACCCATCCGCCGGGTGCAATCCCGGTCAGGGTCACGAGGAAAAGGGCTCCAGCTATGAACAGGACGAAGAGCCATAGTCGCTTCACGGCTGGCCCCGACGCAACTCCCGTTCACCCGCACCCAAGGCGCGCAGGAGCTTCCGCCAGTCGGGTGACTCGCGGCCCGAAGGTTCATGCTCGAGTGCTCCGAGCTTGCGCCAGCCGGCCCGGACATCCGGATCGGACCGGTCGTAGTAACCTCCGATCACACGCTTGAGGAGCCCGAGGTCATACCGATAGGCGCTCCGATCACCTGTGAGCCAGGCCGTCTCGGCCAAGGAAAAGTCGAGTGCGAGATCGAGCCGGATCGCCGCCGCCTGCCGCGCGCCGGGCGGCGGAGCGGGAGCCAACGGGACGTGATGGATGCGTACGAGCGACTGAAAGATCACGGCGATGGCTCCACCGATCCGCCTCCAGAATCCCTCCGTCTTCTCGGCCGCCTTGTGGATCCGACGGGAGGGGGGGCCGGGTTCGGCAAGTGGCCACCGGGTGGATGCGAGAGCCAGGGAGCCGAGTGTCCGGGTAACCGCAAGGGGGTGCCTCGCGAGACGGGCCTCGAGCAGGCGGATTTGCGCATCGAGGAGCCCCCGCGCGGGATCGAGGGCGGGGGCGGTAAGCGGACGGATCAGGCTCTGGACGGTCTCGAGTACCTTTAGGGCCCAGGCGCCCCGCCCGGGCTCGAAGACGAGGGTGCGTCGGGCGATGACGAGCAGCATCTCGGATTCCCGGATCCTGCCCAGGCTCCTCACATGGCGCGCATCCTGAGTGATGCCTGCAACCGAATGGCCGAGCGCTCCCAGCTGAAGCCGGGTCCGATCCAGGCTTGAGACGAGTTTCGCCCACTCTATGGGCGTGATCCGTTCCCGATCGAGCCGTCTGAGCGCGACCTCCTGGCTTTGGAGCCCCGCACCGAGTCGGTCGAGTTGTGCCTCCTCTCCCTGGCTTTGGAAAAAAAGTGCGCCACCCACCGCAAGAGCGAAGAGGCCCACAAGCAGAGCGGCCCAGCCGAGCGCCCGCCCCCCTCTTTTGGGGACCCCCGCAATCGGAGTCGGCTCAGGTGCTTCGTGCTTCATTCCGGACATCTTAACGCCCATCCGGATCCGGAGACGGACGGGCGGGCGAAACCTTCCTTCTCACACTTCTTCCTCGGGACCCGTCCACCATTCGAGGAGCGTCCGCAAAAGACTCTCGTCTCCGGGCCCGGTTGCGACAAGCGGTGAGCGTACGAATCCCAGGACCCGGGCGAGTTCGAGGACGCGCGAGCCGGCCGTGAGGAGCAGAAGATGCCTTAGCCGCACGGCGCCTTCCTCGGACAACCCTTCGATCAGTGCAAGGAGCGTCTGGGCACTCGTCACCGTCACGACATCCAGGACACCTTCGAAAAGCTTCTCTTCGAGTACCTGCCCGGCCGCACTTCGGACCCGTTCGTAGATCTCGAGCGTGTCCACCTGGGCACCTTTGTTGCTGAGTTGGGCGGCCAGCCAATCCCGCCCGCCGCGACCGCGCAGGACGAGACATCTCAGCCCGCGAATCGATTTGAAGTCCGTCGATTCGACGAGCGCCTCGCTCCCGAATCCGCTGTTCGGAACATAGACCTGCCTCGCGCCGAGCTCGTAAAGCCGTCGCGCCGTTCCCTCGCCCACGGCCGCAAGCTTCGAGCGCCGCGGCCAGCGCTGCCCGAGCGCGCGAAAACCGTATTCGGCCGCATTCGGACTCACGAAGATCAGCCAGTCGTAGTGGTTGGGACGGCTGATCGCAAGCGGCTTGCCGTGCCAGAGGAGCGGGCGAATGGTGAAAATCGGGTAGGGATAGGCCCGCCCGCCCAGAGCCTCGATGCGCTGGGCCAAAGCTTCGTTCTGGCCTTCCGGCCGCGTCAACAGAACACCGAGTCCGGCAAGCGGCTTGGGTTCAGGGCGTCTGCGCAATGAGTTTTCGGATACCTTGCTCATGGAACCTCTGAGCGAGTTTTCTCCCAAGCGCGTCGGGTTCGCGTCCGGAGAGAGAATCCCGGTAGGAATGAAGGCCATCCGCCGAACCGGCATAGGCCAGGAGAGTGAACTCGCCGTCTTTGGCGAGAGATGCAAACGCCCCTACGGGAGCGGTGCAATCGACGCCCAAATCGACTCCGAAGGCTCGCTCGGCCAGAACACAGGCGGCGGTTTCGGGGTCGTGGAGCGCACGGAGGATCTCGAGTTCTCCGGCGCGGTGGCGAAGACATTCGATCGCGAGTGCGCCCTGGCCGATGGCGGGGACGGATTCCTCCGTCTCAAGTACGGTGGTCTCCCTAGGATCCACCCCGAGGCGCTCGAGCCCGGCCTGGGCCAGGACCAGGGCTTCGAGTTCTCCGCTTGCGAGCCGGTCGAGACGGGACCCCACGCTGCCGCGCACCGGTTGCACCTTCACATCCGGTCGCCGCGCGAGAATCTGGCTCTGCCGGCGCAGGGAGGAGGTGCCGATCCGGGCACCCGCGGGCAGGGCTGCGAGCGTCGCGGCCCCGACCAGGCAGTCGCGGGCGTCGCCGCGCGGCAGGATGGCCAGGAGTACGAAGCGCGGATCGAGTGCCGCGGGAACGTCTTTCAGCGAATGGACCGCGCAATCCGCACGCAGGTCGCAGAGGGCGTCCTCGAGCGCACTGATGAAAAGCCCCTTGCCTCCGATTGGCGCGAGCGAACGGTCCGCGATCTCGTCCCCGCGCGTACTCAGGGCCACCGCTTCGACTGCGAGGGCGGGGTTGATTGCTTGGAGACGCCGGACAACCTCTTCATACTGGGCCCAGGCCAAGGGGGAGCGTCGGGTGGCAATTCGTAAGACCATCCCCTAATTGGAACACAGCCGGGCTCAGGGCTCAATCCTGCCTGATAATTTGGCGCCGAAGCGCCGGAGTGAGCCGCCGGCTCACGGGAATCCGCGCATTCGCCCCGCGCAGCTCGACGAACCGCCCCCCTGACGGATCGCTGACCAGACGCACGATGGCCCCCCGGGCAATGAGGTAGCGCCGGTGCACCCTGAAGAACCGCCCTTCGAACTCTGCCTCGAGTGCGGTCAGGGATTCGTTCAGGAGCAGCTGGCCTGCTTGATGAACCACCCGGACATACTTCTCTTGCGCTTCAAAATAAAGGACGGAGGCGACCGCCACCGTGCGGAGCTCGCCTGCGGAACGCGCCACAAGAAGCGTGCGGGGCCGGCCCAGGGGATGGGAGGCGGGCCAGGTCAGGGCCGGGTTCCAGCGTTCGCTCCGCAAAAGCGCCGCTTCGAGCCGTTCGATCCGAACCGGCTTCACGAGATAGGCCAGGGCTCCGAGATCGAATGCTTTGAGGGCGAACCGCTCATAGGCAGTCGTGAAAATCACGATCGGCACATCGGTGACGAGCGTGTTGATGTGGCGTGCGACTTCGAGTCCGTCGACTCCGGGCATGCGGATATCGAGGAAGGCGATAGCGATGGGTTCGGCGTTTAGGGCGGCCATCGCCTCGAGCCCATGGGCGGCCTCGATGATCCGCGCGCCGGGTCGGATCTCACCGAGGAGTGTTGCGAGCCGTTCACGCGCGGGCGGCTCGTCATCCGCAATGAGGATGTTCATCGCAAGCGCTCCGGTGGCATATCTTTTGCCAACCGTTCATAGGGCAGGGTGAGGCGGAGCGTGAAGCGCCCCGCCGCCGCTTCGGTCCTGAGGAGTTCGAGGCGATCCGGGAAAACCAGGGCCAGGCGGCGCCTCAGGATATCGAGCGCGAGACCGTGGCGGGCGCCGCCTGCTGATGTAGCCGGATCCGCACGGGGATTTGTGATCGCAAGTTCGATCTCGGAGCCCGAAAGGCGTCCCCGGATCTCGATCCGCCCGCCGGCGAGCGTGTTCTCGATGCCATGATAGACCGCATTTTCGACGATGGGCTGAAGGAGCAGCCTTGGAACCATCGCGTCCCGGGGCAAACCCTCGGTATCCCAGCCGATCTCGAGCTTGGGACCTAAGCGGATTGCTTCGAGCGCGAGATACTGGTGCGCCCAATCGAGTTCTTCCCCGAGCGTGGAGCGCGAAGATCCACTCTCGAGCGCCGAGCGGAAAAGATCGGCGAGATCAAGAAGCGCCGCTTCCGCACGGCTCGCATCCGAACGGATGAGTACCAGTATCGTGTTGAGCGTATTGAAGAGAAAGTGGGGGCGCAGGCGCGACTCGAGCGCCTGGAGACGTATCTCCGCCTCGGCCCGCACCTCGCTCCGCCAGACTGCGTGAACGTAGAAATAGCGCAGCGCGAGCGCGTCGATGATGGCGGCTGCAAGCGTGCTCCGCCAGAGAAATCCGGTAAGGGGCTGGACGGCGAGCGGCCAGACGGCTTCGACCCCGAACCCGATCAGGACCGCGGCCATGAGCAGGGACAGATAGGCCGTGACCACGGCCACCTCGCGCGAAAGGTTCGGCGACAAGCGCCTGAGGAGACAGAGAATCGCGGCGCCGCTCAATGCCATCCACTGGAGATAAAGCGAGATCCAGCCCCAGCCGACCCAGAAGTTGCCGACCCACTCCGACTGGACGAGCGTCAGGACCAGGGCGATGAGCTCGGCGATCAAGACCAGCGCAAGGGTCGAGGTGGCCGAACAGAAATCCGGCAGGAAATCCCAGCTCTGGGCGGCTTCGCCCGCTCCCGTACGACGCTCGGGCGATCCGCTCACATCCGGCTCAGTTCTTCTCGAATAACGCACGTTTGAGGACGAAGAGTGCGGAGAGATCCTCCTCGGCACGCTCCGGCAGGCGCCGGTAGTGGTGGAGCGTCATCTCGGCGAGCGGGAGTTGAACAAGATGGCGGGCGGCCATCGCCTGACAGATGCCGAGATCCTTCGCGTGAAGCGCCATCTTGAACCCGAGCGGAAAGCGGTTCGCCGCCATGGCGGGCCCGCGATGGGTAAGAAACCAGCTCTGGGCCGCGCCATGGGAGAGGGCCTCGATGAGACTCTCCAAAGGCAGTCCTTCGGCCTCTGCGAATGCCAACGCCTCGGACACGGCCTCGTTGATCCCGGCCAGCATGAGCTGGTTCACGGCTTTTGCGGCCTGGCCCTGACCCACGGCGCCCAAGTGGGTGACATGGGGACCGAGCGCGCGGAGCAGGGGCCGGATGGTATGGAGGAGCCTCGCATCACCGCCGACGAAAAGCGTAAGCCGGCCGGCCGCCGCCCCTTCGGTGCCGCCAGAAACCGGGCAGTCGAGAAACCCGACCGCACACGACTCGAGTTCGCGATGGGCCTTGCGGGCAGTCTCGGGTGCGACAGTCGAGCAATCCACGACGATCTGTCCGGGGGCAAGGGCGGGCTTCATCCGCCCGATGAGTTCTAAGAGATCTTCGTCCTGCCGGACGCAGAGGATCAGGACCGGGGCGGAGCCCACGGCTTCCTCGAGGCTCTCGTAGCCCCGCGCGCCGGTCGCGGCGGTGAACGCGCGGGTGCGCAGGAGGGTGCGGTTCCAGGCGCCGGACAACCGGCGCGCGCGCTCGAGGGTCGCGGCCATCGGCCAGCCCATGGCACCCAGCCCGAAAAATGTGGCCATGACCCGTCTCTTGGACATCTTCAGCCGCCCTCCGCTAAAAGATAGGTAGATCCCCAAAGCACGCTCTCGACGGTTTGGCGAAACGTCTGGCCGGTCGCATCGGAGAGGTGCGCCCGCTTCAGTTTCTCTTCGAGTCGGCTCGAGATTTCCGCCTCGTCCCAGTGCACATGGCGGAGGAGATCGAGCGCGGTATCTCCAGGATGCACCCGGGAGATGCGGATCGCGCCATCCACCACCTCGACACTCGCCTGGCCGGTCGCCCCGAAGAGGTTGTGCATGTCACCCAAAATCTCCTGATAGGCTCCGATCAGGAAGAAGCCGAGCCAAAGCGCCCCCGCTGGCGCATCCGGCAGAGGCAGCACGGGGGTCAGGCACTCGGGGCCGACATAGCGGTCGATGCGCCCATCGGAATCGCAGGTGAGATCGTAGAGCCGGACATTGCGGGCCGGCGGGTGCAGGAGTCCCGCGAGCGGGACGATCGGGAAGATCTGTTCAAGCGCCCAGATGTCCGGAAGCGACTGGAAGATCGAGAGATTGCAGAACATCTTCTGCGCGAGCCGTTCCTCGAGTTCCGCCCGGAGTTCGGTTTGGTGCGGCCGGCCGGGATCCCAGTGTGCGCCGAGTCTTTGGATGAGCAACTGAAACAGCCGTTCGCCCTCGGCGCGCGAGGCGAGGTCGAGCGCCCCTCGGCTGAAGCGCGCGTGGATTTCCTGGAGCCAGTAGAGCGCCTCCTGGTACACCTCCCCAGGCGCCGCGGATGCCTCGTCACGTTCGTAGAGCGTCCAGAGTTCGCGGAGCGCCCAGTCCGGATCGGGGCGCGGTTTTAGGATCGCGCCCGTCGAAAGATGCTCCGTCTCGATGACATCCGTCACGAGGACGGCGTGGTGTGCGCAAAGCGCGCGGCCGGATTCCGACATGAGATCCGGAGCCCGCAAGCCCGCCTGGGTCGAAGCCTCCTGGAACGCCCGGACGATGACCTCGGCGTACTGCTTCATCGAATAGTTCATTGAGCAGTCGCTTCTCGAGCGGGTTCCCTCGTAATCGACCGCGAGACCGCCGCCCACATCGACCGTGCCAAGCGGAATGCCGCGGCCCCGAAGTTCCGCCCAGATGCGTCCCGCTTCCTGGAGCGCGCCCTGGATATCTCCGAGATTGGCGATTTGGGAACCCATGTGGAAATGCAGGAGTTCGAGATTCCCGGATCCTCCGGCCGCCTCCAGCCGGTCGACCGTCTCGAGGAGTTCCGGGATCGTGAACCCGAACTTGGATTTGGCGCCACCGGTATTCTGCCATTTGCCCGAGGCGATGGAAGCGAGGCGCACGCGCACCCCGAGACGCGGAATGCATTCGAGCCTACGGGCCTCCTCGAGCACGAGATCGAGTTCGGAGGGTTTCTCGAGCACCAGAAAAACCCGCAGTCCGAGCTTGCCCGCAAAGAGCGCGAGGCGGATATAGGATCGGTCCTTGTAGCCGTTCGCGATGATCGTGCCGCAAGGCTCTGCGAGCGCAAGCGCCATGACGAGTTCCGGCTTGCTGCCCGCTTCGAGTCCGATCCCGCCCGGAGCACCTTCGACAAGCGATGTGACCACCGCATGTTCCTGGTTGACCTTGACCGGGTAGATCGGCAGATAGCCTCCCGCATATCGCCCGCCGCAGCCTGCGTCGGCGAATGCGCGCGTCAGTTCGCAAAGCCGCTGTCTCAGGATCTCGGGGAAGCGGATCAGGATGGGGAAACGGAGCCCCGCTTTCAGCAGATCGCGAGTGAGCGCCTCAAGATCGATAGCTCCCGATCGGCTGCGGTCCGGGCAGACGACGAGATGTCCCGCCGGGTCGACGGTAAAGAACCCATCGGCCCAGCGCGCAAGTCCATAGCGCCAACCGGGATCCCCGCTCGCGGCGTGCGCGGGATCCACCGGGCGAGTGGACGCAAAGTGCGATCGGTGGGACACGGTACACTATCTCCCGGAACGGTTGAGGTAACCCATATGATGGATGATTCCGAATGGTTTGTGGAACCCGCGCCAAAGGCCGGCTGCTCCATCGGTCTCAGGATCCGGCGCAAGCTCGATCAGATCGTGAGTCCCTTCCAGAAGATCGAGATCTTCGAGACCGCCGATTTCGGCCGGCTCATGGCCATCGATGGCTGCATCATGCTGACCGAGCGGGACCACTTCATCTATCACGAAATGCTGGCACACCCGGCGCTTTGGACCCATCCGGCTCCGGAAGAGGTCGTGATCGTGGGCGGCGGGGATGGGGGGACCTTGACGGAGACGCTCAAACACGCCGGTATCCGGGAAGTGATCCAGGTCGAGATCGACCGTGCCGTAAGCGAGCTCGGCGCCCGCTACTTTCCCGAGTTTGCCCCCGCCCAAAACGATCCACGCGCGCAGCTCATCTTCGAGGATGCGATCCGCTGGATCGAGCGCGCTCCCGATCGGAGCATCGATGTGCTGCTCATCGACAGCACCGACCCCATCGGCCCGGCCGAGGGGCTCTTCGAAAAGGGGTTTTATGAAATGTGCCGCCGCCGCCTGCGCCCGGAGGGGATCCTGGCCCTCCAGAGCGAATCCCCATTCCTCTATCCTGATCTCGTGCGCGCGATCCACGCGAAGCTCGCCGCTGCAGGCTTCCGCAACCGAAGGCTCCTTCCGTTCCCGCAACCCACCTATCCTTCCGGTACCTGGTCGGTGACCCTGGCATCGGCCGCGACGCCGCTCGATACCTTCCGCACCGACCCACACCGTGCGCGCGAGACCGAGCTGCGCTATTACTCCACCGCACTCCATCAAAGCCTGCTCAGCGGGCTGCCAGCGCTTTTCGCGAATCTCACGGAACCCTAACCTAGCGCAGGTAACGTTTGCAGGTCTTCTGGTTGAGGATCATGGCGTGGGCCTTGGGATGACTCGTACTGTAGGCAGCAAAACCCTGGTAGGCGGGTCCGGAAGGGTATTGACTGAGTGAGATGGCCCCAAAAACAGCGGAGACCCGGAGCAGGACGTCGTTGGCCCCGAGCGCTGCGGCCTCGCGCCTGAGCCGCATGAGCGCCGCACAGTTGGTCCCGCCTCCGCTAAACCCGCCCAAGGCGGTTGTATCGAGACGGGCGATGATCCGGTATGGCTTGGGCCAGTGGGGCTTCGTATAGAACCAGACATCTTGCGCGGCGATGGGTGAGCGGGGCGGACTCACGATCCGGGGCGGTGCGAGACACCCGGCGAGCGCGAGAACCATCGCGCCCGCGCCAAAGGCGCGGATGAAGGAAGAGACGGTTCCCCACCCGTTGGCTCCCCGCGGGGTGGCGCGGGGGGCGTCAGGTGCCCGGATGCCCGGCCTGACCGCAGAAGAGTTGCATGCGTGAGCGTGCCGCATCTTTGTAGGACTGGAGGTTCTGACCTGAGAGGAACTTCGACTTCCCGTCGGGTTCGACGAGCTGGAGCCGACGCACCGGCTCGAGTTTGTGGTAACGCCCACGGGCCACGCGGCAGAAAGCCTTTGCCTGAGCAGGGGTGAGTCCAGGCACTTTATGGACCGGACCCAGGGGTTTTTTTGCCTGGGCCAGGGGTTGGGGAGCCGGCTTGTGCGCGGTGCCGGGCATGGAGAAAGTGGAGGGCACACCCACGTGAACGCGCTCGTAACCGGAGCCGTGCGGAACATCCGAATAATGCACCGTGCCATGGGGTCCCACCCAGCGGTAGATAGGATCGGCCCGGAGTGGGCCCGCAAAAAACAGCCCCAAGGCCAGCCCGCCTACGAGCAAAACAAGCAGCCGGTTCGGGTGGTCAGCTCGATAGCGCATCCGCATTCTCCTCTCCGGTCCGGATACGAATCACCCGGACGAGGTCCTGGACGAAAATCTTGCCATCCCCGATTTTACCCGTTCGGGCCGCATTCGCAATAGCGTCGAGGGCGGGGGCGAGATCCCGATCGTCGACCGCCACCTCGACTTTGATCTTGGGCAGAAAATCAACGCGATACTCGGCTCCGCGATACAACTCGGTATGGCCCTTCTGGCGGCCGAAACCCTTGGCTTCGGTGACCGTGATCCCCTGGACCCCGACGCCTTCCAGAGCTTCGCGGACGGAATCGAGTTTGAACGGCTTGATGATGGCGGTGATGAGCTTCATGAAACCCCGTCTGGCGTAGACGACCGGATCGAATCACGGTTACTCCCATCCGGTGCATCGCATCGAGTGAGTATGAACCCGGCTCCGGAGCCTGTAAAGATTACGGAGTCCAGGAGCGAGGTTGATCCTGATCGGCCGCCTCAGCTCAGCTTCAAGTTGTGCAGGCAGCGCCAGATCGCCTGGCTCGTGAGTGCGAGAATCCGGCTTTTCGTGTAGGTGAGATTTGCGGGTGCGATGGGGTCTTTACGGTGGATCCAGAGCACCTTCACCAGTGGATTGGTCTTGCCCTCTCCATCAAGCCGCACAAGGGATGCCCGGCACCCGGTTCGCGCGATCGCTGTCCCGTCCCGTCGGTTCAAAAGCCAAACCTGAAAATCCACCCGGGTCAGCGCGCGTCGGCTATCCAGAACCTTGTGTTGGATCACGCCATACCCGAGCCCTAGCGGGTGTTCCGGACCGCTCACGACCGCAGCAACTACGGGCCCGGCAAACCATGCCATGGCTGCATGGGACCTCACACCAGCGTGAAAAAGGGTACCTGGGGCCAGCACCAGAACCAGCTGGGTTCCCATCTCGGCCACGGGTTTCTGGATCTCGGGAAGTGTTTTTTTGCTGAGTTCAATCCCCTGTCGGACCTGCTGACTGACAAGCCATCTCTGGACGGCATGGGGAAGGGCACCTATGACGCGGAATCGATTCTTTCTCTCTAAATCCTCTAGCAACGAGCGGCGAGCCACTTGATTGATGGACCAGCCGGAGGCCGGAACGATCCGGACCGGATCCTTTGAAAACA